>NZ_JBHUHX010000032.1:0-131737 GCF_042682685.1 Thiorhodococcus fuscus
CAGAACGCCTCGGCCTCCGAGGAGCTGGCGGCGACGGCCGAGGAGATGAGCGGTCAGGCCGAGCAGCTCCAGCAGATGATGAATTTTTTCAAGATCGCATCGGATGTGGAACGGGCCGTCAAGGATAGGATCCGTGCCCCCGATGCGCGGCCGAAGTTGGCGTCCAAGGCGGCCGATAAGGTGATGCCCATGACGTTTCCTCCATCCTCGGACTCGGAGTTCGTTGCCTTCTAGCCCCCGGCACGGGAGTCGACTGAGGTCGACGAGCTACGCCTTGATGATGCAGCCACATAGCTGCTTGTCCGTCGATCCTGGTGGGTCGGTCGGGCACGCGGTGCGGAACATTTAGATGAGCACGCAAGAGACACGATTGACCGACCAGGAGTTTGCGCAGTTCCGAAAATTCATTCACGGAGTCGCCGGGATCAGCTTGGCACCCGTGAAAAAGACCTTGGTCGCTGGTCGCCTGAGCAAGCGGCTGCGACATCATGGTCTGACCAGCTTTTCGGACTATTACCGACTCATCACGGCCCAAAGCGATGAGCGCCAGATCGCGGTGGATCTGCTGACCACCAACGAGACCCATTTCTTTCGCGAGCCAAAGCACTTCGAGCTTCTGCGCGACGGGCTTCTGTCCGAGCATCCGCCCGGGCGTCCCTTTCGTGTCTGGAGCGCGGCCTGTTCCAGCGGCGAGGAGGTCTATACCCTGGCGATGGTGTTGGAGGAGTCGCTGGGGGGGGCGCCCTGGGAGGTGTTCGGATCCGACATCAGCACCAAGGTTCTGCAGCAGGCAGAGTCAGGGCTCTATTCGATGGAACGTGCCTCTGAGCTGTCCCAGGATCGGCTGAGACGTTATTGCCTCAAGGGGGTCGGAAGCCAGGAGGGACGCTTCCTCGTCGCACCGCAACTGCGCTCCAGGACGCGCTTCGCACAGGTCAATCTGACGGCCACCTTGCCGTCGACTCCCACCTTCGACGCCATCTTTCTGCGCAACGTCATGATCTACTTCCAGCCGGAAACCAAGCGGCAGGTGGTCCAGTCGCTCATGAGTCGGCTGCGTCCGGGTGGCTGGTTCTTCATCGGTCATTCCGAAAGTCTCAACGGATTGGCGTGCGATCTGGAAGGCATCGCGCCCGCCGTCTATCGAAAGATCTGAGCGGATCTCCGTCCATGCAAGACATCTATGTGTATCCCTGCGATATCTGGTTCGGTGGCGGAGAAACACGTCTGCGGACCCTGTTGGGTTCTTGCGTCGCGGTGACGCTTTGGCATCCGAGGCTGCGGATTGGTGGGCTCTGTCACTTCATGATCTCGCGTGCTCCCGCATCCATGCGTCCCGAGCGCGAGGGCTGTTACGCCGATTCGGCGATGGCTATGCTACAGAGTCGGATTGCGGCGACCGGATGCGCTCCGAGCGAGTTCGAGGCCAAGCTCTTCGGCGGTGGGATCATGTCGACTTGCCCAGATGCTGTGCTCGAACTTCAGCCCTATCAGGTCCAGGAACGCAACATCGCGGCCGGCCGCGAACTGGCCAAGCTCTTCGGCCATCCGGTGGTCGCGGAGCATCTGGGTGGCCACGGTCACCGTCAGCTGGTCTTCGATGTCGCCACGGGTCTCGCCTGGCTCAAACATTCGCCCGTCGTCTGCGATGAGGGGTGTCGTCGTTGTAAAAAGGAGCAAATGGCATGAGCCCCCCCGTCAAAGTCATGATCGTCGACGACTCGGCCACCGTGCGTCAGGTGTTGTCTGGACTACTCAATGCCGAGCCCGATCTGACGGTGATCGCGACCGCCTCGGATCCGCTGTTCGCGCTGGAGAAGATGAAGCGCGATTGGCCGGACGTCATCGTTTTGGACGTGGAGATGCCGCGCATGGACGGTATCACCTTTATGAAGAAGCTGATGGCGGAGCATCCGACACCTGTCGTGATCTGTTCTTCTCTGACAGAGAAGGGCGCCCAGACGACCGTTCAGGCGCTGGCGGCGGGGGCTATGGACGTCATCACTAAACCCCATCTGGGGCTGAAGGACTTTCTCTCCAGCGCAGCCAAGGACGTCGCCAATGCCGTGCGCGCGGCGGCTAAGGCCAACATGCGGCGCGTCTCGCCCTCGCCAGCGCCGTTGGCTGTGGCACCCAAGTATTCGGCTGATGTCATGCTTCCGGCCCCCGATCAGGCGATGCATCAGACGACCGAGAAGATCGTGGCAATCGGCACTTCGACCGGAGGCACGCAGGCGCTGGAGATTCTGCTGACGGCGCTGCCCCGCACGACGCCGGGTCTGGTCATCGTCCAACACATGCCGGAGCGCTTCACCACGGCCTTCGCCCAACGGCTCGACGGGCTCTGCCAGATGGAGGTGCGGGAGGCGCAGAACGGCGACCGTGTCATGCAGGGGCGCGTCCTGATCGCTCCCGGTGGACGCCACATGGTGCTCAAGCGTAACGGGGCTCAGTATCAGGTCAACGTCATGGACGGTCCGCCGGTGAGCCGGCACAAGCCGTCCGTCGATGTGCTTTTCCGGTCCGCCGCGCGTAGCGCGGGACGCAATGCGCTCGGGGTCATCATGACCGGAATGGGCGATGACGGCGCGCGCGGTCTCAAGGAGATGCACGATGCCGGCGCTATGTCGGTCGCGCAAGACGAGGCGAGTTGCGTCGTTTACGGGATGCCTAAGGAGGCGGTCAAGTTGGGTGCCGTGGAGCGATCCCTGCCGCTCGAAGAGATCTCCGGTGCCATCATGGCCTTTGCCAGCGGGCGTCGATAGTCGAAGGGAGCTGTGCGATGATTTCTGGACGATGCCAGGGCGCAAGCCCGCAGAACTCCATGATGGTGTCGTCGATTCTGGTCGCCTGGCCGGCCTTGACCTGGTTGACGATGACTGGTGTCACCGATCCGAGCATTGGGGTCGGAGAGACACTCTATGGCGCCCTTCAGGCGCTCATGGCTGCGGTAGCCGCCGTCGCTACGATACGGATTGCGCTGGCGCCTCGTCTCTGGTTTCGGCGCGGTAGACACCCGCACCGGCGCCAGATGGCGATGGGCATCCTCTTCGCTTCGGTTTTGGCCCTCGGGGCGGCCGCACAGCTTACCAGCTGGTTGCTGTTGGCGATGGCGGTCGTGGCCTTCGGGGTATTCCTCCTCACGCGTGGTCAGCGCACGGAGCTGGATCTGGCGCTGTTCGGGCTGGTCCTGTTGGTCACTTGCTGTCTGTTCCTCGTCGTCGCCGAGCGTGTTGCCGATCCCTTTCTTCAGCTGGGTGGCGACGGCCTGGTATTGGCGGGACTCCTTTTGCTGTTGCGGTTGCTTGGTCGAGAGGATGCCGCGACCCGCCCCCCCTGCGCGCCCAGACTCGCATGCCTGAAACAACTGATCGATGTTGCCCCGGTCGGGGTCGTCGTCATGGATACAGACTCCAGGATTCGTTATGCCAACCGCCAGTTCGCATCCATGATGGGATCGGCGGATCCGCTTGAGCTTGAGGCTGGCGAGCGCCTGTCGGATCTGGCTCAGGACGCGGTCTCTCGGCAGGTGCTGCTGCGCGAGCTCGCCAACCTGACGGAGTCTGCCGAACCCGATTCCACTGGTGCGGCGGCGATCTCGCTACGCACGCTCGACGGTGTCGATGTGACCGCCGACATGACCTTCGGCTGTGCTAGCGTGGGTGATCGTGCAACGATCATCGCCATCGTTCGGGATACGTTGGAACTTAGTCAGCAGGATTATCTGCTGCACATGATGGCGACTACGGACGATCTGACAGGGCTTCCGAATCGCGCGCAGCTGTCCTTGATTCTGGACGACCCTGCATCCGGTGTGGCACGGGGCGAGCCGGGCGCTCTGGTTCTGATCGATCTCGATCGCTTTCGTCAGGTCAACGAGACGCTCGGGCACGAGTTCGGCGATCTGTTGTTGGTGACTGTCTGCGCGCGCCTGGTCGAGAATTTGCCGGCCGGCACCCCGCTGGTGCGTTTCAGCGGCGATGTCCTGGTCGCGGTTTTGTTTGGTGCCGATCGAGGCGCCGTGGTCGCGTCTGCCGACCGAATTCTACGGGCATTCGCCGAGCCGATTCTCATCAACGAATGGGAGCATTCGCAGAGTCTGAGCCTGGGGATCGCGCTTATTCCCTCCGATGGCCAGGATGTGAGTCAGTTGGTGCGCAAGGCGGATCTGGCGCTCGGGTGGGCCAAGTCCTCGGGCGGCAATGCCTATGCCTTCTACGATGGCCCCGTCGCGGATCAGGTCCAGCGGCGGCATCGGCTGCAGAGTCTGTTGCGACAGGCGCTCGCCGAGCGCGAACTGCATCTCCATTATCAGCCCCGTGTCGACTTGCTGACTCGGCGCATCACCGGCTGGGAGGCGCTGTTGCGCTGGGACAGCCCCCAGGAGGGTGCCGTCAGTCCGGGTGAATTCATTCCGGTGGCCGAGGAGTCGGGGCTGATCCTGGAGATCGGCGATTGGGTTCTGCAGGAGGCCATGGCGCAGCATGCCCGCTGGATAGACCAGGGGCTGAACCCGGGAACGATGGCGGTCAATGTCTCTCCCCGCCAGCTGCGTCGGCCCGATTTCGCCAAGCGGATCGCGGCACTGATGGAGCGCCACGGTGTCGCAGCCAATCAGCTCGAACTCGAGATTACGGAGACGGCGCTGATGGAGGATGTTCCGACCGCGACGCGGGTACTGAAGGAGCTCAGTGACATGGGCGTCAGTCTGTCGGTCGACGACTTCGGGACCGGTTATTCCTCGTTGGGTTATCTGCGGAGTTTTCCGCTCGATCGGCTCAAGATCGATCGGAGCTTCGTGACACCGCTCGGAAGTGACGGGCATCCCGAGGCGATCGCGCGTGCCATCATCGTTCTGGCCCATTCACTCGGTCTGACCGTGGTCGCCGAGGGCGTGGAGACAGAGTTACAACTGCGCTATCTGGTTCTGAACGATTGCGAGGAGGTCCAGGGGTTTCTCTTCAGTCGTCCGCTTCCGGTGGCAGAATGCGAGCGGCTCCTGAGGAATGGCCGACCCCTCTGTGTCCGAGAGGTCGCCGGGAACTGAGGCGCTTCACCCTATTGCGTTCTCTGAGTGCGGCGCGGCGAACCCATGTCGTGGTTTTCGATCTTGGGATCGTCCGCTGGATTCAGGACGCGTCCAACTGAGACTGAAGATAGTTGCTCATCCCCAGACGGTCGATGAGACCGAGCTGGCGCTCCAGCCAATAGGCGTGATCCTCTTCCGTGTCCTGCAGCAGTACCTCAAGCATCTCCCGCGTCTGATAATCCTGCTCCTGTTCGCAGATCGCGATGGCCTCCTTGAGCGCATCGACGACCTCGTATTCCAGCTGCAGATCGTTCTTGAGCATGCTGGTGACGTCGGTTCCGACCCGCAGTCCGTCGCGTTGCGAAAGGTCTGGCGTCGCCTCTAGGAAGAGCATGCGCTTGATGATCTTGTCGGCATGCTCGCGCTCCTCCTGGGTTTCGTGGTCGATGCGCTCGAACAGCTTGTGAAAGCCCCAGTCCTCGTACATGCGCGAATGAATGAAATACTGATCGATGGCGGCCAGTTCGCCAGCCAGCAGCTTCTGAAGTTGTGCGATGACGGTCGGTTTGCCTTTCATCTCTCTTCTCCTCCGGCTCAAACGGCCGATTGCAGGTAGTTTTCGATTCCCAGCGCTGCGATGAGCGAACTTTGCGTTTCCAGCCAGTCGATGCGCTCCTCGGCGTCTTCCTGCAACTCCTCCAGGTGGTGCCGGGTCACGAAGTCTTGTTGCTGCTCGCAATGGGCGATGGCCGCGACCAGTGTGTCGCGGTAGCGCCGCTCCATGGTGAGGTCGTGCTTCAGGATCTCGGGGACCTGCTCGCCGATCATCAGCTTTCCCAGGTCCTGAAGATTGGGCAGCCCCTCCAAGAAGAGGATGCGAGCGATGAGCGCGTCAGCGTGCTTCATGGCGCGGATGGACGCCTTGTATTCCTGTTCCTCCAAATGGTGGAAGCCCCAGTTCCCGAGCATCCGCGCATGCAGGAACAGCTGGTTGATTTGAGTCAGGCTCTCCTTGAGCACCGCGTTGAGCTGTTGATTGATGGTGGGATCGAGTTTCACTGGTGTTGTGCTCCCGGTCGAGGTCGATGAATGACAAGGGGTGAGGCGAGACGATATTTGGGGCAACTGAGATTTTGCGATCGGAATCGCATTGTAGCCCTTGACATCAATGCGAATCGTTCGTATTTTCTTGATACCTCTACGCTAAAACTTAGGTGGCCCTGAACATGTACGTTTGCATCTGCAACTCGGTTACGGACCGTCAGATTCGCGAGGCGGTCGAGCAAGGACATGACACCCTGGGTAAGTTGCGTTCCGAACTCGGAGTCGCTGGCTGCTGCGGCAAATGCCAAGAGTGTGCAAGGAATCTGCTCAATGAAGTAGTAGCCGAGCCCGGTTGCTTCAACCTCGTCCTGTCGGCGGCCGCGTGACGGAGAGAGATTCCATGACCCGTTTGGCCTCAACGCTTGATGGTCCGCTCGGCCCTGAGGTTCGATTGCGGCTGCGTCTACGTCTGTTTTATTGGTTGAGGGCTGTCCTCGGCGGCATGCCGATGAGTCGGCGACGCGAACGCTGGAATATGTTGCACCGCTACGCCGAAGAGATGAGCCGCGAGCGCAGCCGCAAAAATTAACATTTCCCCATCGTTCAGGTTGGCACGTGTCGCTTTTCACGTGCCCGATCCATCGTTCGTCTTCCCGCCCTCGGTGCGGCAGGCCCGGCGCCCTCGTGTCGTTGCGCCTGTTCGTGCGCTTCATCCCAGGCGATTTCTACGCCGATTCCACCTTCGTTCACCGATTTGATCGCTGGTCGCGACCCCGCTCGGGCGTCGCGCGCGGGCGTTTGCACGTTTGGCGGCATTCGCCCTTGACCTGGCCGCCATTGTCTCTTTATATTTAATGAGAATCGTTATCGTTTGATTCTTGTTCTGTCACAAGCTCGCGAACGCTGGATCACCTTCGGTCGAGCGGTGTGACCAATGCCAGTCGTGTCCGGACGTTCGTCGGTGCGGCTTGCAAGGTACCCGCGAGTCCATGCCGATACGGAGACACCGAATGCAACCCTTGATTGCCATGCTTGCAACCGACGATCTCGTCCACCTGGACCGGCCGGCCCTGGAATCACGGCTCGGCGATCTCATCCGACGTTACGTGCGCGAGGCTTCGGTCGAGCAGGCCGAGTCCGTTGTGCGTCACATCGACGCGCTCTATTTGCATCCGGATGTCTGTCGGGATGCCGAGGAGCAGTGCGCCTACCGGCGATTCGCGCGGCATTGGCGTTGTATCGCCGGGCGCTATCGGGAAGGGAAGGTGGACCCCATGTCCGGGACGGTTGTCACCTGAATTTAGGTTGTACTGGCGAGTCCAGGCGCAGCGGTTTGGTGTTGGTGCCTGAGGCAAGCCTATTGGGGCGGGGCAGCGTGAAATCCGAGTGATGGTCGAGCAGACGCTTCGGGGCGGTTCTGCTTTGGCGTTCTCGGTTGGTGGGGTAGGGGGAGATTGACGCCGCCCCGCGAGCGATGGGGCTGCATGATCGAGCGGCGGGCGCCGTCTGGCGCCCGCGAAAAGACTTAGGCCGGGACGCCGAGAATGACGGCGGATGCCTTGAAGACGGCCATGGCAGCAGTGCCTTCCTTGAGACCCAGTTCTGTTTCGGCATTGTGGGTGATGGACGCGTGAACCTCGTCGCCGCCAGCCAGCGCGATCGTGATTTCGGCGCTCACCGGGCCAGCAGTCACATTCTTGACCGTGCCTGCGAGGCAGTTGCGGGCGCTCAGACGAATCCCGGAATCGTCGGTCATGACGAGGACGGAGGATGCCTTGACGAGCGCGACGACCTCTTTTCCCCCAGCCAGCCCCAGCGATTGAGCGCTTTCGTTGGTGACCACGGCAACCAGCTTCTCACCGCCAGGCAAGGTGAGGTCCACTTCGCTGTTGACCGCACCGGTCTTGACCGCTTCGACTGTTCCGCGAAGGATATTGCGCGCACTAATTTTCATATCGATGCCTTACCTTGCTGATGAAATTGCGTCTTGTGCGCCAGGCCCTTTCTGGCAACTGGCGAATTCTACTTTAGGACGTTGCGGTTTGTACTTACAACCATAGCGGTGGCTATTGTTCCCCTTTGGTTCGCAGCCTTCTTTTGTCGTCTTGTTCGAGGTTGTATACTCACCGTTATATCTATCAAAGTATAGCGAATTCCATGTTCCCACACGGCGCAGAATCGGTTCGCCTGATGAGCAAGCTGTCCGTCGAGACGCAGCTTGGCAATTTCCTGGGCGATACGCGCATTCGTCTGTTGGAGGCCATCGGTCGCCACGGTTCCATCTCCCGCGCAGCCAAGGCCGTGCCCATGTCATACAAGTCGGCATGGGATGCTATCGATGCCATGAACAACCTGGCCGAGTCCCCATTGGTCGAGAGTTCGGTGGGTGGGCGCCACGGCGGCGGTACCCATCTGACGCCCTATGGCGCCAGACTCATCGCCATGTTCAGGGCGATCGAACAGGAATATCAAGGGGCCCTTGAACGTCTCTCGCGTGAGATGGGCGATTCGGAGGAGGCGGACCTGCAAGAGTGCCGTCGGCTGTTGCGACGGATGGGCATGAAGACCAGCGCGCGCAACCAGTTCGCCGCGAGGGTCTGTGGTCTCAATCTCAGCGAGGTCAGTGCCCAGGTGCAGCTTTGCATGGACGAGGGACTGCAATTGACCGCGCTCATCACCCGCGAGAGTGCACGCCACCTCCAGCTCGAGATCGGCATGGAGGTGCAGGCGTTCATCAAGGCCTCTTCTGTCATCCTTTCCGTCGACCCGAATCTGCGTACCTCTGCACGCAATCATCTATGGGGTCATGTTAAGCGTATCTATGAAGGCCCTGTCAACGTCGAGGTCACCCTGGTGATTGCGGGTGGGCGTACCGTCACCGCTGTCGTCACCAGGGATAGCGCCGAACATCTCGGCCTCTTGGTCGGGAGTCCCGTCTGCGCCGTGTTCAAGGCGACCAGCATCATCCTCGTCACCCTGCATTGAGGCGTGTCGTCACCCCGGAGCAGTGAATTCTCGCGGTTCGTTCCGTGTGTCTTCTCTTCATGGTGAGGCCTGTTGGCGCTTGCTGCACGAGATTCGAGCGAGGACCGTCCGATATCCCGCTGGTTCTGTCTGGTTCTGTCGATGTAGGTCTCGAATCGTTGTATACAAAACGACATAACGAATCGTGCGTTTTGCCTCATTTTCCCCCGCAGCCTTGCCCGTTTCGATTTTGTGTGTCGATTTCTTATTTTTTAACAAAAGGTTAAGAAATGGAGTCGGTGTCTTTTGAATTTGGCATCGATACTGCATTGCTGTTGCCATGGCCATGGAATCGCCATTGGTATGCTGTGTCTGGCGTTGTATTTTTTTGACTATAACGGTCGTTTTACCGACGTCTCCGACTTGTTTGGAAGGCGCGTGGCGACCCGAACCGACGGATGTTTTCGATTGGTCGGGGCCGAGCGATTCGACGTGCCCTTCATCAATCGATCCGACAGTGAGAGCAGACCTTGAAACGAAAAATAGGTATCGATTCGGCCATCGGGCTGTCGCTATTGGGCGTCGCCGTTGGCGCCCAGGCTGAGAGCGCCTTGCCCTTGTACGATCTGGGAACGGTCCAGGTGACAGCGACTCCATCGCAACTCGGCGAGGTGGGAGGGGATCAGGCGTCCTCTCTGATCACGCTCGACGAGATGCGCGAATTCAACCGCAACAACGTGGGCGATGCGCTCGACCTGTTGCCGGGCGTGACGGTGTCGACCAACTCTCGCAACGAGAAAACGGTCTACGTCCGAGGCTTCGATTCGCGCCAGGTGCCGCTCTTCATCGACGGCATCCCGGTCTATGTCCCCTATGACGGTTACGTGGATTTCAACCGCTTTACGACGGCCGACCTCTCTGCGATTCAGGTCGCCAAGGGTTTCAGCTCCGTCACCTATGGTCCCAATACGCTGGGAGGGGCGATCAACCTCATCTCGCGCAAGCCGACTCGGGAGATCGAGGGCGATGCGAGCGTCGGATTCGGCGAGGGGAACGAGCGCACTGCCTCCGCCAACGTCGGCAGCAATCAGGGGCTTTGGTATGTCCAGGCCGGCGCATCCTGGATCGAGAGCGACGACTTTCGGCTGTCTTCCGACTTCAAACCGACGGCGACCGAGAACGGCGGGGCGCGCGAGAACTCCTACCGCCGTGACGACAAGCTGTCCCTCAAGATCGGTCTGACTCCGAACGATACGGACGAATACGCATTGAGCTACTACCGTCAGAGCGGAGAGAAGGGTCAGCCGCCCTCGACCGATCCGAGCTATGTCCGCTACTGGCAGTGGCCCTATTGGGACAAGGAGAGCATCTACTTCATCTCGAACACCGCGCTCGGTGACACCGAGTCGGTGAAGCTGAGGCTCTATCACGACGAGTACGACAATGCCGTCGAGTCCTATACCGACGACACCTACACCAGGCTCAAGACCTCGGGTAAGGGCAGCGTCGGATCGGCCGGCAAGAGCGTTTACAACGACCGCACCAATGGTGGCTCGATCGAGCTGCGCTCGACCCGATTCAACCGTCAGGATCTACGTCTGAGCCTCCAGCTCAAGAAGGACGAGCACAAGGCCGACGATACCCTGGAGCTCACAGAGCACTTCGAGGACACCCTGACCACGATCGGAGTGGAGGACAACATCGCTCTGGCCAAGGATCTGACCCTCTCGCTTGGTGTGGTCTGGAGCGAGCTGCGGGCCGACACTGTCTACAAGTCGAGCGATCCCGTGCCCGATCCCGGCGATCAGTCGGCCACCAATGGTCAGGTTGGGCTTTTCTGGGATCTCGATCAGGTCGGACGTCTCTATGCCACGGTCGCTGGAAAGACCCGTTTCCCGACCCTGAAGGACCGCTATTCGTTGCGTCTCGGCAAGGCCGTTCCCAATCCAGACCTGGAGGCCGAACAGTCGATCAACTATGAGGTTGGCTACCAGGGCACGCCCTGGGGGCAACTGCACCTCGAAACGGCCCTGTTTCTGAGCGACATCACCGATCTCATCCAACAGGTCGACAACGTCGAGGACGACAAGTACCAGATGCAGAACGTCGGCGAGGTACGCGTCACCGGCTGGGAGTTGAGCGCGTCGGCACCGATCGGCGCCCATTGGACGGTCGGGGGAACTCTGACCCTGCTCGATCGTGAGAACCGAAGCGATCCCGATACCAAACTCACCGGCGTTCCGGACCGAAAGGTCACCGCCCATGTCGCCTTCCGTCCGGCGGATCGCTGGGAGGCGCTGCTGTTCGTCGAGCACGAAGGGCCGCGTTGGGAGTCCGACACCGTTGAGTTGGACGCCTATACCACCGCCAACTTCAAACTTTCCTTTCGTCCGGTCGATGAGCTGGTTTTAGAGGCCCGTCTGGACAATCTGGTCGACGCCGATTACGAGCTGGCCGACGGTTACCCGAATCCGGGACGTATGTGGTTCATCAACGCAAGGTACGAATTCTGATGTCTGTTTCCATGCCAAAGACCTGTCTTCACCCATCCAGTCGGCTCGCACGATCGCGGGCCGGTCTCTCCTTTCTGATCCTTGGCCTGCTGGCGTCGAGTCTGGCGGTCGCGTCTCCGGCCATGGACCCGCAGATGTCCTACATCTCGGATTCGGTTGCCGTCACGGGGGCGGTCGAGAATCCACTCACCCTCTCGGTGGCCGATCTGGAGCGGTTTCCGCCTCAGCAGATCGGTGAGGTCGAGATGATCTGCGACACCGGCGTCAACATCGGCAAGAAGGAAAACCTGCGCGGCGTCCTGCTGCGCGACATCCTCGAACAGGCCAAGCTCAAGGCCCTCACGCCGCGCGATTTCCGCAAGATGGCGGTGATCGCCAAGGCCACGGACGACTATGTCGCGATCTTCTCCTGGGGCGAGATCTTCGATTCCGAGGTCGGCGATCACGTCATCGTCTACTTCCGCAAGGATGGCGCGCCGCTCGGCGTCGAAGAGGGGCAAATCGCGCTCATCTCGACGACGGACAAGCGCACCGGCCCGCGTCATGTGCGCTGGCTGAACGCGATCGAGGTCCGGCAGCTCGTCAAATGAGCAGCAGACCCATGCCTGAGCGTCTCATGCGTTATGTGAAATCAAATATAACGTTTGCGAACGGAGATCCCCGATGACTCTCTCATACCTGATGCAACTGGCCGAGCATTCGGGCGGTGTGCTCTATCTGATGGTGGGGCTCTTGACCGCTGCGCTTGCGGTGATCGCCGAGCGCACCTGGGCGCTGCGCAACCTGACCCGTCACGGCGAGACCCTGACTCGGGCCCTGATCGATCTGCCGGCGCAGGATCGTTCCGGACTCGAATGGATCAGCGAGACTCAGGCGCGCCCCCTGCATGGAGCGTTGTTGGAGACTACCCTGGCCTTGCCGCCCAGCAGTCAGGAGCTGCTGGGTAATCGGCTGGAGGAGGTGATCCTGCGCCAGGTGCCGCTGCTGGATCGGCGTCTCTGGGTTCTGGATACCACGGTCACTCTGGCTCCCTTGCTCGGGCTGCTCGGGACCATTGTCGGCATGTTCCACGCGTTTCAGGTGCTCTCGGAGCCTGGTGCCGCGCCCAATGCCGTGACCGGCGGCGTGGCCGAGGCGCTGGTGGCGACCGCCGCTGGGCTGTTGATCGCCGTCATCGGTCTGGTTTTCTTCAACGGGCTCAACGAGCGCGTTCGGCTCGCCGTGCATCAGCTCGAAACGCTCAAGGTGATGCTGGTCAACCGCTTCTCCGAAAGCGGTCCGCGAGAGCCTGCGTCCGGAGCCCTTTGATGCGCTATCTGGAGCGGCGCAAGGCGCGTATCGAGATCGTGCCCATGATCGACATCATGTTCTTTCTGTTGGTGTTTTTCATTATGGTCACGCTCAACATGATCCCCGCTACCGGGATCGGCAGCCGTCTGCCGTCGAGCGCCAGCGCCGAGCGGCTTGAGTCGCCGCAGGTCGTGGTCAGTCTGGACGCGGCAGGCATGATCACCGTTGACCGGCAAGGCATGACGCTCGATGAACTGGCGGCCGTGTTGCGCGAGCGCGGCACGGAGACCCGCGTCGTCATCGCCGGCGCCGAGGCCGCGGCCATCGGCGATCTGGTCGCCGTCATGGACGTCTGTCGCTTGGCCGGGGTGACCCGCATCGGCATCGCCACCCGGGAGCCCGAGGCGTGACCCGGACCGAGGCGCCATTGCCGACCCTGCCGTTGTGGCTGGCCACGGCGATCGCCCTCGGAACCGAGGCGGCGGTGGTGGTCGGTCTGTCCAACTGGCCGGCACAGCGAATCAGACCGCCTCAGGTCGATCCGGTCGAAGTGAGTTTGGTGTCCGCCTCCGCGTTGGCCGATTCCGCTGCGGCCGACGCGGTGGGCGACGCCCCCGCCGACGTACCGGAGCCCGAGGCGGCGTCTCTTCCCGAGCCGGAACCGACTCCGCCCGAACCCCCGCCCCCAGAGCCCGTCGAGGAGCCGGAACCTCCGGCACCGGAGCCGCTCGCCGTGCCAACGCCGGATCCCATTGCGGAGCAGGTCGCGGTGGCGCCACCCAAGCCGAGGCCAATACCGAAGCCCAAACCCAAACCGAAGCCTAAACCAAAGCCAAAGCCGGTGGTCAAGCCGGCGCCGAAGCCGGTCTCCAAGCCTGCGGTTCGTTCGGCGTCCACCCAGACCCATGCCAACTCCGGTCACTCGTCCGCCGCGTCCAAGCAGTCGGGAAGCGCGAGCGGTGGATCGCGAGCCGGCAAGGGCGGTGCCAGTTCGCCGGCGGCCTACCTGAACAATCCGGCTCCGGGCTATCCGGATGCGGCGCGCCGCCAGCGCCAGGAGGGCACGGTCCATCTGCGGGTGCTGGTCAACGTCGGCGGGCGGCCCAGCGAGGTGCGGATCGCGACCTCCTCGGGGGTCGCCAGTCTCGATCAGGCCGCGCTGCGGGCGGTGCGTCGCTGGCGCTTTAAGCCGGCGCGCCAGGATGGACGGCCGATCTCCGCCTGGGTACGCATCCCCATCCGGTTCAAGCTGAATCGGTAGGGAGGATCGAGCGCGGCCAACTCCATCGATCCGGATTTCCAGCATTGGATCGATCTAACGGGGCGATGCGAAACCCATCGTCCCCCAACCCCTTGTCAAAGCGAAGGAAGTTGTAGCATGAAGTCATCGCTTAACCCCGCCGCGCTCGTGGCGACGACCTGCGCCATGGCGGCCCTCACCGCCGCCATGGCCGACGAGGTCCAGCTCTCGCCCGTGACCGTCTACGGCCAGCAGGAGTCCGACTGGACCGCCATCGGTCTTGAGGATGACACCACGGCGACCCGTTATCTGATCGGCGGCAAGACCCTGGATCTGCTCGCCGCGCCGAGCCAGATCAATCCCTATCGCGCGCTGCGCGAGATCCCCTCGGTCAGCGTCGCCGACATGGATCCCTATGGTAGCTCGAATCTCAACAGCAACAAGGGGTTGCGGGTTCGCGGCAAGATCGCGTCTCATGGCGCCATGGGCAGCGTCGATGGGTTGCCGCTGACCGGCATCAACCCAGGCCCCGGCTATCTCTGGCTGTTCGACATGGAGAACGTCGAGTCGCTCTCGCTGACCCAGGGTCCGATTCCGCCCGACCGGCTCGCCTTCTTCACCACCATGGGCGTGCTCGACAACCAGCTGCGCTGGCCCGAGGCGCAGGCGGGCGCGCACCTGTCGCAGAGTTTCGGTTCGTACGGCTTCCAGCGCACCTTCGCGCGGCTGGATTCCGGCGAACTCTCGAACGGCATGAGTTTCTTCGGTTCCGCCTCCTATACCTCGGGCGACAAATGGCGCGGTCCGGGCAAATCGCCGGACGGGCGCGAGAACTTCGAGGGCGGCGTGGTCCAGCGTTTCGATGGGGGCATCGAGGCCAAGCTCTATTTCGCCTACAACGACATGAGCCTGGACGACTATCGTCCGCTCGATTACGCCCAGGCGCGCAACCTCTCGCGCTACCGCAATTTCGACTACAACGCCTCGCCCAGCTCGAATCCGGCCGATCGGGTCAACTATTACAAATACAACCAGCAGCAGTTCACGGACTGGACCGTTTTCGGCGAGCTGACACTGCCTCTGGCGGGCGATTCCAAACTCACGATCAAGCCCTTCTATACCTATGAAGAAGGCGTCTTCTACAGCGGCATGTCGAACGGCAAGGTTCGCGAGTGGCTGATCGACCACGACTGGTACGGGGTCAGCGCGGAACTGGCGACCCGTTTCAAAGAGACGGATCTCAAGCTGGGCTATTGGATCAACACCATGGATCCGCCCGGACCGCCCACCGCCTGGAAGCTCTACAACACCACCGCATCCGGCGGACGCTCCTTCTCCAACTGGGCCTTGCTCGCCGAACCCACCGAGCGGCACAGTTTCCAGAGTCTCTACGCCATGGCCACGCATGCCTTCGGCGACCTCGAGGTCGAGGGCGGCGTGCGCTATATGGTCGAGCACATGTCCGGCTTCGACGTCTACAAGACCAATGGGATCGGCAACGTCTCCTTCGATCAGGCGCTGCATCTCGCCTCGACCATCGATCCGACGCGCAGCGCCGATGGCGTGACCTTCCATGAGGTCTTGCCCTACCTGGGCTTCAACTATGCACTGGCGCCGACGGCCGACCTCACGTTGAGCGTCGGACGCAACTATGGCGCGCCCGTCTATGGCCTCTGGCCGACCTACCAGATGAACGCCGCCAAGTTCGCCGCCGCGGGCGTCACGGCCGACGCGATCTGGAACACCATCAAGCCCGAACTCTCGGACGCGGTCGATCTCGGGCTGCATCTGCGCTTTCCCTGGGGCACCATCGAGCCGACCCTCTACTACGCCCGCTACAAGGATCAGGAGGTTGCCTTCTGGGATCCGGCGGTTGGGCTCGCCTATTCGCAGAACATCGCCGAAAGCCACGCCTACGGCGCCCAGCTCGCCGCGACCTGGACGCCGACCCGCACCATCGACGTCTTCGGAACCCTGTCCTACGACCACTCGGTCTTCGACGACGATCTGGCTACGACCGGCGGGGCCATGCTGGATGTGGCCGGCGAGCAGTTGCCCGGCTCGCCGCAATGGCTCGCCAGCCTCGGCGGGCGCTGGCACATGGGGCGCTTCAGCGTCGCGCCCGTCGTCCACTATTCCGGCGATTACTACGCCGACTCGGCCCGTTCCGAAAAGGTCTCCGGTTACGCCACGGTCGATCTCGATCTGAGCTACGAGGACCGTGTCGGGCTCGGCGATCTGACCGCGACCCTGAGCTTCATCAACCTCTTCGACAAGGACTACATCGGCTACGTCAATACCAGCTACGTCCAGGATACGGGGCAGTTCAATTACTACCCAGGTTCCCCCTTCACCATCCTCGCCACGGTCGCGGTCGATTTTTGATTTCCATGAACACTGACTCCTTTGGAATGCCAATGATGCACGATTCCCCTCTCCTTTCCCGCCCTCGCCGGACCCTGCTGGCGAGCGCCCTCCTGCTGGCCGGACTCGGTGTCCAGGCCGCCGAGCTGACCGATATGACCGGACGCCAGGTCCAGGTGCCGGACCGGATCGATCGCGTCTTCGCCGTCGCCCCGCCCGTGGTGCCTCTGGTCTATGCCATCGATCCCGGCAAGCTCGTCACGCTCAACTTTCCCTTCAAGCCCGAGGACGCCCCCTATGTTTCGCCGGCGGTGAAGGACCTGCCGATCGTCGGACGCTATACCGGCGAAGGGCTGCCTCCCAATCCGGAGCTGTTGGCCAGCACCCATCCCCAGCTCAGCATCGCCTGGGACATGCCCTTCATCGATGCCAAGCAGGTCGAGCAGACCTTCCAGAATCTCGGAACGCCCGGGCTCTTCGTCCATCTGGAGCATCTCGCCGACTACCCGGCCGCGCTCGAACTGGTCGGTAAGGCGATCGGTGAGGAGGCGCGGGCGACGCTGCTGGCGAACGATATCCGCGCGCGCATGCAGCGTGTGAGCGAGGCGGTCGGCTCGGTCCCCGAGGCTGAGCGCAAACGGGTCTATTTCGCCGAAGGCCCCGAGGGTCTGTTCACCGAATGCAACGACTCCTTCCACGCCGAGGTCATCGAGCTCGCCGGCGGCGACAATGTGATGCACTGCGAGACCAAGGCGATGTGCGGACGCGACAAGGTGTCCCTGGATCAGGTCGCGACGCTGGATCCGGACGTCATCCTGGTGGACCAGCCCAAGGCATTCCAGACCATCAAGACGGATGCGGCCTGGAGCGGACTGCGCGCGGTGCGCGAGGGGCAGGTCTATCTGGTGCCCTCCAAGCCCTTCAACTGGATGGGTCGCCCGCCGTCCTTTATGCGCGCGGTGGCGATGGAATGGTTCGCCAACGTCCTCTATCCGGAGCGCTTCCGCTGGGATGCCGAGACGGAGATCAAGGACTTCTACAGCCTCTATCTGGGCGTGAAGCCGGAGGTTGTGGATGTTCCGGCGATCCTGGGCGGGAAGTAACGGCATGATGCAGCGCGAAACCCACTTGCTGATGCTGCTGTGGCCGATGCTGGTGCTTTCCCAGGGCGCGCTGGCCGAGTCGGACACCGAGTTGAGCGCCATCGAGGTGACGGCCTCTCCGATCCCTTCGGTCGCGCCGCTCGAAGGACAGAACTATTCGGCCTCGCGCGTCGATGCCGAAGGGTTGGCGACGTTCGGCGGACCGGCCCAGGCTAATCCCTACCGGGCGCTCGATCTCATGCCCTCGGTCAATCTCACCGGCGTGGATGCCTACGGTCTGAGCACCGATCAAAACTTCATGCGGGTGCGCGGCATCGCCGCCTCGACCTATAGCAACCTGGCGGTCACGGTGAACGGCACACCGTCCTCGGTCAGCGCCGGCCGCGGTGGCGTGGGCAATCTGTTCGACCTGGAGAACCTCGAATCCGTCACCCTCTGGCGCGGCGCCCAGCCAGCGGACGTCGGGCTCGGCATGGGCAACCTGGCGGGCAGTATGAACCTGGAGATCAAGGCGCCGACCGAGGAGGCGGGCGCGCATCTGCGCACGGCAGTCGGCGGCGACGGCTTCCACAAGCTCTTCGGTCGCATCGACACGGGCACCTTCAACGGCGGCTCCAGCCTCTTCCTCTCGGGCTCGACCGCCGAGAGCGAGAAATGGCGCGGGGAGGGCGGACAGTCCCGCGACACCTTCAACGCCGGCTTCGCCCAGAACTTCGGCGAGCGCGGATCCCTGCAGCTCTATGCCGCGCATAACCGCTTCCATCGCGACGAGTATCGACCGCTGACCTATGCGCAGAGCAAGCATCTGGATACCTACGGAAATCTCGACTACAACGCCGATCTGACCGGGGTGGCGACGACGGATGCCGACTATTACGCCTACAACAGCCAGCATTTCGACGAGACTAACCTGCTCGCGCGCTTCAGCTGGGCGCTGACCGACGACATCCAGATCCGATTCAGTCCCTACTGGCTGTCGAACGAGGGCGAGCGCCGGGTCGGCAAGACCGACAGGGTCATGGTGATCGACATCGACCAGGAGCAGTACGGCGCCACGGCCGAGCTGGTCGCCGAGCTTGCCGACCAGACCCTGACCCTGGGCTACTGGACCCAGCGGCTCTCCTCCATGCCGCCGCCCATGAGCCAGAAGGTCTATGCGATCGACAGGCAAGGGGGGCTGGTCTTCTCCAAATGGGGCATCCTCGCCGACATGGGCGACCGCGCCTACGAGAGCCCCTATCTTCAGCTGTCCGGCGAGCGCGGTCGCTGGCACTATGGCCTCGGGCTGCGCTATCTGAGCTTCCGCATCCCGGGCATCACCAGCTATGACGGCTCGGGTCTGCCCGACGTGAGCCACGATACAGCCCTGTCCATGAACCCGGCGGTCGTGGCCGCCCTCAGCACCGAGGCGGTGACCCTGGACGAATGGCTGCCCACGCTCAGCTCCCGATTCGAGCTGACCCAGGCGCTGGACCTCAAGGCCGCCTATGGACGCAGCGTCGGCAATCCCTGGATGGGGCCGCTCTACAGCGTCTACATGAGCAACCGCAAGGCGTTCCAGAAGGCGGGTATTCCGCTGCAGCAGCTCTGGGACGATCTGGCCCTGGAGAAGTCGGACACCATCGAGCTGGGTCTCGAATGGCGTCACGGCAGCCTGGTCCTGACTCCGACGCTCTATTACAGCGACCTGCGCGACAAACAGGTCACCGCCTACGATCCGGCGGTCGGCGTCTCCTATCTGCAGAGCGGCGTCGATGCGACGGCCTACGGCGCCGAGCTGGAGGCGAGCTGGGGCCTCGATCGACACTGGACCCTGATCGGCAGCCTGTCCTGGAACCGCAACCGGCTCGACGACGACATCCGCGCCGGCAGCTCGGCGGTGCTGGAGACCTCGGGCAACCAGGTGCCGGACGCGCCCGAATGGCTCGCCAAGCTGGGCGCCGAGTTCCGCTACGGGAACTGGAGTCTGACCCCAATCGCGCGCTATGTCGGGCGCCGTTACGGCGACGCCCTCAACCAGGAGTCGGTCGACGACTATGCCACGGTCGATGTCAACGCGGTCTATCGGCTCGGCAAGGTCGCCGGCATGAAATCGCTCGAGATCGGGATGTCCGTGATCAATCTCTTCGACGCCGATTACATCTCGACCATCGACGTGGGTCAGGACGACGCCCGGCCCGAGAGCATCGATTATTACCCGGGTGCCCCCTTCACGGTCGCCCTGTCGCTGTCAGCCAACTTCTAACGGGGAGATTCACATGCGGCTCATCACACTCACCCTGGTCCTCCTGTTCGCGGTTCCGGTCTGGGCGGATTCGCTCCTGATCGCCGCGGGCGCCGGCTACAAGAAGCCCCTGGTCGAGATCTATGCCGCCTTCGAGGCGTCGAGCGGAACCCGGGTCGAGGCCGCCTTCGGCAACATGCAGCAGGTCATGGCCCAGGCCCGCGACAGCGGCCGGGTCGATCTGGTGGTCGGCGAGCGCGGATTCCTGGAGAAGACCGGGCTCTTCGGGCGCTACGTCGAGCTGGGTACCGGACGCCTGGTCCTGGCCTATGGTCCCAAGGCGCTCGGCGGCTATCGCGATCTGGCGGATCCCTCGGTGGAGCGCATCGCCCTGCCGGATCCCGGGAAGGCCATCTACGGCAAGGCGGCGACCCAGTTCCTGGAGCGCAGCGGGCTCATGCCCGAGGTGAAGGACCGGCTCATGGTGGTGGCGACCGTACCCCAGGTCTCGGCCTATCTGATCGCCGGAACGGTCGACGCGGGCTTCATCAACATCACAGACGCGCTCGGCATCCAGGACCGGATCGCCGGATACGAGGAACTGCCGCTCGAACTCTACGACCCGCCCCGAATCGTCCTGGCCTTCCCCAAGGACCGAGCCGCGTCCGAATCGGCCAGCGCATTCGAGGCATTCCTCGGATCGGACCGGGCCAGGGGCATCCTGGCCAGATACGGGCTCTGACAGGAAAATTTGAACCGCAAAGGCGCGAAGGGCGCAAAGATCTTCGAATGATCGCGATTCAATCCATGTTTGCGCAGGACGGGTCGTTTCGCATGCCTCGGCGTCCCGCATCGAAACCCTTTGCGCGCTTTGCGCCTTTGCGGTTCGACTCCCCGAGTATCCCGGCATGACGCCCTGGCTCGACTGCTCGCCCGCCGCGCTGCTGCTCAGTCTGCAGGTCGCCGGCGTGGTGCTGGTGCTCTTCCTGGTGGCGGGCATCGCGCTCGGCTATGCGCTCAGTCAGCCGATTCCGTTTCGAGGTCTGCTGGATGCGCTGGTCTCGCTGCCGCTGGTGTTTCCGCCCATCGCCATCGGCTTCTTTCTGCTGATGCTGTTCGGGCGGCACGGGGTCATCGGCGGCCCATTGCATCAGTATCTGGACTGGGATCTGGTGTTCTCCTTTCCGGCACTGGTCATGGCCGCCTTCATCGCCGGGTTGCCGCTGGTGGTCAAGCCCATCCAGTCGGCCATCGAGGGCAGCGCGCGCGAGCTGATCGAGGTCTCCTACACGCTCGGCAAGGGCCGGCTGGCGACGCTCTTCCTGGTGGTGATTCCGGTCATCCGGCGCCACATCGCCGCCGGGCTCACGCTCGGGGTCGGACGTTCCTTCGGCGAGGTGGGTATGACCCTGATGCTCGGCGGCAACATTCTGGGTTCGACCGAAACCCTGTCGCTGGCCATCTACAACCAGGTTCTCGACGGCAATTTCGCGTGTGCCACCCGGCTGTCGATCTTGCTCGGGGCACTGTCTTTGGGGCTCTTCCTGCTCCTGCGGCGGTTGGGGAGGCTCTGATGGCCTGTCTGGAGGCCCATCTCGATTTCAGGCGGGGCGTCTTTCGGCTGCATGCCCAGATCCAGATTGCGTCGGCTGGAGTCACGGCGCTAGTGGGGCCGTCGGGCTGCGGCAAGACGACCCTGTTGCGCTTGCTCGCCGGACTGGAGCGGCCGATGTCCGGCTACGTTCGACACGGCGAACGGGTCTGGTTCGACCGTGGACAACGGATCGATCTGGCCCCGGGGCGGCGACGGGTCGCCCTCATGTTCCAAGACTATGCGCTCTTTCCTCATCTGAGCGTGGCGCGCAACATCGCCTACGGACAGCCGCGCGGCGATGGGGCAGGGGAGGTGCGTTTCTGGCTCGATCGGTTGCAGCTACAGCCCTTCGCCGAGCGTCTGCCCCATGCGCTCTCGGGCGGTCAGCGTCAGCGCGTTGCCCTGGCGCGCGCGCTGGCCTCGCGCCCGGACGTGCTGCTGCTCGACGAACCCTTCTCGGCCGTCGACCTGGGTCTGCGCCAGTCGCTGCGTCTGCTGTTCCAGGAGGTGGTCGCGGAGCGACCCATGCCGACCGTCCTGGTGACGCACGATCTCGACGACGTGCGCCATCTCGCCGACCGGGTCGGCGTCCTGGTCGACGGCGAGTTGCGTCAATACGGCCCGACCGCCGAGGTGTTCTCTCGCCCTAGCGACGCCGAGGTGGCTCAGGTTTTGGGCTGGGACAACAGGCTCCCCGTGTCCGGCTGCGAGGACGGTTGGGCGCGAGGCGACTGGGGACGGCTGCGATTGAACGGATCGCTCGCGTCCGCGATCCCCGAGCACCTCGCCATCCGGCCCCATGGACCCAGCCTGACCGATGGCCCCGGCCTGGCCGTGGAGATCGCCCGCGTCACCGACATGGGGGGCTATCGGGTCTTGCTCTGTCGTCTGCCCGACCGCTCGGCGCTGCGCATCCATCTTCCGTCGGATCAACATCCACCCGCGCTGGGTACCCAGGCACGCCTGCGGGTTCCAGACGACTGCATCCTGCCGCTGCCCGCTTCAGCCCTCGGCGCGGCATTTCCTGCGTCCGCATTCACCTGAACCGAGGTCATCGCCATGAACGACGTCTTCACATCCGAGTGCGCCTATGGCAAGCATCCCCGTCGTCACCGCCGGGGGAAGTCGGATAGCTGTGCCCCGAGCTGGCAGAACGCGTTACCCCAGGAATGGCGCGACCGGGTCGTCGTACCTCAGTCCTTCCGCGTCTTCCGCGAATTCGAGATTCCCGCGCGACGCGTCTTCGGCTACGACCAGGGCGGCACGATCTGTTACAGCGCCCATGACTATCGGCTGATCGACGTGCGTTCGGATGACGACGAAGACTTCTACGAGACGCTCGCCTATGCCGAGTCGGTCGTCGCCTGGCGACTGAACGACGGACGCTGGCTGGTGAATCGCCGCATCGACTCGCTCGGCGCCGAAGGCGAATCCGAGAACGACCTTCAGGTCGAGGACGGGATGCCGCGTTGATCGCGGGGAATGGTTTCGATCTAATGGATCGATTCGAACGCCCGTTATGGGTGCCATTGATCGACAGCGAGTGACCAGATTTCAGATGAATCCGACCCCTTTTTACCCCCTGATCGACGCCCGGACCCTGATCGAGCAGATCCAGGATCCCAATCTTCGCGTTTTCGACTGTCGCTTCTCCTTGGCCGAGCCGGAGTTCGGTGCGCGGGTCTATCGAGAGGGGCACATTCCCGGCGCCTATTACGCCAATCTCGACACCCATCTTTCCTCGCCGATCGGTCCCGAGACCGGACGGCATCCGCTGCCGGATCCGATGCGCTTGATCGATTGGCTCGGCCAGTGCGGTGTGACCAGTGACACCCGTGTCGTGGTGTACGATGATCTGGGCGGCACCTTCGCCGGGCGTCTGTGGTGGCTGTTGCGCTGGCTGGGTCATTCGCAGGTGGCCATGCTCGATGGCGGACTGAGCGCCTGGACCGAGGCGGGTGGCGATCTGAGCACCGAGATACCTACAGCCGATGCCTGCGTCTTCACGGCGGCGCCCGAAGATACCGCCTGGATCGCCAGCGACACCTTGGTTGCGGCGCTGGCGACGAATGAGGTCCAAATCATTGACGCGCGGGCGCCGGAGCGTTTCAGCGGTGAGGTGGAGACCACGGACCCGGTCGGTGGCCATATCCCCGGCGCGATCAACCTGCCGTTCACCGGAAATCTGGGGCCGGATGGATGCTTCCTGCCGCCCGAGGAGCTGCGCCAGCGCTTCCTCTCGGCAATCGGCGAGGTGCCGCCGAATCGCGTCGTTCATAGCTGTGGGTCGGGGGTCACGGCCTGCCACAATCTGTTGGCCATGGAGGTTGCCGGCCTCGCCGGGTCGCGGCTTTATGTCGGGTCTTGGAGCGAATGGGTCCGCTCGCCCGACCGCCCCGTCGCGACCGGATTGTAACGACCTGGACTGAGGCTCGGCTTCTCGCTCGGGGAACCCGAATATCCCCAATCGCTGTGAGTCGATCTGTGGATAAGCTGTGAGTTTGCGGTCTAAGGTGCGGGCGAGAATGGAGAAGTGCGGAGCTGGCTAGAAGTCGTCCATGACGATCGGATGTCCGTTCCATGGAGACTGCCGGTTCAGGTCATCGAGATCGACGCCCGCTTCTTGGCCGTCACGTGCGGGGTGCGCGTTGCGGACCCCGCGCATGGCCAGTCAGGCCGGACTCATTTGGAGAGCGCCTGCTGGATCGCATCCAGGTCGAGTGCGTTCAGGTAGTCTTCGATGGGCTTGGAATCCTTCAGATGCGAGCCCTTGCCCTGGATGACGAGCCGGTTGCCGACCATGAGGGTGATCTCGTAGTCCTCGCTGTCGGCTGCGTGCTCGATCATGCCGCGAAAGCCTTTCAGCGAATAGGTCTTCATGTCCTGATTGTTCTGCATCATGAGCGGCATCGACAGGGCCATGGTGAGCATGGGCATCATGGGCGAGTCGGCCATGAGATTGAGTGAGACCTCGCTCTGATCGTCGCGGAAATAGCGCCGGCTCAGCGTGGTGCCGGTAATGATGGCCGCTATGCCGCCGGACTGGGCCTCGGGGGCGTCTGCCTTCCAGCCGTCGAGCGGTTCGGGCAGCAGCTTGAGCAGGCTCGCCGTCATCTGCTCCTGGATCTTGCTCACCGCGAAATTCAGCGTTTCCACCGCAGAGCGCAGCTCGCCGGCCTCATAGGATGCGCGCGCGGCATCGATCTGGTCCGTGACCTCGTCTGCCGATCCGGCGGTGGAGAGGGTGAGCGCGGCCGTGAATGCCAGCAGGGTTGCGGTCTGTTTCATCATGATTCGTCTCTCTTGGAAGTCGTGGATGTGTGGTGATGCGAGGCGCTGGCCTCTGTGTATCCGGTATAGCCAGCGAGAGGGGATCGAAACTGGTGCGATCTCTGATCGCTATTGTGCTTGAATCCTCGGGGCGCGAAGTTCGGGTTGCGATGGTCTGCGAGGATGCGCGGATTGATGCCACCGAAGAGGCGCGTCGCGGTTAGATCTCAGTCGGTGAGGGCGAGCAGCTCTTTGACCTTCTCGACCAGTTCGCGGGTCGAGAAGGGTTTGGTCATGTAGGCGTCGGCGCCCAGGCTCAGTCCCTTTTGTCGGTCGGCCTCGCCGCCTTTGGCGGTCAGCATCAGGATGCGGGTATGGGCCAGCTCAGGTTCGGATCGAACGGTCTCCAGGACCGCGAAGCCGTCGAGCTTGGGCATCATGACGTCGAGCACCACAAGGTCGGGTCGGTGGGTGCGCACGGCGGTCAGGCCGGCCTCGCCATCGCGCGCGACACGGACCTCGTGGCCTTCGCGCATCATCAGGAATTCGAGTGAGATGACGATATTGGGCTCGTCGTCGACGATCAGGATGCGTTTGCTCATGTGGATCCCTTCATCCCAGGTCTCCCCTCGGGATGTGCGGGGAGCTCGAAGCAGAGGGTAGCACCTTTTTCGGGCTGACTTAGCGCCCAGAGCCGACCGCCCTGATGATCGATGATCTGGCGGCTGATCGGCAGTCCGAGCCCGGTACCGGCCGGTTTGGACCCGCCGATCTGGGTCTGATGGAATTTCTCGAAGACCTGCTCCAGGTCCTCTTCGGCGATGCCGGGTCCGTTGTCGTTGACGCAGACGCGGTAGCGGCTGCCGTTGCTGTGCGTCGATAGATGGATATGGATCCGGCCTTCCTTGGCCGCTGCGAACTTGGCGGCGTTGGAGAGCAGATTCACCATGACCTGGATCAGACGGTCGCGGTCGCCCCACACGAGCGCTGGCTGGGTTTGGAGGTCGAGCTCTACCTGGGTGCCTCGGTCGGCGATCAGTTGCTTGGTTGCGGAGACGGATTGCTCGATGATCCCGCGCAGATCGATCGTCTCGTTGCGCCATTCGGCCTGACCGGACTCGATCTTGGCCAGATCCAGGACCTGATTGACCAATCGCGACAGACGCTCGGTCTCGCTGACCAGGATGCCGAGGAAGTGTCGACGCTGGTCGAGCGGGATCGTCGGATCGTCGAAAAGGATTTCGGAGAAGGCGCGAATGGAGGCGAGCGGCGTCCGCAGCTCGTGCGTGACCGAGGAGATGAAGTCGTCCTTCAGGCGGTCGAGTTCCTGCAGGCGCTGGTTTGCGGCGCGCAGCCCCTCGGTGGCCTCCTCCAATGCACGCGATTTCTGCTCCAGCTCATGACTGTAGGCGCGGATCTGAGATGCCTCGTCGAGGATGTCGAGTACCTCTGCGAGTCCGAGCGTCTCCTCCTGGGTGACCGAGGCGACCATGACCCGTGCCGAGGCGCTGCCGATGGCGCCAGAGAGCAGGATTTCGGCGAAGTTGACGGTCTCGGCGTCGGCCGGCAGTGCGCTGATCGAATCGTATCCCCGGCCTTGGGCGAGATATTCGAACGCCTCGCGGGTGCGCCGGATCCCCAGGAAGCGCGCGACCAAGGCGGTCAGCTCGTGCAGCTCCGCGCTGCCGCGCCAGAGCCGGGGGCTGGTCGGATGGCTCTGGCGTAGCGCATCCACGAAGAGCCGTGCCTGGCGTGTCTCTAGCGCATTGGGTTCGCGTAGCGATGAGATCAGCAGAAAGACGCCGATGTTGATGGTCAGGCTCCAGAAGAATCCGTGCGTGACCGCGTTCCATCCATCCAGTCCGAACAGTGCCTGCGGGGCCAGGAAGTCGAGACCACCTGGGCCGGACTCCATGAAGGCGGGCGGCAGCCAGCCCGAGCGGGCGAATGAGGGCAGCAGCAGACAGTAGATCCAGACCAGGAATCCCGCCGAGAGTCCGGCCAGCGCGCCTTCGCGCGTGCCGCCGCGCCAATAGAGTCCGCCGATCACCGCCGGTGCGAACTGGGCGACGGCAACGAAGCTGATGAGCCCGATACTGACCAAGGCATAGGCCTCGCCGGCGAAGTGGTAGTAGAGATAGCCCATCAGCAGGATGACCAGGATGGCACCGCGACGTATGTTGAGCAGCAGACGGCCTAGATCGGCCGGGGGCGGGCGTCGGCGCCAGCGGCGCATGAGCGCCGGGAGTACCAGATCGTTGCTGACCATGGTGGAGAGGGCGATGCTCTCGACGATCACCATACCGGTCGAGGCCGACAGTCCGCCGATGAAGACCAGCAGCGCGAGCCAAGGCTGATCGAAGGCGATCGGCAGGGTGAGCATGAAGGTGTCGGCGTCGACCTCGCCGCCCGGAAACAGGATCAGTCCGGCAATGGCGATGGGGACGACGAAGAGGTTGATCAGGAGCAGATAGAGCGGGAAGACCCAGATGGCGCGTTTCAGATGGTTCTCGTCGCTGATCTCCACCACGCCCATCTGGAACTGGCGCGGTAGCAGGATGACCGCGAGCCCGGCCAGCAGACTGATGGCGAACCAGTCCGCGAAGGGCGAAATGCTGGGTTCGAGCAGTGGGCGCAGCGCCTCCTGGGTTTGCGCCGCCGCCGCGAGCTGGCCCAGTTCCGTGGGGCCGAGTCCCAGCAGACCGAGTGTGACGAAGAGCCCGACCGCGAGGAAGGCAATCAGTTTGACGATGGATTCGAAGGCGACTGCGGCGACCATGCCCTCGTGACGCTCGCTCGCGTCGAGCTGGCGCGTGCCGAAGAGGATGGCGAAGGCGGCGAGCAGTAGGGTGGCGATGAAGGCAGTGTCATGCCACAGCGGCAAGCTCGTCTGCTCCGGCATTCTCACATCGGGATAGTGATGGAGGATGATGAAGCTCCAGGAGATCGCCTTGAGCTGCAGCGAGATGTAGGGGACGACGCCGACGACGGCAATGAGGGTGACCAGTCCGCCGAGCGCTTGACTCTTGCCGTAGCGCGAGGCGATGAAATCCGCGATCGAGGTGATGCGCTCGGATTTGCTCACCCGGATCATTTTGAGCAGGACCGATCCCCAGAGCAGCGCCATCAGCGTCGGTCCCAGATAGATGGGCAGGAATCCGATGCCGTTCTCGGTCGCGCGTCCGACGCTGCCGTAGAAGGTCCATGCGGTGCAGTAGACCGCAAGCGAGAGTCCGTAGACGGTCGGGTGGGCGATGACCGAGCGTCCGCAATCGGCGCGACGGTCGGCCCAGAAGGCGATGGCGAACAGCAAACCCAGATAGAGACAAGAGATCCCGATGATGAGCGGGCCGTCGATCATGATCTCAATGCCGATCCCGAGCGCGCGACAGGATCCAGGCCGCCAAGCCGATGATGGCCGCCCAGGCCAGGAACAGATAGATGAGCAGGGCGGGAATCCCGAGGAGTCGATCGAGCGCCTCGAACTGGCCGACCAGCGGTGAGGAAAGAAGCAGCAATCCCGCGAGAAAAAGCGCCAACAGGCGTTGTCTAACCAGGGTGGCGCGAGGCATGAGGTCTCCCGGCGAGATTCGAGGGTCGTTCGATGCGCTGGATGGCCTTTTGTCGATGCATCCGGCTCGGGGTGCAGATCGAAATGGATCCCTGAAGGTTGGGTTGCCTGACTATGGACTCAATAGTTTGGCTTTCGGTTTTTTAGCGAAGGTACGTGCGGCTGATTTTGGTCGTAAATCGCGGATTTCATTGCTGATGCCAAGGTGCTATCGTCCTGAGAGCGATAGCTTGCTCATGATGGTGGATGCCTGGATTTTACCTGGCTAATGCTGTTGTTTTTGTTCCGGACGTGGCGTTCTTGAAGACGCACTCCGGGCGGTTATGGAATTCCAGAGGTTATATATGAAGACACGATTGAAATTAATGGCCGCCCCTCTTTTTCTGGGCGCCGCCCTGTTCGCTCACCCAGTTTTTGCGCTAGGTCTGGGGGTGGCGGGTGACTATAACGCATTCGTCTTTGGCGATTTCGTCAGCAGCAATACGGATACCGAAGGCCGTTTGGCGGCTGGAGGCAATGTGACGTTGAGCAATTATGGGGTTGGAGCCAAGCTGACCGGCGTCTCGACGACGATACCTAGCCTGCTTGTCGGCGGTAATCTTACTTATACCAACGGGCAGGTGAATAAAGGGAATGCGATCGTTGGTGGAAACGCTTCGACTCCAGGTCTTACTGTGCTCAATGGCACCCTGAGCAGTCATGTCGCCCCACTTCCTGTCGATTTTATGGCGGCGAAGAACGCGCTGACCAGTCTGTCCGGGACGCTTTCTTCCTCCGCCGCAAACGGTAGCGTGGCATATAACGGAGGCAATATCGCGATTGCGGGCGATGGTACGAATGCCTTGCAGATTTTTGATATCGATGGGGCGAATCTATCCTCGGCAAGCTCCCTGACGATATCTGATCCGAACAGTATCTTTTCTGGTGCGACATTGGTTTTCAATGTGTCTGGCACATCGAATGCGATTCGTAATATGGGCATGCAAGACCTGAAGGGTTATGCGGGAACCGTGCTCTTCAATTTCTACGACTCGACGTCTCTCGATATGTCCGGCGTGGGTATCGAAGGAAGCATTCTGGCGCCAAATGCCAGTGTTACAGCGAACAACGGTCAGATGAACGGAACGCTTGTCGCGAGTTCTTGGGACGGCAGCATGGAGTTGCACAATGTTCCCTTTACCGGGGCCGTTCCAATACCTGGCGCGGCGTTGCTTTTCGGTTCCGGTCTCATGGGGCTCGTAGCGATGAGGCGGTTTGCCAAGTCATGAGTTGGCGGATTCCCCCGCGTTCCGTTCGTTGAGATCCGGGGCGATTCGCTGCTGAACGGTTTTTCGGTGGGCCGATCGAGCAAGGCTCGCGATGGTTCTCAAGGCGCCGGCCTAGTTAGCAGGCTCGGCGCAGGAATCTTTTTTCGGGGCGAGAAACGGGCGATTCTGGAGCTGCGATTTCGGGGATTCAGGCGCGAGCGGTCTGCACTTCCTTCAGGAATTCCACTGGCGCGAGGATCGAAATCGAGGGGTTTATGAAGTCGTGCGGGTTCAGTGTGACGAGTCGATCGATTCCGTTCACGCGGGCGCATTCATGCGTGAGCGCGTCGTCGAAATATTCCCATTCAAGGGCCATTGCCGCGTCCACGACGACTGCGTCGACCGGTGCGATGTTTAGCATGCTACGCAATTCCACGAGCTGGGATCGCGCTCTCAACGAACCGTGCGAGCGGCTCAGGATATCGTTGAGCGAGTCGATCGCGGTTGCACATAGATAACCGTCGACCTCGCCATTGGTGACGAGTTGAAGCGCGGCGATCGAGTCCGGTTGATCAGCGGCTTCGCCGATGAGGGCGTCGACTAGGACTGTGAGGTCAAACAGTGCCTTCGTTTGCGCGGCCATTGGGACTGCCTCCTTAGCTATTGCGTTTATGGTTCGTCGATCCGGGGGGATCTCTTTTCATGCGTTTCCACTGAGCTCGAAATCGCGTGAGTCGCGTGTTGAGATGGACGCGATGGAGTGGGTGTCGGACGGTCGTGCTCGGCCGAAAACAGGTGGGTGCTGAACGGGAAAAAGGAACGGTACCAGAGGGCCGAATAGAGGAGGGGCATTGGATTGCGCATCCGGTGCCCCGCTGAAGCGGGCGCTTGCGGTTCGGACGGTTGCCCGTGTTCTTAGGGCGTTTCCCTGATGCCTGCTGAGCATGTCCTTGATGTTCTGCTCATCGGTTTGATTAACGATTGGTAAGATTCTGCCTCGATTTGGGTGTGGGCGCGAGGGCAATTTGAGGCGGAAGCGGAAGCTTCCGCGCTCTGTGTGCGGTTTGGTCCTGCTCAGAGGCCGATCGGATGCGGTTCGGTCCGCCAGATGTGTTCGGCGTACTCGCGGATGGCGCGATCCGAGGAAAATTTTCCCATCCGGGCGACATTGAGGATCGACATCCGCGTCCAGTGCTGGTGGTCGCGGTAGGCCTCGGCGACATGGTCCTGGCAGGCGATATAGGCGCGGTAGTCGGCGAGGACCATGAACGGGTCCTGGTTGACGAGTCGATCGGTCAGCGGTCGGAACAGCTGGGTGTCGCCGTGCGAGAAGAGTCCCGAGTTGATGAGGTCGATGTCCGATTTGAGCTCGGCATCTCTAGCGTAATACTCCCAGGGGCGATAGCCCTCGCGCTGGTGCTGACCGACCTCATCGGCCGACATGCCGAACAGGAAGAAATTTTCTTTGCCGACCTCCTCTCGGATTTCGACGTTGGCACCGTCTAGCGTGCCGATGGTCAAGGCCCCATTCATCGAGAACTTCATGTTGCCCGTGCCTGATGCCTCCTTGCCGGCGAGCGAGATCTGTTCGGAGAGATTGGCAGCCGGGTAGAGATGCTGACCGTTCTTGACGTTGAAGTCCGGCATGAAGACGACGCGGATGAAGCCGTTGATCTGCGGGTCGTTGTTGATGACCTCTGCGACCGCGTTGATGAGTTTGATGATGAGCTTGGCCATGAAATAGCCGGGCGCCGCCTTGCCGCCGAAGATGAAGGCGCGCGGGACCATGTCTTGATTGGGGCTTTGCTTGATGCGTTGATAGCAGCGGATGATATGCAGCAGGTTCAGGTGCTGGCGCTTGTATTCGTGAATGCGCTTGGCCTGGACGTCGAATATGGCCTCCGGGTCGAGCAGAACGCCGGTGCGGTGTTTCAGCCAGGCCGCCAGATCGCGCTTGGCCGCGATCTTGACCGCGTGCCAGCGTTCGTGGAGCCCGCTGTCCATGGCGTGGGCTTCGAGATCGCGCAGCCGGCCGAGATCGCGGATCCAGTCGTCGCTGCCGCAGGTCTCGCTGATGAGTCGGGCCAGACGCGGATTGGCGACCACCATGAATCGCCGCGGCGTGACCCCGTTGGTGACGTTGTGGAAACGGTCCGGCCAAAAGTCGTGGAAATCCTTGAACAGGGTGGTTTTGACCAGTTCCGAATGCAGCGCGGCGACGCCGTTGACCGCGCGGCTGCCGACCACCGCGAGATTGGCCATGCGCACCCGCCGCTCGCCGTCCTCGGCGATCAGCGACATGCGCCGCACCCGCTCTTCGTCGCCGAGAAAGCGGATCCGGACCTCGTCGAGGAAGTGCCGGTTGATCTCGTAGACGATCTCCAGATGGCGCGGCAGCAGCCGCTCGAACAGGCTGACCGACCAGGTCTCCAGCGCCTCGGGAAGCAGTGTGTGGTTGGTGTAGCAGAAAACGCGGTGGGTGATGTCCCAGGCCCGGTCCCAGTCCATGTCGTGTTCGTCCATCAGCAGACGCATGAGTTCGGCGACGGCGAGCGATGGGTGCGTGTCGTTGAGCTGGACGACGAATTTTTCGGCGAAGCTGTCCAGCGGGCCGACCGTGTTGAACTGGAGCCGGATCATGTCCTGTATGGAGCAAGAGACGAAGAAGAATTGCTGCTTGAGACGCAGTTCCTTGCCGGCCTCGGGCTCGTCGTTGGGGTAGAGCACCTTGGAGATGGTCTCGGCCTCGATCTTGGCATGCACGGCGCCGTAATAGTTGCCGACATTGAACGCCTGGAAATCGAATGACTCTGACGCTTCTGCTTTCCAGAGTCGAAGCAGGTTGACGTTGCCGACTCCGTAACCAAGGATGGGGGTGTCGTAGGCAACCCCATCGATGATCTGCGCGGGCACCCAGCGGGTCCGGGTACGATCGTCGTGGTCGCGGTACTGCTCGGTATAACCACCGTAGAAGACGGGGAAACGGATCTTGGGCCGAGGGATCTCCCAGGGATTGCCGTTGCGCAGCCAATTGTCGCTTTTTTCCACCTGCCAGCCGTCTTCGATCGTCTGATCGAAGATTCCGAATTCGTAGCGGATTCCGTAACCGATGGACGGGATCTGCAGGGTCGAGAGCGAGTCCATGAAGCAGGCCGCCAGCCGGCCGAGCCCACCATTGCCGAGTCCCGGCTCTTCCTCTTCCGCGATGATGGCGTCGAAGTCCAATCCCAGTTCATGCGCGGCCTCGGTCGCGGTCTCGACGATGCCGAGGTTGACCAGGTTGTTCGCCAGATGGGGGCCTAGCAGAAATTCGGCCGACAGATAGCAGACCGTGCGCGATTGATTGGACTTGTAGTGCTGCGCCGACTTGATCCAGCGTTCGAGGATGCGGTCGCGGGTGGTGTAGGCGGCAGCCATGTAGAGATCGTGCGGGGTCGCGACCTCCCTGAAACGGCCTTGAATGTAGAAGAGATTGTCCAGGAAACCCTGTTTCAATGCGGTTTTGGACATCCCGGTGCGGGTGCTTTCGCGGTCCACGTCCAACGGCTCGGGGGATTGCGCCATGCTCATGGTGACACCTTGTCGAGAGGGAGGAGGTTGCGAGGATCGGGGAGGGCGGTCGGCCGATCCGCCAGGCGATGGCGGCCGGCCGACGATGCGTGTTAGGAGGTTAGAAGGGCCAGACCCATTCGTCCACCTCCGGCTTGTCGATACCCTGCTCGTGGGCGTAGTTGCGGCATTCGATCTGCATGTCGCGCAGCTTCTCCTTCACGTGCGCGCCGGCCACCTGCAGGCGCGGCACCCGGTTGATGACGTCGATCGCCAGGCTGAAACGGTCGATTTCGTTGTTGATCGCCAGTTCCAGCGGGGTGTTGATGTTGCCCTTTTCCTTGTAGCCGCGCACATGCAGATGGGCGTGGTTGGTGCGGCGGTAGGCGAGACGGTGGATCAGCCAGGGATAGCCGTGGAAATTGAAGATGACCGGCTTGTCCTTGGTGAAGAGGCTGTCGAAATCGGCGTCGCTCAGTCCATGCGGATGCTCGCCAGCCGGCTGCAGGGTGAAGAGATCGACGACATTGATGAAGCGGAGTTTGATGTCCTCGAAATGCTCGCGCAGCAACGCGGTCGCGGCCAGGGCCTCCTTGGTCGGGATGTCGCCGCAGCCAACCATCACGGCATCGGGCTCGCTGCCCTGATCGTTGCTCGCCCACTCCCAGATGCCGATGCCCTTGGTGCAGTGCTTGATCGCGGCATCCATGTCCAGGTATTGGAGATGGTTCTGCTTGTCGGCGACGATGACGTTGATGTTGTCACGGCTCTTGAGGCAATGGTTGACGGTGGAGAGCAGGGTGTTCACGTCCGGTGGCAGATAGATGCGTGTCACCTCCGGATTCTTGTTCACCACGACGTCGAGGAAGCCGGGGTCCTGATGGGTGAAGCCGTTGTGGTCCTGACGCCAAACGGTCGAGGTGATCAACAGGTTCAGCGAGGAGATTCGCGCGCGCCAGGGGATGTCCTCGCAGATCGCCAGCCATTTGGCGTGCTGGTTGTACATGCTGTCGATGACGTGGACGAAGGCCTCGTAGGTGGCGAAGAAGCCGTGACGTCCGGTCAGTACATAGCCCTCGTACCAACCCTCCAGCGTGTGTTCCGAGAGCATCTCCATGACCCGTCCGTCGGGCGAGAGTTCGCCGCCGTCGGCGTCCTCTTCCCGGTAGTCGCAGAGCCAGAGCTTCTTGCTGACCTCGTAGATGGCGTCGAGCTTGTTGGAGGTGTTCTCGTCCGGTCCGAAGACGCGGAAGTTGTCCATGTTCTTGGCCATGACGTCGCGCAGCAGCGCGCCGGTCGGTTTGGTGTTCATGGCGCGGACGCGTCCCGGATGCGTGATCTGCAGGGCATAGTCGCGGAAATCCGGCATGCGCAGCCCTCGGCGCAGCAGACCGCCATTGGCGTGCGGGCTGGCGCTCATACGCATCGTGCCCTCGGGGGCCAGCGCCTTGAGTTCGGGGATGAGCCGTCCCTTGTCGTCGAACAGTTCCTCCGGGCGATAGCTGCGCATCCAATCCTCGAGCTGGCGCAGATGGGCCTCGTTGGCGCGCATGCCGGATAGCGGAACCTGGTGGGCGCGCCAGAAGCCCTCGACCTTGTGTCCGTCGACGCTCTTGGGTCCGGTCCAACCCTTCGGCGTGCGCAGCACGATCATGGGCCAGTGGCAGCGTGTCGCCTTGCCGCTTTCGCGTGCCTCCTGCTGGAAGGCGCGGATCTGGGCGTGGCAGGCGTCGAGCGTGGAGGCCATGGTCTCGTGCATGGTCATGGGGTCGTCGCCCTCGACGAAATGGGGCGTCCAGCCATAGCCACGGAAGAGCTCGGTCAGTTCCTCTTTGGGGATGCGCGAGAGCAGGGTGGGGTTGTTGATCTTGTAGCCGTTGAGATGAAGGATCGGCAGTACGGCGCCGTCGCGGATCGGATTGAGGAACTTGGACGAATGCCAGGAGGTAGCCAGCGGTCCGGTCTCGGATTCGCCGTCGCCGACCGCGACGGCGACCAATAGATTCGGGTTGTCGAAGGCTGCGCCGAAGGCGTGCGAGATGGAGTAGCCCAGTTCGCCGCCCTCATGGATGGATCCTGGCGTCTCTGGCGTGCAGTGCGAGCCGATCCCGCCGGGGAAGGAGAACTGCTTGAAGAAGGACCTCATGCCCTCTTCGTCCTCGCTCTTGTTGGGATAGATCTCGGAGTAGGTGCCTTCCAGGTAGACGGGGGCCAGGACGCCCGGTGCGCCATGGCCTGGGCCGGCGAGGAAGATGGCCTCCTGCTGGCGTTCCCTGATGATGCGGTTGAGATGGACGTACATGAAGGAGAGACCTGGACTCGCGCCCCAATGACCTAGCAGCCGCTTCTTGAGATGCTCCTCCTTCAGCGGTTCCTTGAGCAGGGGGTTGGCGCGCAGATAGATCATGCCGACGGCCAGGTAACAGCAGGCGCGCCAATAGGCATCGATGCGTGCGATCTCATCGCTTGTGAGCGTGCATGTGCTCTCGGATATGGGTGAGGTCGTCATGGAAGGCTCCTTTGGCTTGGTGGTTGATCGGACTTGGGGTCAGACAAGGACCGAATCGATACGATCCAGGAATGCCGTTGGCTTGGGACTCGCGCCTCTGGCTACGAGCATTCCATTCTTCGAGCAGTCCGGTGCGCGAGAATGGTGTGTGCATCCCTCTGCTGCGCCGGAGATACCATAGGCTAGCGTCTCCGGAAGGTTTCGGGATGAAGAGGAGATTACGGTTGGTTCATCGGACCGGCAGCGCGTTTTGCTGGTACGGTCAATAGCCTGATAGTCTAGGGCGCGAAGTTCAAGTGCCCTCTGGAATCCGACCCCGTCGTTTGTACGACTGACGAGCGATGGATGTCACCTCTGAATGACGGGCTTTCTCGGCAAGCCTGTTCCAAACAGCGGATAGAATCAATCCATGACGAACGATAAATCAGGGGGCGAGCCGTTTTCGGGCAGCTACCGCACCGAGGATGTTCGGTTTCTGCTCAAACCGATCGACATCGACCCTATCGACGTGTCCGAGAAGGAGCGGCTCATTCAGAGCGGGCGGCGCCATTACAGCGAGATGCTCAGCCGCGAATCGCTGCCCTCGGCAGCCTATCTGGATGTCTTCCATCGTGCGCTGGCCATGGGGTTGGAGCCGATGTCTCGGGGCGCGCTCGATCTGGCGGCGATCATCGCCGCGCGTCGCCCCGGAGAGATCACGCTGGTCTCCTTGGCGCGCGCCGGTACGCCGGTCGGAGTCGCGCTCAAACATTTGTTGCGCGAGGTCTTCGGACGCGATTCCGAGCACTATTCGATCTCAATCATCCGCGATCGCGGGATCGATCGCAATGCGCTGCGCTTCATCCTCGACCAGTCGGGGCGCGATCCGGCCGGGGTCGTGTTCGTCGATGGCTGGACCGGCAAGGGCGTGATCGCGCGCGAACTGCGTCATGCGCTCGGGGATTTCGAGCGCGACCGAGGTGTGCATCTGGACGCCGATCTCTATGCCCTGACCGATCTGGCCGGAGTCGGAGTCGCACCTTCGGACGCCGACTACCTGATTCCATCAAGCATTTTGAACGCCACCATGTCGGGACTCGTCAGCCGCTCCATCCTCAATGAGCGCATCGGGCCAGACGACTTCCACGGCTGTGTCTACTATCGCGAATTCGCTCACGCCGATCTCTCTATCTGGTTCATCGAGGAATTGCTCGTCAAGGCGCGGGCCTTGCTCGCCGAGGGGTATGTGCCCAGCGACCGACCGGTCGATCCGGCGTCGGCGCGCTCGCGCTCGACGGCGTTGCTCGGCGCCATTCGCGCGTCCTTCGGAATTCGCGATGAGAACTTCATCAAACCCGGTATCGGCGAGGCCACGCGCGTGCTGCTGCGTCGCGTGCCCGAGCGCGTCATCATCCGTGATCCGGACGCCTCCGAGGTCGCGCATCTATTGGAGCTGGCGCGCGAAAAGGATGTGCGCTGGCAGGTCGATCCGGGGCTGCCCTACCAGGCCGTATCGCTCATCAAGGGGGTGAACGATGCCTGATGCCCGGCGTCTTGGCGGAGGGCTTTGATCAGGTCGCCCCAGTGAAGACGGGGATTATGTGTTGCTGGCAGGCTGCTCGGTCAGGTTGACGTCTTCGTAGACGGCATCAATGGGGGCGCTGAAGTCGATGGAGGCCAGATCCAGGCGATCTCCCTCACCGAAAGGGAACAAGACCCATTGACCCGCTTCGTTGCGTCGGAAGACGTCAATCGACATCTGCTCTGGGTCGATGACGACATATTCGCGCAAGGATTCGAGCTGGCGATAGTGGGCGAACTTTTTCCCTCGGTCGAAGGCGGCGGTCGAGCTGGATAGGACCTCGACGATCAGCGTCGGGGCCTGTTTGTAATAGGTCTGGGCCGCGTCTGCGGTGCTGCAGGTGACGAAGACATCGGGATAGAAAAAGGCGTCAGACGCCTCGACACGGACCTTCATGTCCGACATATAGACGCGGCAGGGGCTGCCTCGAACGTGCGAGCGAAGTAGGGCAAAGAGGTTGCCGGCGATGGTCACATGGGCCTCGCTCGCGCCGGCCATGGCGAACACCTGCCCAGCCAGATATTCGTGCTTGATCGGTGATTCGGTCTCTCCAGCCAGATAGTCCTCGTGGGTGATGGCGGTCTGTTCCGCTGTGCTCGTCATAGTCGTTTCCTCCTGTTTGGATGCGCATCCGCGTCGGTTCGTGATCGATGCTTCAGGAGGGGCGGGTGGCGGGGTGTCGACGGCATGGATGCCGTCGTCAAGCCGACAAGGACGCCTCTACGGCGTCCCCCGACAGTTGCCGCCCGCCCCGGAAGGCCGATAGACGAGCTGGGTGTCAGATCAGCGCTTCTTCGGCGGCATCAGGTCTGTGATGGATCCATGGGCCATCTCGGCCGCGAGACCGATGGTCTCGTTGAGGGTCGGATGCGGATGGATGGTGAGCCCGATGTCCTCCATGTCGGCGCCCATTTCGAGCGCGAGCACGGCCTCGCCAATCAGTTCGCCCGCGTTGGGTCCGACGATCCCCGCGCCGAGGATGCGCTTGGTCTCGGGATCGAACAGCAGCTTGGTCATGCCCTCGTCGCGATGGATGCCGAGCGCGCGTCCGCTGGCGGCCCAGGGGAAGACGCCCTTCTCGTAGGCGATGCCCTTCTCCTTGGCCTTGGTCTCGGTGAGCCCCATCCAGGCGACCTCGGGGTCGGTGTAGGCGACCGAGGGGATGGTCATGGGGTCGAAGAGCGCGGGCAGTCCGGCGATGACCTCTGCCGCGACCTTGGCTTCGTGGGTGGCCTTGTGGGCTAGCATGGGGCCACCGACCACGTCGCCGATGGCATAGATGTTCTGAACATTGGTGCGCTGGTGGGCGTCGACCTTGATGAATCCGTGCTGGTCGACCTGCACCCCGGCGGCCTCGGCGTTGATCAGCTTGCCGTTGGGCAGGCGGCCTACCGCGACCAGGACCTTGTCGTAAGTCTCTTCGCCCGGATGCTTGCCCTCGAAGACGACCTTGATGCCCTCGGGGGTGGCGCTCATGCTGGCGACCTTGGTCTCCAGCTTGATGGTGTCGTAGCGCTTCTTGAGCACCTTTTCGGCGCAACGGACCAGATCGATATCGGCGCCCGGCATCAGCTGATCCTTGAGTTCCACGACATCGATTTTGGCGCCGAGTGCGCTGTAGACGCCGGCCATCTCCAGACCGATGATGCCGCCTCCAACGATCAGCATGCGTGCCGGGACATCAGCCAATGCGAGCGCATCGGTCGAATCCATGACGCGCGGATCCTCGTGCGGGAAGCCGGGGATCTTCAGCGGCGAGGAGCCGCAGGCGATGATGCAGTGGTCGAAGCGGATGCCGACACGGCCTTCCTTGGTCTCGACGCCGATGCGGTTCGGCGACTCGAAGCGTCCGGTGCCCTGCACGACCTGCACCTTGCGCTGTTTGGCCATGGACGCAAGCCCGCCTGTGAGCTTGGCGACCACCTTGTCCTTGCCGGCGCGCATCGCGTCGAGATCGACCTCGGGCTCGCCGTAGGTCACGCCCATGACGCCGAGGGTCTTGACCTCTTCCATGATCATGGCGGTGTGCAGCAGCGCCTTGGAGGGGATGCAGCCGACGTTGAGACAGACGCCGCCGAGCCTGTCGTAGCGTTCGATCAGGACGACCTTCTTGCCGAGGTCCGCCGCGCGGAAGGCGGCGGTGTAGCCGCCGGGGCCGCCGCCCAGGACCACGACCTCGGTGATCAGATCGTTGGGGTTGGGCGTCAGGATGGATTCTTTCGGCGCCAGCTCGGTGGCTACGACGCCCTCGGCGACCTCCATCGTCAGGATGACATCGCCTTGCGAGACACGATCGCCGACCTTGACGCCGATCGTTCCGACGGTGCCGGGCGCCGGGGCGGGGATTTCCATGGTGGCCTTATCGCTTTCCAGCGTGATCAGCGATGCCTCCTGGTCCACCTGGTCGCCGGATGAGACCAAGACCTCGATGACCTCCACATCCTTGAAATCGCCGATGTCCGGGACCTTGACCTCGATACTGTTACTCATGGTGGGGTGTTTCTCTCTTGGCCGCCTGGGCCCTGGGTGATGGGACGAGTTGCTGGCGCCAATCCTAAACGATCGCCCATGCCGAGGTGAAATCGCTGCAGCATGGTCGTGTCGCGAGATGCCGGGTCCGGCCGAGTCCGCGAGCCGTTCCCTGGATGGGATCACTCGCGGATTCAGCCGGGATGCCGAGCGGCCGGGCGGACCGGCGTCAGGCGGTTTCGCTCAGAGCAGCAGTTGTCGGATATCGCCGAGCAGGTTGCGCAGCAGGGCGGTGAAGCGTGCCCCATCGGCGCCGTCGACGACGCGGTGGTCGTAGGAGAGCGAGAGCGGCAGCATGAGCCGCGGTACGAATTGCTGGCCGTCCCAGACCGGTTTCATCTCGGAACGCGAGACACCCAGAATCGCGACCTCCGGTGCATTGACGATGGGCGTGAAGGCCGTGCCTCCGAGGCCGCCAAGGCTGGAGATGGTGAAACAGCCGCCCTGCATGTCGCCTGGAAGCAGCTTGCCGGCCCGGGCCTTGGCGCCAAGATCGGCCAGCTCGGCGGCCAGCGCGAGCAGTCCCTTCGTGTCGACGTCGCGGACCACGGGGACCAGCAGCCCGTTGGGCGTGTCGACGGCCACGCCGACATGGGTGTAGCGCTTCATCACCAGTTGCTCGCCATCGGCGCTCAGTGAGGCCTTGAGGATGGGCATGCGTTCCAGCGCGGTGGCGACCGCCTTGAGCAGGAAGGGCAGGAAGGTGAGCTTGATGTCTTGCTGGGTCGCTTCGTTCTGGCGTCCCTTGCGGAAGGACTCCAGCTCGGTGATGTCCGCCTCATCGAACTGGGTGACATGGGGAACCGTCAGCCAGCAGCGGTGCAGATGCTTGCCGCTGATCTTCTTGATGCGCGACAGCGCTTCGGTTTCGATCGGTCCGAAGCGCGAGAAATCGACCTCGGGCGCGCTCGGGAGCTGAAATGCGGCGCCCGAGTCATGATTGGATTCCGGCCCACGGTTCAGGATCTGTTTGACGAAGCCCTGAACGTCGCCCTTGAGGATTCGGCCCTTGGGGCCGGATCCACGGACACGCGCCAGGTCGACGCCCAGTTCGCGTGCGAAACGACGCACGGCGGGGCTTGCGTGTGCCTTGCGTCCTCGGGCGATGGCCGCGATGTCCTCGGGGCGAGGTAGCACGGGAGCCTGGCGTCGCTCGGTCTCGCCATGGGCGCGCGGCGCCGGTTCCGGGGCGGGTTTGGCGGACGTGGTCGGCTGTGGGGTTGCCGTTTCCTCCTGGGCGTCCTGTTCCTGGGGCGACGACTCGGCGGTTTGGTCGGTGCCGGTCGCGAGCCTCAACAGGGGATCGCCGGGGTTCAGTCGATCCCCGAGTTCGACGAGCAACTTCTCGACCACCCCCGCACGAGGCGAGGGAATCTCCATGGTCGCCTTTTCGCTCTCCAGTGTGAGCAGCGATTGTTCGGATGCGATCCGGTCGCCGGGGGCGACGAGGATCTCGATGACCTCGACATTGGAGAAATCTCCGATGTCGGGCAGCAGAATGTCTTCGACGTTTGCCACGCGATGTCCTCCTGGGCCTGTTATGCCGGATGTCTCAAGCCCTGACCGGGTTCGGTTTGTCCGGATCGATGCGGTACTTGGCGATGGCCTCGGAGACCCGCGTCGCCGGGATCTCTCCCTCGTCCGCCAGTGCCTTGAGCGCGGCGAGCGCTACGTAGTAACGGTTGACCTCGAAGAATTTCCTGAGCTGACTGCGCATGTCGCTGCGGCCGAATCCGTCCGTGCCGAGCACGAGATAATGACGGGGGACATAGGGGCGGATCTGATCGGCATAGGTCCGCATGTAATCGGTTGCGGCGACGATGGGGCCGTGTGTTCCGGTGAGCTGCGATTCGACATAGGTGGTGCGTTGCTCCTGTTCGGGATGCAGCATGTTCCAGCGCTCGATCTCGATCCCCTCGCGTCGCAGTTCGTTGAAACTGGTGACGCTCCAGACATCCGAGCCGACGTCGAAGTCCTTCTCCAGCAGTTCGGCGGCGGCCAGAACCTCTCGCAGGATGGTGCCGGCGCCCAGCAATTGAACGCGGTGGCTGCGTTCCTCGCCGCGATGGATCCGGTGCATGCCGCGCAGGATGCCCTCGCGACTGCCCTCGGGCATCGCCGGATGGGCGTAGTTCTCGTTCATCGCGGTGATGTAGTAGAAGACGCTCTCCTTGTCCTGGTACATGCGCCGCATGCCGTCCTGGACGATGACCGTCATCTCATAGGCGTAGGCCGGGTCGTAGGCGACGCAGTTGGGGATGGTCGATGCCAGAATGGTGCTGTGGCCGTCCTGATGCTGGAGTCCCTCGCCAGCCAAGGTGGTGCGGCCGGCGGTGCCGCCGATGAGAAACCCGCGTGCCTGCATGTCGCCCGCCGCCCAGGCGAGATCGCCGATGCGCTGGAAGCCGAACATGGAGTAGTAGATGTAGAAGGGGATCATGCTCTGGCCGTGGTTGGCATAGGCCGTAGCCGCAGCGATCCAGGACGACATGGCGCCGGCCTCGTTGATGCCTTCCTGCAGGATCTGGCCCTTCTTGTCCTCGCGGTAGTACATGACCTGGTCGGCGTCGACCGGTTCGTAGAGCTGTCCCTGCGAGGCGTAGATGCCGAGCTGGCGGAACATGCCCTCCATACCGAAGGTGCGCGCCTCGTCCGGAACGATGGGGACGACGTATTGACCGATCTTCTTGTCCCTCATGATCAGCGTCAGCAGACGCACGAAGGCCATGGTGGTCGACATCTCCTTGTCGCCGCTCCCCTCAAGCAGGGTATGGAAGGTCTCCAGGTCCGGGATGTCGAGCGGCGGCGCGTCGTCGCGCCGTGCGGGCAGATAGCCGCCGAGGCGTTCGCGTGCCTGGTGGAGATATTTCATCTCCTCGCTGTCCGCCGGTGGCTTGTAGAAGGGGGCGGCTCCGATCTGGTCGTCCGAGATCGGGATATTGAAGCGATCGCGGAAGGCCTTGAGCGAGGCCTCGCCCATCTTCTTCTGCGAGTGGGTGATGTTCATGCCCTCGCCGGCGACGCCCATGCCGTAGCCCTTGACCGTCTTGGCCAGGATCACGGTCGGCTTGTCGGTCGTCTCCATGGCGGCCAGGTAGGCGTTGAAGACCTTGATGGGATCGTGTCCGCCACGGTTGAGGCGCCAGATGTCCTCGTCGGTCATGTTGGCGACCATCTCCTTCAGCTCGGGATATTTGCCGAAGAAGTGCTCGCGCGTGTAGGCGCCGCCCTTGGCCTTGTAGGCCTGATAATCGCCGTCGACGCATTCCTCCATGCGTTTGAGCAGCAGGCCCTGCTTGTCGCGGACGAAGAGCGGGTCCCAGTAGCGGCCCCAGACCACCTTGATGACGTTCCAGCCGGCACCTCGGAAAACGGCCTCCAGCTCTTGGATGATCTTGCCGTTGCCGCGCACCGGGCCGTCGAGACGCTGCAGGTTGCAGTTGACCACGAACACCAGGTTGTCGAGGCGCTCGCGTGCGGCGAGCGAGATGGCTCCGAGCGATTCGGGCTCGTCCATCTCGCCGTCGCCGAGAAAGGCCCAGACCTTGCGCCCGGTGGTGTTGACCATCCCTCGATCGCGCAGGTAGTGCATGAAGCGCGCCTGATAGATGGCCATCAGGGGACCGAGTCCCATGGATACGGTGGGGAACTGCCAGAAGTTGGGCATGAGCCAGGGGTGCGGATAGGAGGAGAGTCCGTTCCCGTCCACCTCCTGGCGGAAGTTGTAGAGCTGATCCTCGCCGATGCGGCCTTCGAGGAAGGCGCGGGCATAGATGCCGGGCGCGGAGTGGCCCTGGTAGAACACCAGATCGCCCCCGTGATCCTTGGTGCGGGCATGGAGGAAATGGTTGTAGGCGACGTCGAGCAGGGTCGCCGAGGAGGCGAAGCTCGCAATGTGTCCCCCCAGCTCGGTCGAGAGTCGGTTCGCCTGAATCACCATGGCCATGGCGTTCCAGCGCACGAAGGAGCGAATGCGTCGCTCCATCGCCAGATCGCCGGGAAAGCGTTGTTCGCTTTGCACCGGGATGGTGTTCAGGTAGGCGGTGTTGGCCGTGAAGGGCAGATAGGCCCCGGAGCGGCGCGCCTTGTCGATCAGGCGCTCCAGCAGGAAATGGGCGCGTTCGATGCCTTCGTTTTCCAGTACGGCATCGAGCGAATCGAGCCATTCCTGTGTCTCTTGTGGATCGATGTCGGGCTTGTTGGTCATGTCGCTCCCGGGAATGCGTTCAAGACAGATACGGTTCAGACAAGGCCCGGATTATATATCAGTCATCCGTTATATAAATACTAAGGATTCGTTAATGCAATGCGCCGATTTCGACCGGGTCTTGGTTCGCTTGCGTCTGGCCTTGTTGAGAGAGGTTCTGAGCCATGGTCGGGTGAGGCGGATCCAGTTCACCGCTATTGGGTCGCCGTCGAGCCAATCGGGTCAGAGGTCACGGAGTCGAAGTGTGGTGCGCTTCGAGCTTTGATGCGGCGTTGCCGCACGGCATCATCGATAGAGATTGGTGCGAGCCTGCTCCTGACGGAACGATCGCGAGCCGCCGTGTTCGATGAGGTGGCGGTGGCTTTTGGGGGCGGCGACCTCGCTTACGCCTAGAGGTCAAGGTCAGGATCGACCGGGCCAACTTCAACGGATGTCGGATGAGGCCCAGTAATGATCCCTAAGGAAAACAGAAGAGCGAGAGCGATCGTGCGTAGAGTGTGGCAAGCACTGACCGCGCGTATCGGGGTACGGGAGGCTAGAGTCCCTCGAAGCCCTTGCCAAGAATCGGGAAAGGAAGCAGCCGTAGACGCGCGAGGCCACCACTCGGAAGTGGCACACCGGCCTGAGGCCGATGCTCCTTGATGGCTCGATCGCTTACGCCGCGATTCCGTCGCGATCGTTCGCTAAGGTGATTGCTGGGTTGGGGCTCGTTCCCGCGTACCCCAACCCATGTCGACCATCGGGTCGCTTGATACCTGAAAAATCGTCTAAATCGGCGCTAGACGACAGGTTGGGTGGGTGTCAGTCGTCCGAGCGCTGGTAGGCGTCCGTCATCTGCTTCTGGATGTTGCCGGGCACCGGGTCGTAGTGGCTCAGCTCGATGCTGTAGGTACCCTCGCCACCCGTGAGCGCCTTGAGTCTGGCGTCATAGCCCGAGAGTTCGGCCAGTGGAACCTCGCCCTCAATGAGGATGCGTCCACGGCTCTTGGACTCGCTGCCGTTGATTCGGCCGCGCCGGCTGGACAGGTCGCCGGCCAGATCGCCCATCGCCGTGTCCTTCGCGGTGATGCGGATCTTGACGATGGGCTCTAGGACGACGGGTTGGGCCTTGAGCAGTGCGTCAATGAATGCCTTGCGTCCGGCGGTGGCGAAGGCGATGTCCTTGGAGTCGACTGGGTGGTGTTTACCGTCATAGACGGTGACCTTGACGTCCTGTAGCGGATAGCCCGCGATCGCCCCCTCGTCCATGACCTGGCGAACCCCCTTTTCGATCGAGGGAATGAAGTTGCCCGGGATCGTACCGCCGACGACCGCGTCCACGAAGGCGAATCCAGCGCCGCGTTCGTTGGGCTCGATCCGCAGATAGACCTCGCCGAACTGTCCGGCTCCGCCCGTTTGCTTCTTGTGTCGATGGTGCCCTTCGGCCTGCCCCATGATGGTCTCGCGGTAGGGGATGCTCGGCGGATGGGTCTCCACCTCGACATGGAACTGTTCGGCCAGACGTTTCAGGATGACCTTGAGATGGAGCTCGCCCAGACCTCGGGCGATGGTCTCGTTGGCCGAGGCGTTGTGCTCGACGTGGAAGCAGGGGTCCTCGTCCTGGAGCTTGTGGAGCGCATCGGTCAGCTTCTGCTCGTCACCGCGCTTGGTGGTCTCGATGGCGAGTCCGAAGAGAGGGACCGGGCACTCCATGGTCGAGAGGTGGAAATGGTCCTCTTCGTGCGAGTCGTGCAGCACGGCATCGAAATGGATGTCGTCCACCCGTGCAACCGCCAGGATGTCTCCCGGAACCCCTTCGGGAACCTCGATCAGCTCCGCGCCGTGCAGGCGGAACAGATGGTTGACCTTGAACGGCTTGCGTGAATCGCCGACGAAGAGTTGGCTGTTGGGTGTGATCCGGCCCTGATGAACGCGAAAGATGCCGATCTTGCCGCGATAGGGGTCGTTGATGACCTTGAAGACGTGGGCCACGGCGTGGAGGTTGGGATCCGGGCTGACCTGTATCGGCTCCATCGATGCACCCTCGCCCTTGAGGAAGGGGGGCGGATTGCCCTCGGCCGGATTCGGCATGAGGCGCTCCAGGATTTCGAGCAGCTCCGGTATGCCTGCTCCGGTTTGGGCCGAAACGAAGCAGATGGGGATCAGGTGCGCCTCGCGCAGCGCCGCTTCGAAGGGGTCGTGGAGCTGTTCCGGCTTCAATTCCTGCCCCTGCTCCAGATAGACCTCCATCAGGTCTTCGTCCACCTCCACCACCTGGTCGACGATCTGGCTGTGGGCCTCGGCGACCGAGGAGAAATCCGTCGTCTCTCCGCTGGGCTGGAAGAAGCAGTCGACGACGCTCTGACCGCCGTTCGCGGGCAGGTTGATCGGCAGGCATTCGGCTCCGAATGCCTCGCGGATCTGCTCGATCAGCTGAGGGAGGTCCGTATCTGGCGCGTCGATCTGATTGACGATGATGATGCGGCAGAGCGCGCGGTTGTCTGCGGCCTTCATCATGCGGGCCGTCATGGGCTCGATGCCGGTTTGGGCGTTGATGACCAGTGCCGCCGTTTCCACAGCGGGCAGCATCGAGATGCTGCGGCCGAGAAAGTCGGGCGCTCCGGGGGTGTCGATGATGTTGATGTGTTTCCCGCCGGTCTGGAAGCTCGTGATGGCGGCGTCCAATGAGTGCAGGAGTTCCTTTTCCAGCGGGTCGTGGTCGCAAACGGTCGAGCCTTTGGCGACGCTCCCTGCGGTTGGGATAACGCCTGTGGCGGTCAGCAGGGTCTCCACCAGGGTTGTCTTTCCGGAGCCGGCGTGGCCGACCAAGGCGATGTTGCGGACGTCTTCGGCATTGTAGTCAGACATCTTTGATCCCGTCGTGGCGCTTGAATGGGTCCCAGGGCGTTCGACGACGCCCTTTCGGGTTCGTTCGGACAAGCCGAAACTATACTGTAACCCAGGCGCTCATCAGGAGGAGAGGGGGCGACGGTGAATACGGGACGACCTGCCTCAGATCAAGGATCCTGATCGGCTTCCGCGCGGCGTTCGGTTTTCCCTACGTAGGAAGGATCAATAGTCCCCGATAAAAAAACGGCGACCGAATCGATCGCCGAAGGACGCACAGCTAGGGAAAAACGGATGGCTCTCTTTGGTTTTGAACCATAATTCCGCGTGTTGCCTAAGACGTTAGCACACCCTTGGAGGTTGGAAGATGGCACTGGTTCTCAAATCAGAAGCTTTCGTCGACGGAGATAGGATTCCACGTCGTTTCAGTTGCGAAGGCGAGGATGTCTCGCCTCCATTGACCTGGCAGGATCTACCGGAGGGGACCGAGAGCCTGGTTCTGATCCTGGACGATCCCGACGCCCCCGATCCAGCGGCGCCGCGTATGGTCTGGGACCATTGGGTCCTCTACAACATCCCGCCGACCTGCTCCGGGTTGGTCGAGGGAGCGGCGCGCGGTGGATTACCCGAGGGAACGAGAGAGGGGATCAACAGCTGGGGGCGGACGGGCTATGGCGGACCCTGTCCGCCGATCGGCCGTCATCGTTACTTCCATCGTCTCTATGCCCTGGACACCCGGCTCCCGGATGCCCTGGGACAGCCCACCAAGGACGAACTCCTGCTCGCGATGGAGGAGCACATCCTTGCCCACGCCGAACTGGTGGGGGTCTATGACGCGTGCAAGGTGGATGCGTCGGCCTGAGGCCGACTAACATCAGGGTCGGACGCTGTCGATCACCACGGAGACCTCCGAGGTCTCGCCAACGGCGACCGGCCCGCTCGTTCCCTGTAGGTCTCCAGGTCGAGGTGTGGCATCTCCACTCTTGGATATCCGCGCTCCCACGCTGACCTGGCTCACGCTGGACAGCTTGAGCGCCGGGCTCATCGCCTGGCTGTCGTCCAGCGTGACGCTTGCCGGTAGATCCTTGACCTGGATGCGCTGCACGGCGAGTGGCATGGGTGGTCCCTGGGTCGCCCGGGCGAAGACGAAGACGCTGTCCTCGGGCGCTGCCTGAGCCGCGATCGTCGGATCCAGGCTCACCTCGACCTTCAGACTCGCGGCGGGTAGCACGGACGTTTCCTGCGCCGACGTTTCATCGGTCGCGGTGGACTGAGTTGCTGGCGCTGGGGCGGTCTCAGATGTCGTGGGCTGGGTCTGGCCGGCGGCGCGATTGCGCGCCTCGGTGACCATCTGGCCCAGGTTCTTCGCCTCTTCGCTTCCCGGCTCCAAGGTATCCAGGATCTTCTGCCAGGCATCGGCGGCTTCCTGGAATCGATTGTCCTGGAAGGCGATCATCCCGTTCAGCCAACGCGCGGTCGGATCTTGAGGGTCCTTCTCCAGCGCGGCCCGGATGAGTTCGGCCGGTTTGCCGGCGAGGCTCTTTGTCGGGCTGGCGGCAGCGAGCGCCTCGGCGTAGGCCAGCATCACCGGGATCTCGTCCGGGGCCAGCGAATAGGCCTTTTCGAAGGCACCCAATCCCTTGTCGAACTGGTCGGTGGCGAAGTAGGTCCGGCCGAGCATCAGCCAGCCGTCGAGGTTTTCGGGATCCTGCTTCAGGCGCTCTTCCAGCCGGCCGACCAGCTCTTCCAGCGAGGCGGCGGACTGGGTCTCCGCGCCGCTTTCATGCTCCGCGACCTGGTTCGGCCCGAGTTCGATCTGATCGATGATCCCCGGATCGCCCACCGTTAGATACAGCAGAACCGCCGAGGCGGGTACGGCCGTGGCGAGTATGGCGGCCAGCAGCCAGCGGCTGGCGGCGGATGCGGGACGCTGCGTCGCTTGGGTCTTGGTCTCGTCGACATCGTAGAGGAGTTCGCGCTCCAGATCGTGGCGCGCAGCCAGGTAGCTCTCCTCGTCGATGAGCGTCGCGGTGCGGTCGTCCTCCAATTCCTTGAGTCGTTGCTCGAACACCGCGAGATTCAGCGCATCCTGATCCGGCGCCTCGGTCGGCGTCTCCCGGCGCAGCAACGGGGGCAGAATGAACCACAGGGCCAGGGCGAGGAGGCCGCCGGCCAGAATCCAGAAGATGATCATTGGCTATCTAGTCCTGTTGGTTGCCGGGCTTGGCGAGCAGTTGGCGCAATCGTTCCTGTTCGGTCTCGCTCAGCTCCTGTTCGGGCTCTTCTTTCTTGCGCTGCAAGGTACGCAACAGCAGGAAGGCGCCGAATCCGACGAAGAGGAAGGGGCCGAACCAGAGGACGTAGGTCGAGGGCTTGATCGGCGGATCGTAGAGCACGAAATCGCCGTAGCGCTCGACCAGGAAGTCGATGACCTCCTGGCGGCTTTTGCCTTCCCGCATCATGCGGTAGACCTCGTTGCGCAGATCCTGGGCGACGCTGGCCTGGGAACCGGCGAGCGATTCGTTCTGGCACACCAGGCAGCGGAGCTTGCCGACGAGATCGCGGAACTCGTGGGTCTTGGCCGGATCCTCGAAGGTGAATTCCTCCAGGGTGAAGGCATGCGCGGTCCCGAGAGCGATGGCGCCGGTCAAGAGCCCGGCGGTCGCAAGTGCTTTCAAGGTTGGACGCATCATGATTTCTTGGCCGAATAACGCTCGATGATTGGACGGATCTCGGACTCCCAGACCTGCTGGTCGATAGGCCCGATGCGTTTGTGGCGAATGATGCCCTCGCCATCGACGATGAAGGTCTCGGGCGCGCCGTAGACGCCCCAATCGATGCCGGTCTTGTTGTCCGGGTCGTAGATGATCTCGGAGTAGGGATCGCCGAACCGTTGCAGCATCTGCAACGCCTCCGGGCGGTTGTCCTTCCAGTTGAGACCGATGATCTGGACGTCGTTCTCACGGGCGATGCGCATGAGTTCGGCGTGTTCCTGGCGGCACGAGGGGCACCAGGAGGCCCAGACGTTCACCAGCGAGACCTTGCCGCGCAGCAGATCCTTGGTCAGGGTGCGGTCGGGGTCCTTCAGCGAGGCGAGCGCGAAGTCGGGCGCCGGCTTGTCGACCAGCGGCGAGGGGATTTCGCGCGGGTCCTGGCCCAGTCCGTAGAAGAGCAGGGCGGCCAGCGCGAGGAAGATGCCGAGAGGGATCAGGGCGCGAGAGGCGGATGTGGTCATGATCGATTCGAATCCATTGGTTCAGATGGCTGGCGCCGTGCTCGCCGCTCCCGCTGGAGCGGTGGCGGTGCGGCGGATGGCGCGGTAGCGCGGATCGGAGACGGAGACGATGCCGCCGATGGCCATCAGCAGCGCGCCGAGCCAGATCCAGCGCACGAAGGGCTTGTAATAGATGCGCAGCGCCCAGTCGCCGGAGTCTCCGATCGCCTCGCCGAGCGAGATATAGATGTCGCGCAGCAGACCTGCGTCGATCGCGGCCTCGGTCATCGGCATGCCGCCCGAGAAATAGCTGCGTTTCTCGGGATAGAGCCTGGCGATCTCGCGCTCGCCCTGGAAGACGGTGAAGTCGCCTCGGAAGGCGCTGTAGTTGGGGCCGGGGACCGCCGTGACGCCGTTGAACTGGAAGCGATATCCGGCCTCTTCATGCACGCCGCCCGGCGACATGCGCACGTCGGTCTCGTCGCCATGATTGGAGACCAGCGTAACCCCAATGATGAACACCGCCAGACCCATGTGGGCCAGCCACATGCCGTAATAGCTGCGGCTGTTGCCGGCGATGTCTGCGCGCAGTCCCTTGAGTCCGCCCTTGTGCCGGAGACGGCTGAAGAGGCTGCTCAGGTGCGAGCCGACCAGCCAGGCGGCCATGGCGACGCCGAAGCCGACCCACAGATCCCCGGTCGAGGACAGGACGGGGAACGCGATCAGCACTAAGGCTGCCACGCCGAGCAGGATGGCGAACCAGAGTGCGCCCAGCAGTCGCCGATGCGAGTCGTGCTTCCAGTGGGTGAGCGGTCCGACGCCGGTCGCCAGGATCAGCATGGGCGAGAGCGCGATGAACATCTTGTTGAACCAGGGGAAGCCGACCGAGATCTTGCCCCAGCCGGCGGCCTCGTAGATGAGCGGCGCCAGGGTGCCGAACAGGACCAGAACCGCCAGGGCGGCGAGTAGCAGGTTATTGGCCAGCAGGAAACTCTCGCGCGAGACCAGGTCGAAGCGACCGCCGCCCGAGATGGAGGGCGCACGCCAGGCGTAGAGCGCCAGCGAGCCGCCGATCACGATGCAGAGGAAGAGCAGGATGAAGCTGCCGCGCGCCGGGTCGGTGGCGAAGGCGTGGACCGAGGTGAGCACGCCCGAGCGCACCAGGAAGGTGCCGAGCAGCGAGAGCGAGAAGGCCGAGATGGCCAGCAGCACGGTCCAGGTCTTGAAGGCCGCGCGCTTCTCGGTGACGGCGAGCGAGTGCATGAGCGCGGTGCCGACCAGCCAAGGCATGAAGGAGGCGTTCTCGACCGGATCCCAGAACCACCAGCCGCCCCAGCCGAGTTCGTAATAGGCCCACCAGGAGCCGAGCGCGATGCCGATGGTCAGGAACACCCAGGCGACTGTGGTCCAGGGGCGCGACCAGCGTGCCCAGGTCGAGTCCAGCTTGCCGCCGATCAGTGCGGCGATGGCGAAGGCGAAGGCGACCGAGAAGCCGACGTAGCCCATATAGAGCATGGGCGGATGGATGGCGAGTCCGGGATCCTGGAGCAAGGGGTTCAGATCGCGCCCTTCGAGCGGTGCCGGGAAGATGCGATCGAACGGATTGGAGGTCAGGATCGTGAACAGCAGGAAGCCGATCGCGATCATGCCCTGAACCGAGATGGCCCGCGCGATCATGGGCAGCGGCAGGAAGTGGCTGCGGGCCGCGACGGCAGCGCCCCAGCCGGCCAGCATCAGCACCCACAGCAGCAGCGAGCCTTCGTGCGCGCCCCAGATCGCCGAGATCTTGTAGGCGGTCGGCATCAGCGAGTTGGAGTTGGTCGCTACATAGATGACCGAGAAATCGTCGGTCAGGAAGGCCTGCATCAGACAGAGGAAGGCGATGCCGATGAAGGTGAGCTGACTCCAGGCGAGCGGGCGGGCCATGCCCATCCAGACCCGGTTGCCGGTGAAGCTGCCGATCAGCGGAACGCTCGACTGGACCACGGCGAGCACCAGGGCCAGGAGCAGGGCGAAATGACCGATCTCGGGCACCATCAGTTGGTTGCCTCGCTCGTTTGGACTGCAGACTCGGCGACGCCCTCGGCATGGGCCGTCTTCAGGGTGCTGGCGACCTCGGGCGGCATGTATTCCTCATCGTGCTTGGCCAGAACCTCCTCGGCGTGGAAAACACCGTCGGGTCCGAGCCGGCCCTTGGCGACGACGCCCTTACCCTCGCTGAAGAGGTCGGGAAGGATGCCGGTATAGGCGACCTTGACCGTCTCGGCGTTGTCGGTGACGTCGAATCTGACCGTCAGGCCGTCGCCCTCGCGTCGGACCGAACCCTCGGTCACCAGACCGCCGAGTCGGAAGACATGATCCTGGGGCGCCTCGTTGGCGACCACCTGGGATGGGCTGAAGAAGTAGGAGATGTTGCCCTTGAGCGCGGTCAGCGCCAGGGTCGAGGCCGCCGCCACGCCGAGCACGGCCAGGCCGACGAAGACGAGCCGCTTTTGTCTTGCTTTCATTCTGTTCCTCCGGTGTCACGCATCCGGGTCAATCGACCGAGCCGAGACCAAATGGTTCGCCGCTGCGCGCGCAATTGCAGGACCTCCGCCACCAGAAGGACGGCGACCATGCCATAGGCGCCCCAAACGAAGAAGCCGTATCCGCCTTGTGAGAAGAATTCGCTCATGCCTGCCTCCGCGCCTTCAACAATTCTTGGACCCAGGTGTTTTCGGCCTCGCGTGTCAGGATGATGCTACGCAGCCGCATGAGGGTGGCGGCGAAGCCGTACATCCAGAACGCCAGCGTCATGGTCAGCATCGAGAAGAGGATGTTGCCGTCGATGCGGGTCAGATTGGAGCGTTGATGCAGGGCCGCGCACTGGTTGGGATCCGGGCAGTTGATCGACCAGAAGATGACCGGAACCATGATGAGACCCACGATCGCCAGCAGGGCCGAGGCGCGGTCGGCGCGACGCGTGTCGTCGATCGCCGAGTGCAGCGCGATGTAGCCGATGTAGAGGAAGAAGAGCACCAGCTCGGAGGTCAGGCGCGGATCCCAGTCCCAATAGGTGCCCCAGCTCGGGCGGCCCCAGAAGGCGCCGGTCCAGAGTGCCAGGAAGGTGAAGATGGCACCTGTGGGCGCGACCGCGTTCGCCATCATGAAGGAGAGACGCGTGTTGAAGACCAGACCGATCGCGGCCCACCCCACCAGGACGATGTAGAGCCACATGGACATCCAGGCCGAGGGCACATGGATGAAGATGATGCGGTAGTACTCCTTCTGCGGATTGCTGCCGCCGAGCTGGCTGGCCGTCTCGAAGAAGCCCCAGTAGAGGCCGATGGCGAGCAGCAGGAGCGTGAGGATCCAGAAGACTGGAATCAGACGCCCGGCGATGGGATAGAAGGACGCGGGCGACGCGAATTTGAACCAATTCAGAGTCATTAGCTTGCTAGGACTGTCGTGTGAGTTGGGAGTCGTTTCGGGCTGGTGCGCGCCTGTCTCATTCGAGCGAGATCTTAAGCGCCGCCGAGGAGGCGACGGGCGCAAAGACCAGTGCGACCAGGAGGAAAGCCCCGAGCAGGGCGAAATAGGGCTGGGTGTCGGCGAGATCGATGCGGCTGACCTCGACGGCACCCGAGCCATAGACCAGGATCGGAATATAAAGCGGCAGAATCAGCAGCGACAACAGAATGCCGCCGCCGCGCAGCCCGAGCGTGAGGGCGGCGCCGATGGCGCCGATCAGGCTCAGGATCGGGGTTCCGACCAGGAGCGCCAGCATCATGATGATGATGGCGTTGTCGGTGAGCTGAAACTGCATGCCCACCAGGGGGGCGATCAGCACCAGCGGCAGCCCGGTCAGGATCCAGTGCGCCGCGACCTTGGCCAACACCAGGAGCGAGAGCGGTTGGGCGGTCAAGAGCATCTGTTCGAGCGTGCCGTCTTCATAGTCGGCGGCGAAGAGACGCTCCAACGCGAGCATCGAGGCCAGCAGCGCAGCGACCCAGACCACGCCGGGGCCGATGATCTGGAGCGCCTTGCTCTCGGTTCCGACACCGAGCGGAAAGAGACTGACGACGATCACGAAGAAGAAGAGCGTGGTCAGGACATCGGTGCGTCGCCGCATGGCCAGTGTCAGGTCGCGTGAAAGGATGCACCAGAAGACTCGCAGCACGGCGGTTCAGTTCCCCAGGTTCAGTTGTTCGATCTGCCCGGAGGTGAGTGGAACCTCCTGGTGGGTGGTCAGCACGGCGATTCCGCCGGCCGCGACATGGTCGGCGATCAGCGATTGGAGCAGGGCGACTGCGTCGACGTCCAATGCGGTGAAGGGCTCGTCCAGGATCCAGAGCGGCGCCTTGGTCAGGATGAGCCGGGCGAGCGCGACACGCTTCTTCTGACCCTGGGACAGCATGCGGGTCGGCAGATCCTCGAATCCGGCCAGTCCGATGCGCGCCAACGCGTCCCAGATCGCCCCCTCCGGGAGACGATCTCCGTCGAGCGTCGCCCCGATGGCGAGGTTCTCAAGCCCGGTCAGCTCGCCTTTGATGCCGTTGGTATGGCCGAAGTAGAGCAGGTCGCGCCGATAGTCCTCGCCGAGCGCGCGGATGGATTCGCCGCGCCAGAGGATCTCGCCCTCATCCGGCATGAAGAGGCCGCAGAGCGTGCGCAACAGGGTGGTCTTGCCGCTGCCATTGCGTCCGCGTACATGCATCAGGGTGCCCGCGTTGAGCGCGAACCCTAAATCGGTGAAGAGCCGCCGGTCACCGCGTCGGCATTCCAGCTTGGTTACCTCGAGCATCTCGACTCTGACTTGGGTGGGGCGAGTGACCCGGCCTCGCGGACCGGGGACCAAAGGGCGGCAAAATATACGCTTAGGTCGATTTCCACAACCTGGCCGCTATGCGTCGCCCCGTTCAGGAGGCCGAATGCCGGATTCGCCAGCAGTTGTGAATGCGTGGGTTGCGGGCGAAATCCCTGGGCAGCGTGTCGGCGCTGATGTCGACGACCTCCAGCGGTGCCAAGGCGTCGAGATCGATACGGAACCGTCTGAGATTGTTCGAGAAGATGAGATCTCCACCCGGCTCCAGGACCCGCATCGCCGACTTGATGAGTCCCACATGGTCGCGCTGGATGTCGAGCGTGCCGTACATGCGCTTGGAGGTGGAGAAGCTCGGTGGGTCGAGGAAGATGAGATCGAATTGACGCCGCGTGGCCATGGATTCCAGCCAGCGGATGCAGTCCGCTTGGATCAGTTCGTGGGCGTCGCTCTCGATGCGGTTGAGCCCGAGATTGCTCGCTGCCCATTCGAGATAGGTGCGTGACATATCGACCGTGGTCGTCGACACGGCGCCGCCCATGGCGGCATAGACGCTGGCCGTTCCCGTGTAGGCGAAGAGGTTCAGAAAGCGTTTGCCCGGTGCCAGGGCGCCGATGAGCCGGCGCACGTCACGGTGGTCGAGGAAGAGCCCCGTGTCCAGATAGTCCTCGAAGTTGACCAGGAAGCGGTGACCGCTTTCGGAAACTTCGTGAAAATGGCGCGTCTCGGCCAGTTTCTCGTACTGATTCAGCCCCTTCTGAGGACGCCGAATCTTGAAATAGACCTGCTCGCCCGGGACCTCCAGCACCTCTGGGATGAGCCCGAGCGCTTCGCGCAGACGCTGACGGGCGCGCTTGGGATCCACGCTCGCTGGCGCGGCGTATTCCTGGACGTGCACCCAGCGCTTTTCGCCCTCGTAGATGTCGATCGCCAGGGCATATTCCGGCAGATCCGCGTCATAGATGCGCAGACAGGAGACCTGCTCGTCGCGTTGCCATTTGCGCAGCGACTTGAGGTTCTTGACGATTCGGTTCGCCAGCATGGTCGCGCTGGGGCTGCGTTCCTCGGGCGGTAGCGGACGCGGCTGATTCGAGACGAAATAGCGCGGCTCGACGCGAAAATGCAGCAGCTTGCATTCGATCGGGCCGTTGTAGAGGGTATGCATGCGCTGTGCGCGCAATCCCATGCACTTGCCGAGTTCGGGGGCACCGGTGAAGACGCCGGCGCGCCAACCGACGAAGCGTTCCTTGAGAACGGATCCGAGCCTCGCATAGAGGTCCGGCAACTCGTCCTCGTTGCCGAGACGCTCGCCATAGGGCGGGTTGACGATCACCAAACCCTCGTCCTCGGGGTGACCGGGGCGGCAATCGTTCAGCTCGCGGCGTTCGAAGTGCGCGTAACCGGTGAGACCCGCCCGCTCCAGATGATGCAGCGAGATGCGAATCGCGTCCGAATTGACATCGTAGCCGCGCAGGCCGCCGAGTCGGCGCAGACCGGCATCGCGGCGGATCCGGGCCTCGCCGAGCAGGCGCTGCCAGGTCGGCTCGTCATGCTGCAGCCAGCCATGGAAGCCGAAGCGCGGGCGCATGAGTCCGGGGGCGATGTCGGCGGCGATCAGCGCGCCCTCGATCACCAGCGTCCCGGAGCCGCACATGGGATCGAGCAGTGCACCGCCCTCGGCCGCGATGTCGGCCCAACCGGCGCGCAACAGCACGGCGGCTGCCAGGTTCTCTTTCAGCGGAGCCGCCGAGCCCGCGTCCCGATAGCCGCGCAGGTGCAGCGACTGTCCCGAGAGATCGATGCTGATGCCGATCGTGCCCTGATGGGCATAGACATGAACGCGCAGATCGGGGTCGTTCGGGTCGACGCTCGGGCGATGGCCGAACCGTTCCGAAAAGCGGTCGGCGATGGCGTCCTTGACGCGCAGCACGCCGAAATGGCTGTGGCTGATTCCGGGCAGTAAGCCGTCGAACTGGATGGCGAAGGTGTGGTCCGGCGTCAGATGCTCCTCCCAGGCAACCTCGCGGGCGATCTCGTAGAGATCATCCGGTCCGTTGGCGGACGCGTGTGCGATGGGGAGCAGGAGTCGGTTGGCGATCCGCGACCAGAGGCAGGCGCGGTATCCGTCCTCCAGGGTGCCGGAGAAGCGCGCGCCGCCGCGCGTTTCGGTTGCGTCCCGCATGCCGAGCTTGATCAGCTCCTCGGCGAGAAGGCTCCCCATGTTTTTCGGGGCGGAGGCGAAGAAGATCAGCGGGGACATTGCGGGGCGAGAACTCCGGTAGCGACTCACTGGGGAGGCCGGGCAGGGCTCCTTCGTGGCGTGGTGTGTGCTGGAAATGGGTCGATCGCGTGCGGATGGCCCGCAGGTCTATGACGACGCGGGCGAGTCCGCAGTGCGGCGAATGCCCTATGTGTCCTTTTTCAAAAGATCGGCCAAACCCTCGAACGGGTTGAAGGTCGTCTGGTTAGCGCTGTCCTTGTGCGTCTTGCCGCGTCCCGCACCGAGCGAGGCCAGGTGCTCCTCGTACTTCTGATGTTCGTTGTCGTGGCAATAGATGCACAGCAACTCCCAGTTGCTGCCGTCCGACGGATTGTTGTCGTGGTTCATGTCCTTGTGGTGGACGGTCAGCTCGCGCAGGTTCTCGCGGGTGAATGTCCGGGCGCAGCGTCCGCAGACCCAGGGATAGAGCTTGAGCGCCTGGTCGCGATAACCCGCCGCGCGCTCGTCGCTGGCCTGACGTGCCTGAGCGACCACGCGGTCGAGCTTGTCGACATCGATCGGTTTGCCGGTCTTGGAATGACGTGGGCCGTTGCTGGTGGCCATCTGTGGGTCCTCATCAAGAAGGTGCGGTTGGCCGATCAGGACGGCTTCGCTGGTTGCCATGGTGGCCGCACTGAGAGACCGGAGACCCGCAAGGCTGGGTGAAATCGTGCCGGGAGCCTGATGCGCGAACGGGCTGCGGGGGCTTGTATGCCCAGCGTGCGAAGCCGAGCCGACGCGCGTCTCAAAGGCGGAATGTTAGCAAACCGTTGCGGCCTTTGTCCCACTGTAATCACCGCCGCTCGGCGCGTTCGTCGCGCAAGCGTGCCCGCGTTCGCAAACCCTGACGCGCATCTCGCCTATCATCGCGGTTTATGCTTGGTCGGGACGGGGCGAGCGGGGCGTCGCGCGTCTCCGGCTCAATCGCGTTTTCGGCATCCGTGCCTCGGCCTGGCAACCGACAACTCAGTTCAGGATCCCGCGAACGATGACGGCCGATTCCCGACCCAGCTCCTCCGCCCAGCGTCTTCCCGCCGAGCAGCTCCATGCCCATGAACTCGCGGCACTGCGCGCCTGGGACTGTCACCCGCGTCCGGCCGGCTGGCAACTGAGCCCGCGCGCGGTTCGCGCCTTCATCCTCGGCAGTGACGGCGAGACGCTCGGCGGCCAGATCATCGAGCGCAAGATCTACGGCAACGACGTGCTGGTGGAACGGGCCATCGTCACGCTGGCGGGGCAGCGTGGGCTGCTGTTGGCGGGCGAGCCGGGAACCGCCAAGTCGCTGCTCTCCGAGCTGCTGGCAGCGGCCATCTCCGGCCACAGCACGCTGACGGTCCAGGGCAGCGCCGGCACGGTCGAGGAGGGCATCCGCTACAGCTGGAACTATGCCTTGCTGCTGCGTGACGGTCCGACCCCGGCGGCGCTGGTGCCCGGCCCGCTGCATCGGGCGATGGAGCAGGGCGCGCTGATGCGCTTCGAGGAGATCACCCGTTGCCCGGTCGAGATCCAGGACCTGCTGATCCCGGTGCTGTCCGATCGCGTGCTGCATGTACCCGAGCTGAAGGGCGAAGGGGCGATGCTGCTGTCCCGGCCGGGCTTCAACATCATTGCGACCGCGAACCTGAAGGATCGCGGCGTCAACGAGATGTCGTCGGCCCTCAAGCGCCGGCTCAACTTCGAGACCATGCAACCGCTCTCCGACGCTCGGCTGGAGGGCGAGCTGGTGAGCCGCGAGGCGGGGCGTCTGCTGGCGGCGGAGGGTATCGAGACCGCCCCGGCGCCGGATCTGACCGGACTGCTGATCACCCTCTTTCAGGAGCTGCGCCAGGCCCAGGCACTGGGCGTTGCGCTCGAGCCGCTGAGCAATGTCCTCTCGACCGCCGAGGCCATCAACGTCCTCTACAGCGCGATGGCCGAGTCCTGGTATCTCGGCGGCGGCCCGCCTGGTCCAGCCCAGTTGCTGCGCCATCTCGGCGGCACGGTCATCAAGGACGAAGAGGACGACCGCCGCCGGCTACGCGACTATCTGCGTCTGGTCCGCAGCCATCGTTCGGACGACCCGGCCTGGCGGGCGCTGCTGGAGGGGGAGGCGTGGCTCTGAGCGCGGCCGAGGCGGACGAGTCGCGTCTGGATCGCATCCCCTTCGGCTCCGACCTCTGGCTGGTCCCGATCCGTCACCATAGCCCGGCCTGTGCGCTGCATCTACAGGCCCTGATCCGTCGTGTTCGGCCAAGCCGAATCCTGATCGAAGGCCCAGCCGACGCTACCGCCCTGATCCCGCACCTGGGTGCGAAGGACGCTCGCCCGCCGCTGGCCATCTATTGCTTCCATACACTGCCGGCCCGATCGGCTGGCGGCGAGCCGGTGCGGCACCGCAGCTTCTTTCCGATGGCCGGCTTCTCCCCGGAATGGATCGCGATCCGCGAGGGGCTGCGGGTCGGTGCCGAGGTGCGCTTCATCGACCTTCCCTACGCGGCGCGCGTCGGTCTGTCCGGTCAAGACACGCCAGAGTCAGACGCCGTGCCCGAGGGTGTCGAGCGCACGCTCGCCGAGGACCGGCTGCTCCAGCAGTCCTGGGCGACCAGCCGTCTGGTCGAGCGCGCCGGCTGCAGAGACTTCAACGAATGGTGGGACCGCTATTTCGAGTCCCGCACCCCGGCCGGCGACCCCGAGACCTTCTTTCGCACCCTGTTGCACTGGTGTCTGCTGCTGCGCCCGGAATTCGACACGGGCGACGTGGAAACGGCGGCACGCGAGCGCGCGATGGCGAGTGCCGTGCGCGACGCCCGTGCCGAGGAGGGGCGCTGTCTGGCGATCACCGGCGGTTATCACTGCGAGGCCATTGCGCGGTTGCTGGAGATGCCCGCCGATCCGCCGCCCGTCGATCCACGCAAGCCGGGCGAGCAGGGCACCTATCTGATTCCCTACTCCCTGTCCCGTCTGGATGCCGCCAATGGCTATGCGGCCGGCATCGCCGACAGCGGCTACTACCAGGCGCTGTGGCGACAACGCGGCCAGCCGGACCCACGGGCCGAGGCGATTCGCGTCTCTGCCGCCCGTGTCGCTCGCCAGATGCGCGAGCGCGGCGAGCCGGTGACCCTGCCCGATGTGCTGGAGGCCACGCTGATCGCGCACCGACTGGGCGCCTTGCGCGCCTGTCCGCCGGGTCGCCCGGAGCTGTTCGATGCCATGGAAACGGCCTTCGCCAAGACCTTGCAGCCCGATCCCGTCGCCTGGCGCCGTCTGCTGCGCGAACTGGCGGCCGAGGCGTGCGTCGGGCGCGTCCCCGAGGGCTATCCGTTGGCGCCCCTGGTCGAGGACTTCCGCGCCCGCTGCAAGCACTTTCGGCTCGCCTACGCGGCTGGCGCCGAACGGGTGCGCGTGCTCGATCTCTATCGCTCCGAGCGGCATCGCGAGGTGTCGCGCTTTCTATGGCAGCTCGGCTTTCTCGGGATCCCCTATGCCGAGCGGGAGGCAGGCCCCGACTTCGTCGCCGGCACCGGACTCGATCGGGTGCGCGAGACCTGGCGTCTGCGTTGGAGACCGGAGACCGACTCGGCCTTGACCGAATGCAGCCTCTACGGCGCCCAGATCGGCGAGGCGGCCTCGGGCCGGCTGAGCGAGCGGCTCGACCAGGGCGGCGATGCCGCATCGCTGCTGATCTCGGCGCTACAGATGGGGCTGCGCGAGCGTATCGGCCGACTGCTCGAACGCCTGTCCGCCTGGCTCGGTCAGGAGGGCGACTTCGTGGTTCTGGTCGCCGGATTGGCTCGGATCGAGCTGGCGCGCAACGCCCGGCATCTGCTGGAGCCCCAGGACGCGACGGACCTGGATGCGCTGCTCGGCAGCGGCTTCCGTTACGCCTGCCGGCGCCTGTCTTGGATCGGCGACCTGGAGCCGGAGCGCGATGCCGATTGCGCCGAAGCACTGGGGCTGCTGAACGGTCTAGCGCGACCGGACGCACCCTGGTGCGACCTGGAGCTGTTCAGGGACAGCCTGATCGGGGTTGCAGACAGTGCCCCTGCGCCGATCCTGGCCGGACGGTCGGCGGGCATCCTGACCGCACGCGGACTCTGGCCGAGCACGAAGGGGCGCGCGTCACTGGAGCGGGCGATGCGCCAGGGCGAGTTGACCCCGATCCGACTCGGCGGCTTTCTTCAGGGTTTTCTGCCTCCAACTCGCGCCCTGTTGGTCCAGGAACCGGAGCTGATCGCGGCCATGAGCCGGGTGCTGCTGCGCTGGGACGAGGACCAACTGCTCGCGGTGCTGCCGCATCTGCGGCTCGCCTTCACCGCGCTCAAGCCCCGCGAGGCGGCGGATCTGGGTGCGCTGATCGCGCGTCTGCTGTCCGGCGAGCCGTCGGCGACCCGCGCGGTCTGGAGCGATCGGGACCGTGCCGCCGCGCGCCAGCTCCACGACCGGGCCTTTGCGGCCTTGAAGATCTGGGGATTCACCGATGCTGACTGATCTGTCCAGCGAGGAGGGCGCCGAGCTGCGGCGCCGTTGGCGGCTGATCCTGGGGCCTGCCGCCGAAGACGGACTCGCCCCCTGCGCTGCGACCAGCGGCGAGTCCGGCGACCAACAAGGCCAGCGTCATCCCGTCCTCGGCGATCGCGATCGTCAACGCGACGATTTGCTGGAGCACCTCTACGGCCGCGAGCACGTCAGGCGCGTCTACGAGACTGGCGGCACTCGGCGCGCCGGGCGGGATTCCTCGGGGCTCAGTGTCCCCCAGTGGCTGGCCGGGGTCCGCGCACTCTTTCCGCGCTCGACGGCGGAGACCGTCCAGCGTCAGGCCCTGGAGCGCTACGGCATGCGGGAGCTGCTGGTCGATCCCGAGGTGTTGCGCCAGGCGCCCGCCGATCTGGAGACGGTGCGACTGCTCATCCAATATCGCTCACTGCTGTCCGACACGGCCATGGGCGAGGCGCGCCGGCTGATCCGCAAGGTCGTCGCCGAGCTGGAAGAGCGCCTGACGCGGCGCGTGCGCAACAGCATCCTGGGTCCACGACTGCGCCAGGAGCACGGCGGCGCGCGCATGCTGGCCAATCTCGACTGGGCCACCACGCTGCGGCGCAACCTCAAGCACTATCAGCCGGAGCTGGGCGTCGTGATCCCGGAGCGGCTGTGGTTCTGGCGACGCCAGCGGCGCAGGCCGCCCTGGGACCTGATCCTGCTCGTCGACCAGAGCGGCTCCATGCTCAGCTCCGTGATCCATAGCGCCGTGGTCGCCGCCGTCTTCCATGGGTTGCGCGTCCTGCGCACCCGTCTCGTCCTGTTCGATACCCGAGTCGTCGACGTCAGCGAGCGTGTCGGCGATCCGGTCGAACTCCTGCTCGGCGTCCAGCTCGGAGGCGGCACCGACATCGCGGCGGCCATGGACTACGCTCGCGGTAAGGTCGAGACACCGCGCCGGACCCTGATCGTGCTGGTCTCCGACCTCTACGAAGGCGGCAACCCCGCGAGGCTCGTCCGGCTGACGGCGCGGCTGTATCAGAGTGGTGTCGCCCTGCTCGGACTGGCGGCCCTCGACGAGCGTGGCAACCCCGACTACGACCGTCCATTCGCCGCCCAGCTCGCCGCCGCCGGCATGGAGATCGGCGCCATGACACCGGATCGCCTAGCCGATTGGGTCGGAGAGACGATGGCACGCCGGAGCTAGCCTGAAACCGCTTGACCCAGCGTAGGGCGCAATAGGCCGTGACTGACGCCAGAGCAGGCAACTGCAAGGCATCGTAAGACCCGCAGCATCACCCACACGCCGAGGACTGGCGGCCGTATTGCGCCGCATGCGAGGTTGGCACGGTGTTTGGGGCTGTGCACGGCGCGGCCTTCCTTGTGGCGAAGGCACGCTGGCAAGATGTCTGGCGTCGGTGTGGCTTCCATTCGGCGCAATACGCTATCGCTATTGCGCCCTACGCGGACTTGCTGCCGCCGACATGGAGATCGGCCCCATGACACCGGCTCGCCTAGCTGACTGGGTCGGAGACGATGGCCCGCCGGGCTTAGCCTGAAACCGCTTGACCCAGCGTAGGGCGCAATAGGCCGAGTCTGACGCCTGACCAGGCGACTGCAAGGCATCGTAAGACCACCGCATCACTCACACGCCAAGGGTTGGCGGCTGTATTGCGCCGCATGTTGAGGTTGACAGGGGAGAGGCGAGGTGGCGGAAGGACCTGAGCGCGAGGCACCCGAGTTCGCCTTCAGCGATCCTTCAGATCCCGCTTCACCGATTTGATGAAGCGGCCGAAATCGCGGTCCTTCTTGCGCCGCTCGGCATGGGTCATCTGGTTGAAATCGGACTCCTGTCTGAGCTTGAGATAGTTCTCGAAGTGGGCGCGGCCGATCTCGCCCGAATCGAGCGCCTCGCGCACGGCGCAGCCGGGCTCGCCGCGATGGGTGCAGTCGCGGTAGCGGCAGCGTGAGGCGAGGGCGGTGATCTCGGCATAGCTGCTTTCGATGCCGTTCCCTGCGTCCAAGATGCCGAATTCGCGCATTCCCGGGGTGTCGACGACCAGCGCGCCGCCGTCGAGCCGGATCAGCTCGCGGCGGACGGTGGTATGGCGTCCCTCGCCGGTCGCGCTCACGCGGCCCGTCTCCAGGGCGTCCCGGTCGATCAGATGGTTGATCAGGGTACTCTTGCCGACACCGGAGGATCCGACGAAGCAGTAGGTTTTCCCAGGCAGCAGCGCCCGTTCGAGCGCGTCGAGTCCCTCCCGAGTCACGTTGCTCAGGGTCAGGACCGGAGTCATGAGGCCCATGGCCTCGATCTCGGCCAGCTGACCGGCCAGGACGTCCGGATCCACCAGATCCGTCTTGGTGAGCAGGATGCAGGGATCGGCCCCGCCGTCCATCACCATGACCAGATAGCGCTCCAGCCGTTTGAGGTTGAAGTCGAAGTGACAGGACTGGACGATCATGACGGTATCCAGATTCGCCGCGACCATCTGATACTCGACGGCGTTTCCGGCCGATTTGCGGCGCAGTGCGGTCCGGCGCTCGACGACCGAATGGACGATCGCGAAATCGTCCCCCGGCCGACGTTCCAGGCAGACCCAGTCGCCCACGCAGGGCAGTTCGTGCGGGAAACGATGGCGATGCAGCAGGCTGCCGGCCAGTTTGGCGCGGAAGGAATCCTGCCCGTCCAGGAGCAGCAATTGATCGCGGTCGACGGCCGCGACGCGGGCGATGGATTGCGAGGCATCGCATTCGGCGCGCTGGTCGAACCACTGGGACCAGCCCAGATCGGTCAGTTCGGGATGTCGAGTTGTCATCGTGGGTCGGCTCGGATCGATGGGTGGTGTGGGTGCATGACGGGATGCCTTCATGCCGCGACCGGGATTTTGGTGCAAACGGGTCGACGCGCATAGAGGCTCTGATACACTGGCACGCCGACCCTCGGTATGCCGTCAAGATGCCCCTATGACACAGGTTCGGACGAGCCAGACGCACCCGCTTCGGATCGCGGAAGTCCGCGCGAGCCCCGCGCACGGACGCATCGGGATCACCTTCTGTCCGGGCAAGCAGGATCCCCTTGCCTACACGGGCGCCTGGAAGCGCGACCTCGGGACCGATCTGGACGCCATCCGCGACTGGGGCGCCAGGCTGGTGCTGACGCTGGTGGAGCCCGAGGAACTGGCGATGCTCAAGGTGCCGCACCTCGGCCAGGAGGTCCAGAACCGGGGCATCGCCTGGCGCCATCTTCCCATCGCCGACTATTCGATTCCGAACCAGGCATTCGAGGATCTGTGGCTCGTCCATGGCCGCGAGATCCGCCAGATGCTGCGCAACGGAGAGGATGTGCTCCTGCACTGCAAGGGCGGCCTCGGGCGCGCCGGCATGATCGCCGCGCGACTGCTGGTCGAACTCGGCATGGAGCCCGACGAGGCGATCCGCGACGTTCGCCGCGAACGCAGGGGCGCCATCGAGACGTCTTCGCAACTCGCCCTGGTGCGCCGAACCTGCCCCATTCCCTGATCCAGGATTCGCGATGACCTCCGATATTCCTCCCATCGATACCGCCCTCATGCAGCGTGTCGGCGGTCAGTTGGGCACCAATCCGGCCGGCATCTTCGAGGACGATGACGGACGCCGCTTCTACGTCAAGACGCTGGAGTCGCCGATGCATGCCCGCAACGAGGCGATCGCCGCCCGGCTCTACCGGCTGACGGGTGCCCCGACCCTGACCTATGTGCGCACGGTCGAGCCCGAGCAGATCGCGACCCAGTGGGTCCAACTCGACAAGCGCTGCGTGGCGCACCTGAGCGAGCGCGAGCGCCGCCAGGCCCAGCGCTGGTTCGGGGTGCATGCCTGGACGGCCAATTGGGACGCCGCCGGCTTCGACGGGGACAACCAGGGCGTGGTCGACGGACAGGTGCTGACGCTCGATCTGGGCGGTGCGCTGTGCTTTCGGGCCCAGGGCGATCCCAAGGGCAAGGCCTTCGGCACCCGGGTGGACGAACTGGACGTCCTGCGCCGCGACGAGGACAACCCGCATGCGCTCCGGCTCTTCGCCGACATGCGTCCAGACGCCATCAAGGAGGCCATCGAGGTCGTGGTTCGGATCCCGGACGACCGGATCCGCCAGGTCATCCTCGACGGCGGCGGCAGCCGCAAGCTGGCCGAGAAGATGGTCGCGCGCAAGGCGGATATGGCTGGGAGGTTGGGAACCTTCGAGTCGGCCGTGAGCCTCTGCGCCTCGATGATGGAATCGGCTAACGCATGATGTCGATCTGGATCCCGCGCTCGGCGAGCGCCTCGCGGCGCGCCGAGAGGTAGCGCTGGAAGCTCGGCTGCCAGCGGTAGGCGCCGGTGGAGACGTAGTCGAGCGCGCCCTGGACGTGGAACGCCTTCAGATAGCCCTCGGTGCGGAAGACCTCCCTACCCTGGGTATCGTAGAAGACCAGGCTGGGCGTGTATTCGATCCCCAGCTCGGCGGCCCAGTCGCGCCCGGTCGTCTCCCGTCCGTCCGGCGTCTGCAGGGGCTCGCGCGAGAAGACGTCGACGATGGCGGCATCGAAGGCCGCGAGCGAGAGCGCGACCGGCTCGCGGCGCAGAACGTCCTGATGCAGCTCGTCGCACTCCCGGCACACCGGCTGCTCCAGCATCACCACCAGCGGACGCGGCGATTTCCGGCGGTTGTCGCCGAGTCGTAACGGCGGGGCGAGAAAGCCCGCCTCTTGGTGCAGGTCGCCCTCGGCCTCGCGCGGATTGGTGCGGACATAGAATTTGCTGAAGCGCTCGCCGTTGCGCTCGTGGCGTTCCGCCACGTATTTCAGCGCGGCCGCGAAACGGTGCGGCGGCAGATAGCCGTTCAGCCGCAGCACCGTCTTGCCGGCTTCGTCCAGGAACAGCAGGGTCGGCGTGAACTGGACCCCGAGCAGGGTGGCGAGCTTCTTCTCGGTCGTGGTCTCGCCGTCCAGCCCGGTCACCTCGCGATCGCCCCAGAGGTTGATCGCGATGACGTCGAAGTCCTGGCGCGTCAGCTCGACGATCTCGCGGTCGGTGAAGTTGTCCCGCAGCAGCTTGGCGCAGTAGGGACAGCCGTCCTGGTAGAAATAGAGCAGCACCCGCTTGTCCTCGGCCGCGGCCTCCGCGACATCCTCGTTCAGATCCAAGAAGGAGGTCTTGAACCAGGCGGGCTGTTCCTCGTATCCGGGGTGCTGCATGCCGGCTCCCAGCTCGGCAGGGGCGTCCGAGGCGGCCATCGAGGGAGCGGTCAGGAATAGGAGAGACAGAATCGTCAGCGCTTGGAGCATGGGGGAAGTCCTCACATGAATCGGCCTCAAGGCACTATGTATGCGATGACCGTCTCTTTAAACGCTTCGGGAGCCGAAGCCAAAAGACAAGACCGACACCGCTTGACCCAGCGTAGGGCGCAATAGGCCGCGACTGAAGCCAGAGCAGACAACTGCAAGGCATCGTAAGACCAGCAGCATCCCCCACGCACCGAGGGTTGGTGGCCGTATTGCGCCGCATGCGAGGTTGGCACGGTGTTGGGCAGGGCTTTTATGGCGGTCCCCGACGGCGGTGAGTCATGCGGGGTTTCGGTCAGCCCATCTCTGGCGCGATAGGCTCCACCCAAGGTCATGTGGATTCGGCACGGCGCCTGGCCGGGATGTCCCGATCACCGACGGGAGCCTGCAGGGTTGCGATGATTCGGCGCATCGTCGCCTGGAAGGCTGCGCGTTCCTCGTATTCGAGCCCCGCCAGCGCGTCGGCGTTCACCGCCTCGGCCGCCGCCGTTGCCGGACCTTCGAGCGCGCGCGCCTGATCCGTCAGCCAGATGCGCTGCACCCGCCCGTCGGCAGGATCCTTGCGACGCTGGATCAGGCCGTCGCGTTCCATGCGCGTCAGCGTGTTGGCCATGGTTGGCTGCTCGATGTCCAGGTGTTCGATCAGCTCGCGCTGTGTCAGACCATCGCCCTCCCACAGCACCAGCAGCGCCGGGAAGGTCCCTGTGCTCAATCCCAGCGGCTTGATCCGTGCCTGAAGCTCGCGCGCGAACAGCCGCGCCAAGTGATTGGCGAGATAGCCCGCCGATTCGTCTTTGTTGAAGGTCATCTGATCTCGTCTCGACTGAAGCGTTTTCCACGCAGGCAGGAAGGATGCGATCGACGCATCCCAACGTCCGAATCCCGCCTTGGTACCACTTGCATAGCTTGATATGCAATGTTATATAGCCTGCTATGTTTTTTGTTCGAGACGGAGTCATACCATGTCCAAACGCCTCCATCCCGTCGCCGGCGCGATCGCGCTGCTGACCATCCTGACCTTCTGGGTCGCCACGGTCCTGGCCGAGACGCTCGGCGACATGGCCACCATCGTCGCAGTCAAGACCGCCATTCCCTGGGGCCTGACGATCCTGATCCCGGCCCTCGCGGCGGTCGGCGGATCGGGCTTCGCGATCGCGCGCGACCGCTCCGGGGGACTGGTCGCCGCCAAGCGCCGACGCATGCCGCTCATCGCCGCGAACGGTCTGCTGATCCTGGTCCCCTGCGCCTTCCTGCTGTCCTTCAAGGCCCAGTCGGGAACGCTCGACACGGTCTTCTACGGGGTCCAGGCACTCGAGCTGATCGCCGGGGCCGTCAACATCGCCCTGCTCGGTATGAGCCTGCGCGACGGTCTGCGTCTGAGCGGCCGGCTGCGCACGGCCACCGCCTGAAAACCGGAAAGGATCCATCCGAGGAGAGAAACCATGCGTACCGAACACGCCCTGCTCGCCGCACTTCCCGCGCTGGCGCTCGCCGGCTGCGGCGCCCCCCACCTGAAGACCCTGCACACGGCCGAACAGGCGCTGATCGGCGAGGATGCCGACATCTTGGCGCACTGCATCGGCGAACCATTGGAGATCCGCGAGGTGTCCGGCACCTCTTCGACACGTCTGTACCGGTACTCGTCGGCCCAGTCGCACGATGCCGAGGGACGGCTGCTGTCCGATCCCGCCCCGGATCCCGAACGCGATGCCTCGGCCTGCGTCTTCGACATCCGGGTGCGCGATGGGCGCATCGTTTCGATCGCGCACGACAATCGTGCAGGCTGGGGATTCGGCCGCATCAAGCGGTGCTCGGCGGTGGTCGAGCGCTGCGTGGACGCCCGATAGGCGCGGCCCTGTGCCAAGGATCACGAAACGCGTCTCGACTTCGGGTTAAGGTTCCCGATTTGCTCGGGCGCGCCGTCGATTCCCATCCGAGTCGAGCAGGCGCGTCCGTCCAGGCGATGCATCGCCGACAACGAAAAGAACCGACCCGAGGAGACCTCGCCCCATGGGGACGCTGACCACCGCTATCCAGCAAGACGACACCCAGGCCATCGAGCAGGCATTGACTCCAGACCGTTTGGAGAACCCGATCGACGACCAGGATCTGACGCCTCTCGGCTATGCCGTAGAGCATCAGCGCCCCGGCGCGGTCGCCTTGCTGCTGGCTCAGGGGGCGGATCCGATGCGTCTCGATGTCTCCGGCAAGACGCCGCTGCTGCGGGCGTTGGAGGGCGGGCGCGAGACCGCAGAACTGGTGTTGGACGCCATCGTCGAGCGCGGGCTGATCAACGATGCCTGTCGGCGGGTGATCATGCGCGTGCTGATGGGGCGCTGGGTCGAGGACGAGGACAGCCGGGCCTGTCTGGACCCGCTGGGCATCGACCGCAAGCGTCAGGCGGCGCTGTTCGGCCAATTCGACCGGCACGAGGCCAAGCTGCGAGCCGCCGCGCTCGTCGAGCGTCTGCGGGCCTTCTGCCGTGCCTATGTCGAGATGGCGTCGGGGCTATCCGGCGTGCCGGATGCGCCGGACACCGAGACCCTCTTCGGCTTTCTGATGCATGAAAGCGATGCCGAGCCCGTGACCGCCTGGCTCCTGGCGCTGAAGGCACGGATCGAGGCGGGGGCGCGTCCCGACTTCGCGTGGCAGGACTATCGTCCGTTGCTGTCCGGTATCCGCAACCTGGACGCGGACCAGCGGACCGGAGAGGTCTACGCCCGCTGGGTGATGCTGGAGGCGCCCTTCTTTTCGATCGAGGCGCTGGTGGCGGGACGCATCGCCGCTGAGGTGGCGATCAATGCCGATGCGCAGGCGAGGGCGATCACGCGGGCGGCACGGGCGGGGCTACTCGATCTGAAAGGCTGGATCCTGATCATCGTCTCGGGCATCGATTGCGAGGAGGGCGTCGACGCCGACAATCCTTGGCTGGCGTTGCAGGACGAGCGGGCGCGGGCCGCCATGATCGAACACCCCCGACGGCTGCGCAACGACGCCTTCCAGCAGTTGGCGGGCGTCATGGACGTGCTCGGGTCCGCGTTCGACGGCCTTGCCGGTTTCGTTGCGGCCCTGACGCCGTCCCAACGTACCGCGTTTGCCGCGCATCACCTCTCCGCCTGCAAGGGACAGCCGGGCGGCTGGCTCGCGATGGCGCGCGTCCTGGCGAGCGAGGGGCTGCTGCCCGCGCAACTGCCTGCGCGAGACGACAGTGCGAGCTGGGATGGCATGGCCGACTGGCTGATCGCCGAGGTCGGCAGCGATCTGACCCTGGAGCTGCTCGAACGGATCGGGCAGGACAGGGCACGTCGTCGCTATCGCTGGTCCGACAGCGTGCAAGGCCAGGTCCAGGCGCGGGTGTTGAGCCATTGGATCGAGGCGCAGCCCGATGCGGTCGATCGACTGCGGGCCGCGCATCTGTGCTTGGTCGGTGACCGGGCCTTGCTGCGGCGGCTGATCCTCGACAGCCGCTGCGATTCCGAGCTGCAAGAGGTGGCGATCGCCAACCTGGGCTGGCAACTCGATGGGTTGGCGCCGGACGAGGGGCTGTTGGCGTCGCGCCGAGCGGATTGTCTGCGCATCTGGTGCGCGCAGTCATCGATCCTCCCGGATGACTGGATGGACTGGTTTTGGGCGCATCGCGTCGAGGGCGACGAGCGCGCCCTGTTGCTCAAGGCCTTCTCGCAGGCGGCCTCGGTGACGACGGACGAGGAGGGCGAGGCGCTCGCGGAGGCTGTGGGGCCGGCCCTCGACCGGCTGCGCGACTGGTATATGCAAGACCCGGCCCTGTCCGATCGGGCGTTCTCGGCGATCGAGGAGGTCGATTGGCGCGTCGCGAACGCGGCCTGGGATTGGCTCGGTCCCGCGAGCCGGCGTGCCGTGCTGAGTGCGCTCGCGAGCGAGCTCGATGGGGCTGGAGACTATCGATTGAGCCACTGGCTCAATCAGCCGTCCGTGGTCGCGCTGCTCGACCGAGGCATGGCCGATGATCCCGCGCCCCTGCTGGCACGGCGCGATGCCGCCCGGTGGGCCTTGCGGCATCTCTGTGACGCGGGATTCGAGGCGAGTCTGCCCCAACTTGAAGCGCTTGCGAGCCAGAAAACGGTCCTGCCACATGCGGCCAAGGGGCTTGCCCGGATCACGCCCGGACGTCTGCGCGACGCTGGCCTGCTGTCCGACAGCCGTAAGGCGGTTCGCGATCTCGCCCTGCGCGGTCTCTGCGAGCGCAGCGATGCCGATGCGGTGCCGGTGCTGGAGGAGTGTCTCGGCGAGCGGGCGAGCCGCTGGACCGACATCCAGCGCGGTCACATCCTCGATCGGCTGGAGCACTTCGGTCGCGACGTCTCGGACCTGGATCCACTGCTGGACGCGGACCTCGCCGCCTTCGAGGCGCAGGCGGTCAAGGGGCTGAAGGGCAAGCGTAGCGATGCGTTGGAACGGCTGTGGAATCCGCGTATCGAGGAGCTGGATCTGCCGTTCTCGCGCGATGCCCTGCACTGGAGCTGCATGCTGGCGCGCGACGAGGAATGGGGACAGATGCCGCGCGGCGTGCGGCAGTTGTGGGCGCTTCTGAGCAGCGAGCAGCGCGCCGAGCTGGCATCTCGGCTGGTGGAGTCCTGGGGGCAGGGCGCGGCGGACAACAAGGATCGCTGGGTGCTGCGTCTGGCGTCGGCCTTCGGGGATGACCGGCTGGTTCCCCAGCTCAAGGAGCTGGTCGCGCTCTGGAACAAAAAGCACTACCAGCGCGCCGGATGGGTGGTCGGAACCCTCGGGGAGCTGGATACCACCTATGCGCTCTTCACGCTCGACGAGATCCGCAAGACTGGCAAGTATCGGGACGTGGTGCGGGGGGATGCCTACCAGGCGCTGCGGCGTGCCGCCGAGCGTCGGGGTCTCCCGCTCCAGGAGCTGTACGACGAGCTGGTGCCCACCTTGGACATGGGGCCGGATGGATTGGTGCTGGATGTCGGTCCCTATGTCTATCGCGCCCTGTTGTTGCCGGATCTGTCGTTGCGGGTCATCCACGGCGGTACGGGCAAGCAGAGCAAGTCCCTGCCCAAGGCCAAGAAGGACGAGGATCCGGCGCTGCGCGCGGTGGCCGAGAGTCGTTTCGCGCTGCTGAAGAAGAACGTCAAGCCGGTCGTCCAACAGTTGGGTCCACGGCTTGAGGAGGCCTTCGACTGCGGAAAGTCCTGGAGTACGGGGCGCTGGGAGCAACTGTTCCTGAAGCATCCGATCCTGCTACTCGTCGGCAAGAGCCTGATCTGGAGCGGCACCACAGCGCAGGGCGTGCAGAGCTTTCGCATCAGCGAGGACGGTTCGCTGATCGATCGCGAGGACGAGCCGGTCGCGCTCGCCGAGGGCGAGGTGCGTCTCTGGCATCCGTTGGAGTCGACGGAGGAGGAGATCGCCGGCTGGCGCGATCACTTCGCCGACTATGAGCTGACCCCCTTCATCGTTCAGACCGAGGCGCCTGTGCATGCCCTGGATGACGCGGAGCGCGCGTCGCTGTCGCTCAGCCGCTTCTCCGGTGCCAAGGCGCCTTGGGGTAACGTCAAGCGGCTCATGACCAAGTGGGACTACGGGGTCGCGGACCAGGACGGCACCCACATCTTCGGCTACACCCACAGCTATCCGCTCAGCCGGATCCGGGTCGAGATCGGCATGCAGGAATGCCAAATCAGCATGAGTTTCGACGAGGACTGTGTCCTCGGCGATCTCGAATTCCGGCGCATGGGCGAGGATTGGGGCTCATCCCATCTGCTCCCCTTGGGCGAGGTGCCGCCACGGCTCGTCGCGACCGTCATCGAGAAACTGCGCATCCTCACCAAATCGTGACGCTCGCCGCCATCGAGACTTGGCTCGCCGAGATCGGCGACGGGGACATCGAGGACTGGGCCAACAAGGGCCTGCTGCGACGCGGGCGCAAGCTGGCCGACGCCAGCGGCGCGGATCGCGTCGAGGCGGACAGCGAGCGGTTGATGACGCAGCTCGACGGTCATCGCCAGACACTGAGCGGACCGGGCTTCGATCGGCTCGATTGCGGTTGTCCGGCGACTGCGACCTGTCACCATCTGGTGGCGTTGCTGCTGCTGGCCAAAACGGCGCGGATGGCGGCTGTCGATGCTTCGGAAGCGGCTGCCCCGGACTGGCTGCTCGGTGACGAGGCGCCGCTGGTTCGGGCATTGGGCCGTGCGCATTGGGATCGCGCGGGCCGTTGGATGCGGCTCGGTCTAGTCCCGGAGCTGGAGGAGGGGCCTGCGGGCTGGGTGGCCGAGGTCACGGAGCGCGAGAGCGAGCGGGTGCGCATGGCCCGATCCGCCGGACCCGAGGCCGCGACCTGCACCTGCGGAGCGGCGCGTTGTCCGCATCGGGCGCTGGTGGTCCTGGAGCTGCGCCGCCGTCTGGGTCTGTTCGACCCAGCGTCGGTCGAGAACGCGCTGAGCCGCGATCAAACCGAATCGCTCGCGGCCATCGCGCGGTGGATGACGCAACTGGCGGCAGCCGGGCTGACCGGACTGTCCCCGGCGATGACCGATCAGGGCCGCGTTCTGGCCACGGCGGCCCGTCAGGCCGATCTTCCGCGTGTCGGCATACTGATGGCCGCGCTTCTGGATCTGCTGGAACAGGATCGTCAGGGACGCAGCTTTGCCGACGTGCGCGGCATCGGCGGCACGCTCGCCGCATTGCGCCTGCTGGTCGGCAGTCTCGAAAAGGCGGCGCCGCAGGTCCCATTGCTGCGCCTGACCGGCGTCAATCGTGCCCTCTATCGCAAGGTCACCGGACTGCGGTTGATCGGCGTGTCCGCCGAGCATTGGCAGGGACGACTGGGTCAGGAAGGCATCAGCGTCCATTGTTACGCGCCTGGGGAAGGGCGCTGGTACCGTCTGACCGAGACCCGCCGTCCTCTGCAAGACCAACAGGGTCAATGGGATCCGATCGAGGTCTGGAGGCATGGGCGCTGGGCCGAGGGGCCGCCGCTGCGCGAGCTGCCGGCCTCGGAGGTGCTGCTGCGGACCGGCTGGGTCAGCGCGGAGGGTCGGCTGTCCGGGCGACCAGGCACCCGTCTGGAGCACCGCGCGCTGCGCGATCCGGCGGCAGAACTGCCGGTCGAGACCGACTTCGCCGCCCTGAGACGGCGTTTCGCAGAGACCATGGTCGAGGATCTCATGGCGCCGCCGCCGCGTCTGCCGGTGGTGATCCGCGTCGCCCGGGCCGGCGCCCGACAGTTCGATCCGCACACCCAATGGTGGACGCAGCCCGTGACCGATTCCAATGGCGCGGAGCTCTCCATTGGCATTCTGGTCCGCGATCCCGTCAGCGCCTTGAAGCGCCAGCGTATGGAGACCCGAGCACCGGGCTCGGTCCAAGGCTGGCTGCTGTTCGGGACCCTCTATCGCGCCCAGACCGGCTTGGCGCTCGATCCCATCGCCCTCTTGAACGACGGAGCCGTCGCATGGATGAGTCTGACTCTGTAGATGCCGCCGGCATCGATCTCCTGCTCGATCGCTGGCGGGACTGTCTCGAACTCTGGCTTCAGACCGGCTGCGCCTCGCCCTCCGCCGCCGCGCGCTCCGCGCTCGACCGGCTCCTGGACGAGGAGGGGAGCGCCGAGTGGCCCCAGGTCCAGCGTCTCGCACAGGTGCTGTCGTGCGCGGAGGATCCCGCCGCAGCCACGGCGGCCTTCTTGGATCTCATCGTCTGGCTGGAGACCCTGCAACGGCTGCGCGATGCGGATCGGTTGGCGTGAGGCGCCGAGATGCACCCTGAGCCCGGGGCGTCAAGGCGCATGCACAACGACGCGATTGCGTCCCTGCTGCTTGGCTTGGTACAGGGCCGCGTCGGCCTGGCCGAGCAGATCCGCAGGTTGGTGGGTGGAATCTGGCACCAGGGTCGCGACGCCAATGCTGACGGTCACATGGTCGGCCACTGTCGAGTCGCGGTGCTCGATGGCCAGCGCGGCGACCGCCGTGCGTAGCTGTTCGGCCAGCTCGAGCGCTTGTGCGGCGTCGTCCTGCACGATCACGAAGAACTCTTCGCCACCATACCGGGCGACGATATCCGCGCTGCGACGCGCATGCTCGCTCAGTAGGGTCGCGACCGATTGCAGACAGCGATCGCCCATGGGGTGTCCATAGCAGTCGTTGTATTGCTTGAAGAAGTCGACATCGATCATCAGCGCCGCGAGCGGCTCGCCATGGCGCCGGGCGCGCCCCCACTCGCGTGCCAATGCCTGATCGAGATAGCGGCGGTTGAACAACTGGGTGAGCGAGTCGCGCATCGCCAGACGTTCCATCTCGGCATGGGCCTGCTCCAGCGCCTGCGTGCGCTCGGCCACCCGCTGCTCAAGAGTCTGGGTGAGTTGATGCAGCGCGCGCGTGCGCTCGACCAGGCTGACGTGAACGTGGACGCGCGCGATCAGCTCTTCGCGCGAGAAGGGCTTGGGCAGATAGTCGTTGCCGCCGGCACTGAAGCCTTCGAGCAGATCGCGCTCCTGATTGCGCGCGGTCAGGAACAGGATCGGCAACTCGCTCGCCGAAAAGCGCTTACGCAGCCGCCGACAGACCTCAAAGCCGTTGATGCGCGGCATCATGACGTCAAGCAGCACCACGCGGGTCTCGTCCGCATCGGCCTGGCTCATCCAGGCCAATGCCTTTTCGCCGTCGGTAGCGGTCCGAACGCGAAAGCCCTGAATGCCGAGCTGGTTGGTCAGCACCCGCAGGTTGATGGGATCGTCATCCACGACCAGCACCAGCTGGTTGTCGCCGCGCCATGCGTCCATCAGGGACGGCGCGGTCTCGGTCTGCTCGGTCCGAGTGGAGCCGACGGCCAGGGCGCTGTCGGCCAATTGGCTCTCTTTGCCTGGCGGGGTGTTCTGGTCCGCCACTGGGTTCGCTGCGGAATCCGCCACCGGCAAGGTGAACTGAAAACAGGCACCGGCACCGGCCTGGGATTCGAGCCGAATGGTTCCGCCCAGTGCCTTGACCAGCGAACGGGTCACCGCCAGGCCGAGGCCGGTGCCACCATGCGCGCGACCGGCACCGCTGTCGAGCTGCTCGAAGGAGGCGAAGATCGCCTCGTGTTGCGATGGCGGAATGCCGGGGCCAGTGTCGCAAACGCGCACGGCGATCAGTCCATCGTCATCGACGCCGGCACACAGCTGCACCCAGCCCCGATCGGTGAACTTGATGGCATTGCCGACCAGGTTATAGAGGATCTGCTGGAGCCGATTTTCATCGGCCCATGCCGGCGGTAGCCCCGGCGGCACCCTGTTGATCAGCTCAAGCCCTTTGGGCTCGGCCAGATTGGCCACCAGTTGCAGCACCAGATCGCAAACCGAGCGCAGGTCGACCGCAGTCAGATTCAGCACCAGCTCGCGGTGGCGCAGGCGGGAGAAATCCAGAATGTCGTTGACCAGGGTCGCCAGGCGTTGACCGGAGGCGACGATCAGACGCAGATTGTCGTCCAACGCCGGGGTGAGCGGACCGGCGGCACCACCGCGCAGGCTTTCGGCGAGACCGATAATGCCGTGCAGGGGCGTGCGCAGTTCATGCGAGGTATTGGCCAGAAAGTCGTCTTTCAGCCGGTCGGCCTTGCGCAGGCTATCGATGGCCAACTGCTTGCTGGTCAGTGCCTCTTGCTGAGCGCGGTCCTTTTCCTGCTGCGAGGTTTCGAGGTTGTCGGCCATGTGGTTGAACACGGATGCCAACTGGGCCAGTTCGTCGCGACCGCGTACCGGCACCCGCGCGCGCAGATCGCCGGCACCGATAGCCGCAGCGCCACGCTCAAGCCGCTGCACCGGCAGCAACACCAGCAGATGCAAGACCACGAGCAACAGCACCGACGACAGGAGCAGGGTCACCATCGCGATCACCGCGACGTTTTTCCCCAGGGCTGCACTGGCGGTTTCGAGCTCGTCCTCTGGCAGGAGCGCAATCTGCGACAGGTTGTCGGTGAGTTTCCGCGCGCGTATCAGCGTTCGCTGGTCCTTGTGCTCGGCTTGCCGCACGCTGTGCTTCGCGGCGGCGTCCTGGATCGCATCGCGCAACTCGGCTTCGAGCCGCGCCCCTGCGGGCTCTGACTCATCGGCAAACAATCGCCGCGCCTGGGCATCGACGAACAGAATCCGCCCGGCGCGTCCAAAGTGGCCGTTTTTCGCCTGTCGGCGCAGATGCTCGGGTGAAATGACCAACAGCAGATATCCGCGCAAGGACGGCTTCGCGATGCTGTTGTCTTCAAACGTGGGATCGACGAACGCGAGCTTGTGCCCGACCAGCAACAGGGGGTCGCCCTTCTCATTGCGCACATAGCGCGCCAGCGCGGCTGCGTCGCTCGCTTGCAGTTCGGCGAGATAGGCGTCCAGACCATGCAGCGCAGCGGCATCGGCATGTTCATCGGACAGGTAACGTGCAAGCTCCTTGCCGTCCGGATCGATCAGGCGAATATCGCCATAGTCGCCGTAGGCCTCGTGATAACTCGCAAACAGATTCAGCAGCGGTAGCAACAGAAAATTGACGCGCTCGCCCTCGGGTGCGAACAGATAGCGCTTGAGCAAACTGGAGCCGGCGAAGAGCTTGGCATTGGCCAGCGCCGAGCGCCGGTGGGTCTCTTCGCTCAGCGCCACTTGCTCGAGCAAGGTATCCATCTCGCGCAGCAGCGTGGTCTGGGCATTGGTACGCAAACGGTCGTAGGCCAGCCAGCCAAGCCCCAGCAAGGGGCCGATGACCAATGGCAACAGGAACACCAGCAGCTTGGCACGCAGGGACATGAATTTCATGGGGGCAGAGGTGGCGCGGCTAGTTGATCAGTTGCGCCCAGATGCCGATCATCTGCCGCTGGATCTCCGCCGGGAGCGGCTTCTGAACCTCGCTACGCTCAAGCACCTCGGGTGGCGGGTAGATGACGGGATTGTTCAGAAAGTCCTGCGGCAGCAGGGTCTTGGCCGTCAGGTTGGTGGTCGCGAACCGAAGGCTCTTCGCGCAGGCCGCCGCATGGGCGGGCGTATGCAGCCAGTTGATGAAGGCGTTGGCCAGTTCGGGTTCGCGCGCCTTGGCCGCGATGACGAGGTAGTCGATCATGAGTTCTCCGCCCTCTTCGGGAACCCTGTAGCGAATCGCCGGATTGCGCTCCATCAATAGCAGCGCATCGCCATTCCAGGTCTGTCCGATCCAGGTCTCGCCGGAGACGATGCCCGAGTTGGCATCGGTCTTGAAATAGCCGTAATTCTGCACGAACGGCTTCTGGGCGCGCAGTAGCCGGGCGGCCTCCTCGATTTCGGCCGGTTCGGTGGAGTTGAAGGAGTATCCCAGCGTTTTCAGCGCCATGCCGAAGGCAACACGGTATTGGTTGAGCACCATCAGGTGGCCCTTCCAGGCTTCTTGAGGCGCGTAGTACTGACGCCAGCGATGCAGAGGCTCGTCGATCAGGTCCGAGCGCCATACCAGTCCGGTCGTGCCCCAGAGATAGGGCGCCGCATAGTCATCCGCGCCCTCGAAGCCGTCGATCCAGCGCCGGTCGACATGGACGAGATTGGGGATCGCGGCCTTGTCGAGCGGTTGCAGCCAGCCATGCTGGATGTAGGGCGGCAGATCGGCGGCGGTCACCATCAGCACGTCGAAGCCCTTGCCCTTGTTGCGCATCAGGGTTTCGTCACGCTCATCGGCGGACTGAAAATACCGTTGCACCACTCGCGCGTGGTATGTGCGTTCGAACGCCTTGACGACATCCTGATCCACATAGGCCGTCCAGTTGTAGAACACCAGTTCGCGCGGCGGCGCCTTCTCCTCGACCGGGTCTGGACTGCCCCGATCCTCGGCTTGGTCCGGCTGCGCCAGGCCGTTCGCGCCAGGCCAAAGCATGACCAGGATGCCGAGCAGACAGAGTTCCGGCCAGATCGCGAGAAGGCTCCGACCGACTCGGGTTGACGATGGATTCACAAGAGCCCTCCACGGCGCGGCACAGCGCCAGCGACGAAAAATCATCAGAGAACATCGGTAAAGACATACATGTTTTTGCGATCCGGGCCGGATTCGTGATGGATATCGGCAGGGCGCTGGGATCGCCGGGTGCTTTCGCGATCGGAAACGGAGAGCGGTCGTCTTCCCATTCCGGGATGTAGCTGACGACGATTTTGGGATTCCGATAACGAACGCAACGGTGCCACGGCGCTTGCGGACGCGCGGTAGATGATCGCCGTCAGGTATCTTGACGGTGACGGGTGCGCTGCAGCGACTGCAACATGCATTGCCGCTTATCCTCTTGGCAAGACTCGGGCTGTTATTCTAGTGTCCAGTCGCCTTTTGCTCCCTCAACCCGATCAAGGATCCTCCGCTCGATGAACGCACCTCAGTCAAACCAGTCCATCGCCGCGCGGTTTTCCGGTTAGCGCGGCGATGGCGTCTCCCTGGACGGTCGAGCAGGTCATCGGTATGGCGCCGGATGCCGCGTCCACGAGCGCGGGCCGCAAGCTGGCGAGCGCCGCCAAGTGGCAGAGGCTCGGCCAGACGGATCGGCTGGTCTGGGGCGAGATCAAGGGCAGCGGCAGCACGCCTTACCAGACCTGCATCGACACCGCCGGACCTGCCTTCAAGTGCTCCTGCCCGAGCCGCAAGTTCCCCTGCAAGCACGCTCTGGGTCTCGCCTTGGTCCATGCCGCGTCCACCTCGGCCTTCGCTGCGGATACCCCGCCCGAGTGGGCCGCCGAATGGCTCGCGAAGCGGGAGGCGCGCTCGGAGCGCGAGACCAAGACGGCCGAGCCGCTCGATCAGGCCACCGAACAGCGCCGTGTCGCCGCACAGTCGAAGCGCCGCGATCAGCGCGAGGAGAAGATGCAGGCAGGTGTCGAAGAGCTGCAGCGCTGGCTCGCCGATACCCTGCGCCAGGGCCTGGCGCGCGCCATGGAACAGCATCAGCCCTGGGATCACATGACGGCACGTCTGGTCGACGCGCAGATCCCAGGCCTGGCGCGCTGGCTCCGTCGCTGCCAGGAGGCGCGCTATGGCTCCGAGCAGTGGCAGGACACCGCCCTGCAGGCATTGTCGCGTCTCCAGTTGATTCTGGACGCCTACCAGCGCCGCGAGACGCTGCCAGAGCCGGTCAAGGCGGATCTGTATGAGCTTTTGGGCGTGACCCAAGGCAAGGAGACGATCCTGGCCCAACCAGGCGTCGCCGATACCTGGCGGATCATGGGCAAGTGGACCGGCGACGCGGATCGTCTCCAGGTCCAGCGCACCTGGCTGCGCGGCGAGCGGACCCAACGCTGGGCGCTGCTGCTGGATTTCGCGGTCGCCAACGCCGTGCTGCCCATCACCCCGGAGGAGGGCGCGGGCATCGAGGGCGAGCTGGCCTTCTATCCGGCGACCTGGCCCGTTCGCGCGCTCCTGAAGACACGGCAGGGGACGCAACCGGCGCAGCCGAGCGCCTTGATCGCCGCATGCGAGGGTCTCGAAGGGCTCTACCGCAGCTACGCCGAGCGTCTGGCCGCGACCCCCTGGCTGGAGCGGATTCCGGCCGGTCTGCGCGATGTGACCCCGGTCAAGCTGGACGACCACTGGTTCCTGATCGACGCGGAGCATCGACGGATCCCGCTCGCGCGCCACTTCCCCTTGCGCTGGGAACTGCTGGCCATGGGCGGCGGCGAGCCGGTGCAGCTGTTCGGTGAGTGGGATGGAGACGCCTTCTTTCCGCTGACCATTGCGGACGGGTCGCGTCTCCAGGGCTTTCACGCACTGCACATGGAGCTTTCGTGATGGAGCTCTGGAACGACCTCACGCGCACCGCGCTGCTCGGCACCGAGCGCGGCACCCGAACCTGGGACGCGCCCGATGCGCTCGGGACGGTCCTGTCCCGGCTGCAAGCCCAAGAAGCGGACGCCCCGGTCCATCTGCTGCGCTGCTCGGCGGTCGTGGGCAATTTTGCGCAAGCCGGCCGGTTGCCGGCTCGGCTCGCATCGGCTCCACCATTGCCGGTCGAACCGGATCCACGACCGCCCCTCGGGAGCGCCCGACATCTGCGCCTCATGCTCCAGGACGATCGGCTCAAAACCCTGCTCCCCGAATGGCTGGCGCTGCTCGCCGAGCATGGGCTGCGTGCCCCGGAGTCCAGCATTCCGACGCTCCTGGGCCTGGCCTCGCGGAGTCCCGACCTGCGGCGGGCCATCATGACCGTCATCGGCTCGAAGGGCCTGTGGCTGGCGGGACAGAGTTCGGAGTGGGAACCACTGCTGAACGTCGCGGATCGCGGGCGGCTCGACGCAGCGCTGTGGGAGACCGGCACACCGGAGCAGCGACTGGCCTATCTGGCCCAGACGCGCCGCGAGGATCCCGCACAGGCCGTCGAGCTGCTGGCCGCCGTCTGGTCGCAAGAAGGAGCCCGTGAGCGACGCAAGCTGCTGGGTGTCTTGAGCGACGCACCCGGATCGACGGATGTAGCCTTCCTGGAGTCCGCCCTCGCGGATCGCAGCAAGGACGTGCGCGGCGATGCGGCTGGACTCCTGGCCCGGATACCCGGCTCGACGGTGCGGACACGGGCGGTGGAGCTGCTGGATGGCTGGCTCGGATTCGAGTCCAAGACCGGACTGATGGGGACGCTCAAAGGCCGCAAGGGTCAGCTGAGCGTCACGCTGCCCGAGGACTGGGACAGCGCCTGGACGACGCTCGGCATCCACGAGAAACCACCCAAGGGGATGGGACGGAAGGCCTGGTGGCTGGAGCAGCTGCTGGGGCTGGTCGATCCCGACCATTGGATCGAACGCTGGCAGCTCTCAGCCCCCGAGATCCTCCGCATGGTCGAGGGTCACGAGTGGCAGGGCACGCTGCTGGCGGGCTGGCGGCGCGCCACCCGGCATTTCAGCAATGGCGCATGGGCGCGTGTGCTGATCGCGGGAACGGTCGACTCCGACTCCGATGCTGCGTTGTGGGCGATCCTGAGTCCCTCGGAGCAGGAGGACGCGTTGGCCCAGTCCCTCGACACGCCGAGCAAGGGCGAGCCGTTCGCGCGGGCCTTCGATCGCCTCGGACATCTACAGCACCGTTGGAGTCCGTCTTTTTCGTCGGTCGTGCTTCAGGCCTGTCTCACGCTGTTCCGCGATCAGACGCCGGACGCCAACTATGCCCGCTACGCCATCCTCCGTCAGGTTGCGGCACATCTCGATCCTGGCGGATATCGGCTCGTGGAGCAGGGCTTCGAGCCGCACCTTCAGGCGTCTTCCGCTTGGCAGAAGATCGCTACCGAGATGCTGGACACACTGAGGTTTCGCAACGACATGATCCAGGCCATCGAATCCGCGCGCACCGGATCCGTTCGCATCGAATCAGACCAACGAGGTACGCCTTGAGCACCCAAAGCCCCAACGAAGCCATTCTGCGCCAGCATGCCGAGCAGGAGTTCGCCCATGAGATCGAGGCGCTCAAGGCGGTCGACGAGCATCCCAGACCACCCAACTGGACGCTCTCGCCCTGGGCCGTGCGCACCTATCTCATGGGCGGCGCGCTGAGCAATGGGGTCGAGATCAGCCCCAAATACATCGGTCAGGCCCGCCTGATGGAGATCGCCATCTCCACGCTGGCGACCGATCGCGCCCTCTTGCTCTATGGGCTCCCTGGAACCGCCAAGTCCTGGGTCTCCGAGCACCTGGCGGCGGCGATCTCGGGCGATTCCACCCTGGTGGTTCAGGGCACGGCGGGCATCGGCGAGGAGGCGCTGCGCTACGGCTGGAACTATGCGCGGCTGATCGCGGACGGTCCCTCGCGCGCCGCGCTGGTGCCGAGTCCGGTCATGCACGCTCTTGAACACGGCGCCCTGGTCCGGGTCGAGGAGCTGACCCGCGTCCCGGCGGACGTGCAGGACAGCCTCATCACCATCCTGTCCGAGAAGACGCTCCCCGTGCCGGAGCTCAATACCGAGGTCCAGGCACGCAAGGGCTTCAACGTCATCGCCACCGCCAACAACCGCGACAAGGGCGTCAACGAGCTGTCGAGCGCCTTGAAGCGCCGCTTCAACACCGTGGTGCTGCCGGTGCCGGAGACGCTGGAGGAAGAGACCGAGATCGTCCAGCAACGCGTCGAGCGGCTCGGGCGTGCGCTCGAACTGCCGACCGAGAAGCCGGCGCTGCAGGAGATCCGGCGCATCGTCAGCGTCTTCCGCGAGCTGCGCCAGGGCATGACCGCCGACGGCAAGACCAAGCTCAAGACGCCCTCCGGCACCCTGAGCACGGCCGAGGCGATCTCCGTCGTCAACAGCGGCATGGCCCTGGCCGCGCACTTCGGCGACGGCCAGATGCGCGCAGGCGACGTGGCCTCCGGGCTGCTCGGCGCGATCGTCAAGGATCCGGTGCAGGACAAGGTCGTCTGGCAGGAGTACCTGGAGACCGTCGTCAAGGAACGCTCGGACTGGAAGGACCTCTATCGGGCCTGTCGCGAGATGCTATGAGCACCCATGTCTTCGGCGTCCGGCACCATGGTCCGGGTTCCGCGCGCAGTTTGCTCGATGCCCTTGAGACCCTGACGCCCGACATCGTCCTGGTCGAAGGTCCGCCGGAAGGCGATGCGCTGGTCGCCCTGGCCGGTCACGCCCAGATGCGCCCGCCGGTCGCCATGCTGGTCTATGCGCCGGACGACCCGAGCGACGCCTCCTATTATCCCTTCGCCCGGTTCTCGCCCGAGTGGCAGGCGATCCACTATGCCCTGGGGCGCGACATCCCGATCCGCTTCATGGATCTGCCGCTCGCCAATCGCATTGCGCTTCGGCGACGGGCACGTGAGGAGGCTGCCTCGCCGGACGCGGCACCCTCAGAGGATGACGGGGCCGAGCCGAGCACTGAGCCAGCCGAGCCCTGGCGTGGCGATCCACTCGCGCTGATCGCGCAGGCCGCCGGCTACGAGGACAGCGAACGCTGGTGGGAACACATGGTCGAGGAGCGTCGCGACACCCAGTCGCTCTTCGACGGCATCCGCACCGCCATGACCGCGCTGCGCGAGCAGGTCGAAGGTGAACTTGCGCAGGATCCGCCGATCCTGGACCGCTATCGCGAGGCCGCCATGCGCAAGATCCTGCGCGCGGCCGAGAAGGAGGGCTTTGCGCGCATCGCCGTCGTGTGCGGCGCCTGGCACGTCCCGGCGCTGGAGCAGCGCCCCTCGCAGAGCGAGGACAACCGGCTCCTCAAGGGGCTGCCCAAGGTCAAGACGACCGCGACCTGGGTTCCCTGGACCTACGGGCGTCTGAGCTACCACAGCGGTTACGGTGCCGGGGTCGGGTCGCCCGGCTGGTACGACCACCTCTGGTCGCAGTCCGGCGACGTCGCGACCCCCTGGCTGATCAAGGTCGCCCGGGCGTTTCGGGCCGAGGGGCTCGACATCTCCAGCGCCCATGTCATCGAATCCGTGCGTCTCGCCGAGACCCTGGCGGCCATGCGTGCTCGGCCCCTGCCGTCGCTCGCCGAACTCAACGATGCGACCCAGACCGTCATGCTGTTCGGTGAATCGGCACCGATGCAGCTCATCCATGCGCGTCTCATCGTCGGCGAGCGGCTGGGGCAGGTGCCCGAGTCGACGCCCTCGACGCCACTGCAGGAGGATCTGCGCGCCCAGCAGCGGCGTCTGCGGCTCAAGCCGAGCGCGAGCGATCAGTCAATGGTGTTCGATCTGCGCAAGCCGAACGATCTGGCCCGCAGCCATCTCCTGCATCGGCTGAGGCTCCTCGATGTCCCCTGGGGCCGCAACGGCGGACGCGAGGCCGGCAAGGGCACCTTCAAGGAGTCCTGGCGGATCAAGTGGGAGCCGGACTTCGAGGTGGCGCTGATCGAGGCCGGCCGCTGGGGCAACGGCATCGAACAGGCGGCGACGGCGGCGGTCGTTCAGGAGGCGCATCGGCGCGAGGACATCGGCCAGTTGGCGGCCTTGGCGCGGCAGGCGCTGCTCGCCGACCTGGGCGAGGCCATCGAGCCCGTCATCGAGCAGCTCCAGTCGCGGGCGGCGCTCGCCGCAGACGTGCTGGTGCTGATGCAGGCCGTCCCGGAGCTGGCCCGGCTGGCCCGCTACGGGGATGTCCGCAAGACGGCGGTCGAGCGCGTCGACACGCTCTTGGACGGCCTCTTGGCGCGCATCTTCATCGGCCTCCCCAATGCCTGCAGCGGCATCAACGAGGAGGCGGCGGAGACCCTGTTCGGCCACATCCAGGGCGTCCACGAGGGGCTCCAGCTCCTGGACGACACGCGGCTCCAAGCCCAGTGGCAGCGCACCCTGAGCCAGCTTGCCGACACCCAGAGCCTGCAGGGCATCATTCGCGGGCGCTGCTGCCGGCTGCTGCTCGATACCGGCGCGATGGACGAGGAGGGTGCCGCGCGCCAGCTCGGCCTGGCCTTGTCGAGGGGCAATGCCCCCGGCCAGTCCGCCGCCTGGCTGGACGGCTTTCTGCGCGACAGCGGTCAGCTCCTGATCCACGACCACGCCCTCTGGCAGCTCGTCGACCAATGGGTGTGCCAGCTTGCGGAGGAGACCTTCATGCAGGTCATCCCGCTGCTGCGGCGGACCTTTTCGAGCTTCGAGGCAGCCGAGCGCCGTCAGATGGGCGAGCGCGTCAAACGCGGACCCATGGTGCTCGGTTCGACGAACGATCATCCCGGCGAGTTCGACCGTGCGCGGGCGGAGGCGACGCTGCCGCTGTTGTCTCGGCTCTTCGGTCTGGAGGACGGCGAATGAGTCAAGACGCACGCGAGCGGCGCTGGCGCCTGATCCTGGGCGGCGAGCCATCCGACGGCATCGGGCTGGCCCTGCAAGGCGAGGACACCCGAATCGATCAATGCCTCAACGCCGTCTACGGCCAGGCGGGGCGACGCGGTAGCTTGGCGGGCTCCTCGCCGAACGTGGCCCGCTGGCTGGGCGATATCCGTCAGTATTTCCCGTCCTCGATCGTACAGGTCATGCAGAAGGACGCCATCGAGCGGCTTGGGCTGGAGCAACTCCTGCTGGAGCCCGAGGTGCTGGAGGCGGTCGAGGCCGATGTCCATCTGGTCGCGACCCTCGTGACGCTCAAGCACGTCGTCCCCGCGCGCACCAAGGACACCGCGCGCCAGGTCGTCCGCCGCGTGGTCGAGGACCTGATGCGCCGGCTCGACCAACCCATGCGTCAGGCCGTGACCGGCGCGCTCAACCGCGCCGTCCGCAACCGCCGGCCCAGGCTCAAGGAGATCGATTGGCACCGCACCATCAAGGCCAATCTCAAGCACTACCAGCCGGCGCAACGCACCATCGTCCCGGAGCTGCGCATCGGCTTCGGGCGCAAGCGCTCTTCACTGCGGGACGTCGTGCTCTGTGTCGATCAGAGCGGCTCCATGGCCACCTCGGTCGTCTATTCCAGCATCTTCGCGGCCGTCATGGCCTCGCTGCCGGCCTTGAGCACCCGACTGGTGGTGTTCGACACCGCCGTCGTCGACATGAGCGACGCCCTTCAGGACGACCCCGTCGATCTGCTCTTCGGCGTGCAGCTCGGCGGCGGAACCGACATCAACCGGGCGCTCACCTACAGCCAGGGCCTCATTCGACGCCCAAGCGACACGGTGTTCGTCCTCATCAGCGACCTCTACGAAGGCGGCGACCAGACCGAGATGCTCAAGCGCGCTGCCAGCATCAAGGCATCGGGCGCCGAATTCATCACCCTGCTGGCCCTGAGCGACGAGGGGGCACCCTTCTACGACCACCAGATTGCCGGCCAATACGCCGCCATGGGAATCCCGACCTTCGCCTGCACCCCGGATCAGTTCCCGGCACTGATGGCCGCCGCGATCGGCCACGAGGATGTCAACGCCTGGGCTGCGCGGGAGCAGATTGTGACTACGCGGGGCGGAGGTTGAGAGGCGAGTAAAGGTTTACTCAGAGGGTGTTTACATATTCAGGTGTAAGCTCGGCGTAACCGCATGAACGGTAAAGGAAAATATCTTCCAGCACGCCGCGCTGAGCGGTCGCAGGAAGCAATCGAATCAAGCTGTTACGTATTTTGTAAACACCCTCTTAGAACCAGTAGATGAAATAATGAGCTCTTGGCGCAATCTTGAATTGAAGCTTAGAGAAATTGCAGGTGAGGAAATGGCAAATCATAGCACAGGCCACATGATTCGGGAGTTGACTCAATCAGGAGCAATTACTGTTGAAATGTCCAAGTTAATCTTGGAGCTTTCATCACTACGAAACAAGGTTGCTCACACTGATGAAGAGGCAATCACCTACAAAGTTTCATCATCATTTGGAGAGTCGGTAAATCGTGTATTGTCTGCGCTGGAGGCTTCAAATGCCTAACAAACGCGTAAACACGGATCGCACAAAGCTGCGCCGCTTCGCTCTGCAGCTTTGTGCGCCCGGTTACGCGAAGCGTTAGGTCAGAAAATATCATGAGACGAAAGCTGATATATTTTTTAGCGCTTATATGCGGGGCATTGGGTATATATGAAGCATGTGCGGTAGTGATCGCATACAACAAGCTTTCTCATCAATTCGCGCCCTATGCTTCAGTAAAACTGAAAGATCTTGGCTTGAATGAAAGGCGCCAGGAAATATTAATAAAAATCCAGGATCCTACATTTTTTGAGCACGCCGGTATTGAATGGCCCAACCCACTAACAACCACTACAATCACTCAAAGTTTGGTAAAGAAACTTTTTTTTGACAAATTCACAAAGGGTTTCAAGAAAATAGAGCAAACACTGATTGCTAGCTTTGTTGTAAATCCAAACATATCAAAGGAAGTCCAGCTTGTAACCTTTGTATCTACTGCATATTTTGGCGAAAAAGACGGCAAGCAACTGTTTGGCTTTAATCAAGGGGCACGTTCTTGGTTTAACAAGTCGCTATCGGAATTAAATGATGATGAATACTTATCATTGCTTGCTATGCTTCCTGGGCCAAACATTCTCAAGCCAAATACAGTTGCGTCGAGAGAAAGGGTGCGCCGTATCAAACTGGTGTTGAACGGTGAGTGCATCTACGACCATGTGTCTCAAATATTCTTAGAACAATGTTCTGCTAGGTGATCGTGCAAGGCATAAAGGCATAAAGGCACGGGGTCAGGTCTTGTTTTTTTACATCATGTCAATCACGAATTAAATTGTTCAGCGCCTTTCCAGTTCACGAGCCAACATTTCAACAAGCTCTGCGGCTGGTCGTTCCCGTGCTAACGGTGCACCCTGTCCCGCCCATTGCGCGGCAAATTCGCTCAGGCCCAGCTTCGCGGCAGCGGCCGCCAATTGTTTTGTCGCGTCATAGGCGAGAGGGTAGGCGGCCGGCGCCGGGCTGCCGGCAGCCTCGCCATGCCGTACCAACCGGTTGACGAGGCCCCGGGCGGGACGACCGGAAAGCACCCGGGTCAGCCGCGTTGTTGCCGCCTGGGTGCTCTTGAGATTCTGACGATAACTCTCGTTGGCGGAAGACTCGGGGCATAGAACAAACGCGGTGCCCAGTTGCGCGGCCGCCGCGCCCAGATCGAGCACGGCTCGAATGCCCTGACCATCTATGATTCCTCCTGCGGCAATCACTGGCCGCCGGGTCTTGTGCACCAGCATCCGGACGAGCACGGAGGTGGCAAGCCCCTCATCGCTGGCGTCCGCATCAAAAATACCGCGATGTCCGCCAGCCTCTATCCCCTGCGCCACAATGGCGTCGATGCCGGCCTTCCCGATGAGATCGGCTTCCTGCACATGGGTCGCCGTTGCCATCGTGTAAATGCCTGCCTGACTCAGAGCCCGGACCCGATCGGGCGAGGGCACTCCGAAGTGAAAACTGACCACTGCCGGGCGCTGCTCCAGCAGCATGTGGAATACGTCGTCGTCATCCAGGAAGGAGGTATACAACTCGTTGAGCGCCGCCGGGGGTTCAACGCCAGCCTCTGCGAACAATGGGGCTAGATGCTCCAGCCAGGCGGCCTCGCGTTCCGGATCGCGTTGTGCGGGGGCGTGGCAAAACACGTTGACGTTGAAGGGGCGGTCCGTCAACGCACGTGTTGCTTCGATTTGCTGACGCCCTTGTTCAGCTGAAACGGCACCGATCCCAATCGATCCAAGTCCGCCAGCGTTGGAGACGGCTGCGGCAAGCTGAGGCGTGGATACCCCGGCCATGGGTGCCTGGACGATCGGGAGGCGGATACCGAGCCTGGCGAGAAATTCCTGACCTAGGTTCATGACTTTTCCTTCTGCATCTGAGAATGAGTGGCGTGTTATATTCTTTTTATAAGAATATTTCGTAGCAAAGATTCTCTCAAGAGGAAAAGCATGGATTCCGAGTCACTCCGAATCTTCTGTACCGTGGCCAGCGAATTGAGCATCACTCATGCCGCCACCCGGCTTGGTCGGGCACCGTCCAACGTGACCACCCGCATCCAGCAGTTGGAAGCGGATTTGGGTGCGGACCTGTTCGTGCGGATTGGAAAGCGATTGTCACTGTCCGCTGCGGGCGAGGACTTTCTCGACTATGCGAGTCGCATGATGGCTCTTGAGGAAGAGGCCCGGCATGTTGTCTCCGGTGGAACACATGGCGGCACCCTGCGCATCGGTAGCATGGAAAGCACAGCCGCGAGTCGGCTGCCATCGGTACTGGCCAGCTACCACGCCGGTTTCCCGGAGACACGCCTGGAGCTGACCACCGGCCCATCGCGGCCGCTGCTTGAGAACGTGCGCGCCGGCCAGCTCGATTGTGCCTTCATCGCCTTGCCTCCATCCTTCGAGAGCGTTTCGGCGCTGGGCGATCTGGGACTGACATCCCGCCCCCTGTGGCGCGAAAATCTGCAGTTGCTGCTGCCCGCTCATGAATCCGGCTGCGATCAGGTTGCCGACATCCAGACGCGCTCACTGGCCGCTTTCCCTCAGGGCTGCACCTATCGCAGCATGGCCGAGAACCTGCTCGGCATCGCCGGTTCGACGACCTGGAGAATCCAGGAAATGGCCTCCTACCATGCGATGACGGCTTGTGTTGCGGCCGGGGCGAGCGTGGCGCTGCTGCCTGCGAGCGTGCTGAAGCTGACGAGCACGCCGCCCGACTGCAAAGCGTTGCCGGCAGGCCAGTCCGACACGCTGCTGGTTTGGCGCGAGGGCTATAAGGTGCCCGCGTTTCAGCATCTGATACGGCAACTGGACGGCGCACGGTCATGAGCACCTCGTCCGCCGAGCGACCGGCCTACCGTTCCGAGTGGATATCCGCCATCCAGGCTGCCCTGGTGCTGACCATTGGCATGGGCTTCGGCCGCTTTGCCTTCACCGCCATTTACCCGCACATGGTGAACGAAGGGGTGCTCAGCCTGCGCGGCGGCAGCCTGGCCGCCTCCGCCAATTACGCCGGCTATCTGGTGGGAGCCTTGCTTGCCGTTCGCCTACGCGCCCACAAGGCCCACTGGTTTTGCCAGTTGTCGATTCTGGGTACCGCCCTCTGTCTGGCGGTGCTCGCGTTGTTGACGTCTACCTGGACAATCGTGGCGGTACGTGGCGTCGCGGGGCTGTTCAGCGCGTTGTCCATGGTCGCTGCCTCCCTGTGGTTGCTGGAACATCGCGGTCATTCGTGGGGTGCGCCGCTGCTGTATGCGGGCGTGGGCGTCGGGATTGCCGTGTCAGCGGAATTGCTGGTGCTTGCGGAAGCGAGCGGTCTGGATAGCGCTGGAATGTGGCTGATGCTCGGCATTGCGACGCTGATGATCGGCCTGATGGCTGCACCCGCCTTCCTGACAGGCGATCGCGGTGAGGTTGCGGTCGAGGGCTTGCGTGAAATGGCCCCTTCGAATGCCGATACAGCCATCGTTGCAGCCTGGCCGCTCGTCCTGATTTATGGCCTGGCCGGCCTGGGCTACATCGTCACCGCCACCTATCTCCCGACACTGGTGAAAACCGCATTCCCCGACCTGAATCCGGCTCACGTCTGGGCCGTATTCGGACTGGGCGCGGCACCGTCCTGCTATCTTTGGCATCGCGCTCACGAACGATTGGGAACCCGTCATGCCTTGCGTCTGAACCTCATCGTCCAGGCATGTGGTGTCGCCCTCCCTGTTGTTTTCGACTCGGGGGCGGGCTATCTCCTGAGCGCCCTGTTGGTTGGCAGCACCTTCATGGGCACAGTGACCATCGCCATGCCCGCAGCGCAGCATGCGGCGCGCCAGTCCGGCGTCAACTTGCTGGCAACGATGACGCTGGCTTACGGCATCGGCCAGATTATTGGACCGCTTCTGGCGGATGGTCTGTATGCGCTCAGCCAGACCTTTAACAGTTCATTGTTGTCCGCCGCCGCTGCCTTGGTCATCGCGACGTTCATCAGCCTTCGTCTATAGGCGGTCCGCAAGATCGGTTCCATCAAACATCGAGTTCCTCCAGAGAGTGCACGGGGTCAGAAACATAGGTTGCCTGATGTTGATTCCAGGTGAGTTGGGCGCAACCTTGTCCCCTTGATGGGGCCGTGCGGATGCGCCGACGGCTTGACAATAAGAGAGGGGAGGTATGGCGATGTGGGGGTGTGATGTAGCGAATTCGGCGAGGCGCGCCTGTGCGGTGCTTTTGATCTCGACCGTTTGTGTGTTGCCGGCTGGCGCGGAGGACCTCACGGAGGATCGGATCGACAGTGCGATTCGGGAGCTGGATCGCATGGCGCCCGAGTTGTTGCAGCGTTCCGGCGTGCCCGGCATGGCGATCGCCGTGGTCTCTGGGGACCGAGTTCGCTATCAGCGCGGCTTCGGTGTCCGTGCGCTTGGCGGCGGCGAGCCGGTCGATACGGAGACGGTCTTCCAGCTCGCCTCCGTCTCGAAGCCGCTGGCGGCCACCGTCGTCGCGGGACTCGTCGGGGATGGTCTCGTCGCCTGGGAAACGCCCGTCTTTCGTTTTCTGCCGAGCTTCGTCTTGTCCGACCCCTGGGTCACGCAAACCGTGACCATCGCCGATCTGCTCTCGCATCGCAGTGGATTGCCCGATCACGCGGGGGATCTGCTGGAGGATCTGGGCTTCGATCGGGACGAGATCCTGAAACGTTTGCGGTGCGCGCCGCTCTCGCCATTCCGCATCACCAATGCCTACACCAATTTCGGCTTCACGGCCGGCGCTCTGGCCGGTGCCTCGGCTGCCGGAATGGACTGGCCCGATGTCGCCCAGCAGCGGTTGTTCGCGCCGCTCGGCATGTACCAGAGCAGCTTCCGCTATGCGGACTATCTGAGCCGGACCAACCGGGCCGTCGCTCACGCCTATGTGGATGGGGTCTACCAGCCGCTCTATGAGCGCGATGCCGATGCCCAGTCCCCGGCGGGCGGGGCGAGCGCCAGTGTGAGCGATCTGGCGAAGTGGGCGCAGCTCGCGCTCGACGAGGGTCGCTATGAGGGTGAGCCGGTGATCGAGGCCGCCGCACTGTTGCAGACGCAGTTGCCGCAATCGATCAGCAATCCGGCTCCCACGGCGGACGGGCGTTCCGGGTTCTACGGCTTGGGTTGGAACGTCAGCTACGATGACGCCGGCCGCACCAAGCTCAGCCACTCCGGGGCCTTCATGCTCGGGGTTGCCACGAGCGTGACCCTCTATCCGGGGCTCGATCTCGGCATCCTGGTCCTGACCAATGGCGCGCCCTATGGACTGGCGGAGGCCACGTCGCAGACCTTCTTCGATCTGGTGCTGGAAGGGGCCGTGCAGGACGACTGGCTGAGCCTCTACTTCGGTCTCTTCTCGGCGCTCTGGGCCGAGGAGCGCGACTTCATGCGCGATTACAGCGTCCCGCCCGCGAGTCCCGTGCCGTCACTGGCGCGACCGGCCTACCTGGGCAGCTATTACAGCCCCTATTACGGTCCGTTGCGGGTGAACGCGGGCTCGACTGGGATGTCGATCACCCTGGGGCCGCAGTCCATGACCTTCCCCTTGAAGCATTGGGACGGCAATCTCTTCGTATTCGAAACGACTGGAGAGAACGCGCTTGGGCTCAGCGGCGCCGAGTTCGTGATCGGCCCGAGCGGCAGCGCCGACAGCCTCATCTTGGAGCGCTACAACAAGACTGGACTGGGCACCTTTAGCCGGCGGCCTGACCCGCAACAACCCTGCCAATCTTGGGGGCAATGCGCCGAGTAGAGAGGTTGGGTGCCACAGGGATGTGGTAACCGACCGGGGGACCTGGACTTCGCGGTCATGCTTGAGGTGCGGTGTGACCGCGTTGGCATGGCAAGGGTCGGGCGATCCGGCAGGTTATACTTGTGATCCAGATCTTACCTGTGGGGACACAACGACCATGATCGAGATCGAGTACATCGTGAGAGACAGCAAGGGAGTGGAGCGTTTGCGCACGACCGACAAGAAGGAGGCCGACGCCTACGATCGTATCTTGGAGAACGCTGAGCGTTTGGCGGATCTGCTGCGCGCGGATCAGGTTCTGCCCAACCTGCCAGAGACCGATCTGGAGGAGTTGACCATCTACCTCGCCCGCAACGCCCGTGATGTCGAGCGCGTTCTCAAGGGCAAGGCGCCAGAGCGCGAGGCATCCACAGCCTCTGCATCATCCGAGAAGCCGGACAAGGTGACCCCGCTCAAGGCGGCTGGATGAGTCATCGCGCTCTGATGGCGCAGTTTTGCGGCAAGGGTGGGGCGATCGAAACATGAGGGGGATGACGCAGGGTTTTGCGTCATCCAGACGGGCAGGGCGCTTCACCAGATTTCTGTGTTCTCGTTTGGGTCTGGGCCTTCCTTGGCCCCTTCGATCGGCCGCTCTTTGAGTGCCTGGGTGTGCTCCTGCTTCGGGAGCCTCCGCGTCTTCGCCTCCAAACGGGCTGACGCCGTATGTCGCCCTGCGAAGAAGATCAAACCTCAGTATTGAGTCTGCTCCAGCGCTGCGATGCGCTTTTCAAGCGGAGGGTGGCTGCGGAAGAGGGCCATCAGTCCCTCGCCGATTTTTCCTGAGATGCCGAATGCGGCGAATTCGCCTGCGGGCAGGTCCTGTGGTTCGTGGACGCGCTGTAGTGCGCGCAGGGCATTCGCCATCTGATGTCGGCTGGTCAGGCTGGCTCCGCCGGCATCGGCCCGGTATTCGCGGAAGCGCGAGAACCACATGACGATCATGGTCGCGAGCACCGAGAGCATGATCTCGGCGACGATCGAGGTGATGTAGTAGCCCACCCCATAGCCTTCCTCGTTCTTGAGGATGACGCGGTCGACGAAGTGCCCGACGATGCGCGCCAGGAAGACGACGAAGGTGTTCACCACGCCCTGGATCAGTGCCAGCGTCACCATATCGCCGTTGGCGACGTGGCTGATCTCGTGCCCGATGACGGCCTCGACCTCATCCTGACTCATGCGCTGAAGCAGTCCGGTGCTGACGGCGACTAGCGCATCGTTGCGGTTCCATCCGGTGGCGAAGGCGTTCGGTTCCGGCGAGTTGAAAATGCCGACCTCTGGCATGCGAATGCCGGCCTGGCTCGATTGGTTGGCGACGGTGTTCAGCAGCCATTGCTCGAACGGGCTGGTCGGCTGATCGATGATCTGAACGCCCATGCCATGTTTGGCCATGGTTTTGGAGAGGAAGAGCGAGATCAGCGATCCGCTGAAACCCACGATGGCGGCCATGATCAGGAGCGAGGTCATGTCGATGCCGCCGTTTTGCAGCAGGGCTCCGTCGAGACCGAGCAGACGGAAAACGACGCTGATGACGACCAATATTGCCGCGTTTGTCAATATAAACAATATGATGCGCGTCATGAATCAAAAACTCCAGACAAAGTGAAAACTATGTATAATAGACGCCGCTTGAGTGGGGCAAGAGCCCTATCGCTGCCGTCGAATGCGCAGCAAAAGATATGGGGCTCAAGCCGACGCAACAAGTGGTGAAAAATAAAGTTTGACAAGATCGTCTTTCACCATTAGTATTTCGCGTCTCAGAGCACTGGGGCCATAGCTCAGCTGGGAGAGCGCAACACTGGCAGTGTTGAGGTCGGCGGTTCGATCCCGCCTGGCTCCACCAAACAATACAATCCGACCATTTGGGTCATGGGTCGGGTTGATCAGGATTAAGTTCCTGTCCCCATCGTCTAGTGGCCTAGGACACCGCCCTTTCACGGCGGTAACCGGGGTTCGAACCCCCGTGGGGACGCCAATCCGAAAGGGGCTCAGCGAAAGCTGAGCCCCTTTTTCTTTGCGCGCGATAAGTTGCGGCGCATTCCGGCGTCAGTCTGCGTCGTCATGGATCCGGGGGTGCATCGCACCCTCGGAGTCCTTGCGGTGTCTTCCGCGTCAGTCCCAGTTCAACGCGCCGCCGGTCTGGTATTCGGTGACTCGCGTTTCGAAGAAGTTCTTCTCCTTTTTGAGATCGAGCACCTCGGACATCCAAGGGAAGGGGTTGGTCGCGCCTGCGTATTGCTCGGGAAGGCCGATCTGTGCGCAGCGGCGATTGGCGATGAAGTGCAGATATTCCTTGAACATCGACGCATTCAGCCCGAGTACGCCGCGCGGCATGGTGTCGTGGGCGTATTGGGCCTCGAGTTCGACCGCTTCGCGGATCATCTGTATCAGATCCTGTTTGAAGTCGGGCGTCCAGAGGTGTGGATTCTCGATCTTGATCTGGTTGATGACGTCGATGCCGAAGTTCATGTGCATCGACTCGTCGCGCAGGATGTACTGGAACTGCTCTGCCGTGCCGGTCATCTTGTTGCGTCGGCCCATGCTGAGGATCTGCACGAATCCGACGTAGAAGAAGATCCCCTCGAAGATGACGTAGAAGGCGACCAGCTCGCGCAGCAACCGCTGGTCGCTCTCTGGCGTGCCCGTGTGGAAATGCGGGTCAGCGAGGTGGCGCGTGAAGGGCAGGGCCCATTCGGCCTTGCGGGCGACGGCCGGCAGCTCGCGATACATGTTGAAGATCTCGCCCTCGTCGAGCCCCAGGCTTTCCACTACGTATTGGTAGGCGTGGGTGTGGAGCGCTTCCTCGAACGCCTGGCGCAGCAGGTACTGACGGCATTCGGGGTTGGTGATGTGGCGATAGACGGCCAGCACCAGATTGTTGGCGACCAGCGAGTCGGCGGTCGAGAAGAAGCCGAGATTGCGTTTGATGATGGTGCGCTCGTCCTCGGTCAGGCCGTTGGGGTCCTTCCACAGCGCGATGTCCGCGTTCATATTGATTTCTTGCGGCATCCAGTGGTTGGCGCAGGCGTCCAGATATTTTTGCCAGGCCCAGTCGTACTTGAAGGGAACCAGCTGATTGAGGTCGGCGTGACAGTTGATGATCCGCTTGTCGTCGACGCGCACGCGTCCCGCACCCATCTCCAGCGATTCCAGTCCGGTCGCGCCGCCAGCGGTCTGTGCGAGCGCCCCGTCGGTCTCGGCCGCTGCCTGGTTTCCCAGGGGAAGCGTGTCCTGGATCTCCAGTTCCGGCTCGCGGGCGTTTTCCGCGACAAACGGGTCGGCCGCGACGACCGGCGCCGCGCCTGCCGTGGTCATGAGGGTGTGATTGGCGACGAGGCCCTGGCCGGGGCGAATCTGCCCCGCCGTGTGCTGCGGGCGGATGCGCGGCGGCACGGCGCCGGTCGATGTCGCAGGCTGAGCCTCCTGGGGGGGGACGCTCGATGCAGGCTGAGGGGCGGAGGGTTTGGCGGTGGAAAGCGGGTCGTCCCAATTCAGCATGGTCATCTGTCCTCGGCTGAGCGTTGAATCTGGCCCGGCGCATGGATTGCGGGCACTGGAGAGGGTAGCCCGAAGTGGCTCGGGCGATGTCCAAACGTTAAAGGGATTCGGTCGGGATGTCCAGCGCGGATACTAGATATTGTGTTTTGTGCGTTTCCGTCGCGCAGTATGTGGTTCTATCGGTTTCAGGCGAGACCGCTTTCTTCTACCCATAGGCTGCGGGTTTTCGGCCGGTCGGTCGGCGGGAGTGGCCTCTGGGAGTCGGTGCTGATCGCGGTCGAGCGGGTGATGACCGTCTCTGGAAGATAATGCGTGATCAATCGATACAGCGCGGCGGCGGCGGATTTGGCTTGGTCGACGCGCAGATGATCGAAGCAGATCATGGTCGGCTTGATTCGCAGATAGGATTCCGGCTGTGAGAATCGCTCGAAGATGGCTCGGGCTTCGCGTTCGAGGGCGCTGAAGTTGCGCCTCAGTCGGGCGTCGCAGCAGGGCGGGAGGGTGATGTAATCCCACAGCACGTCGGCAGAGCGCTCGCCGCTGCGCACGACCACATAGGGCGTTTGAGTCTCGCGGCACGTATGAAACCAATCGCTGTCGGTGAAGGTGTCTTTGGCGTCGACTAGGTCGAAAGGGGCGTCAGACATGGGGCTCTCGCTGTGATCCGGGTGATGCGTGAAGGTTGATCCTGTCAGACCTGGTGCTCGCCAGGGAGTACCGGGTCGGTACGGCCGCGAACGGATCGCGGAATCGATCAGCGCTTGCTGCTTTGCTGATGATGTGATGAAAGAATCAACTCATTCGCAACGAATGTCGATTCTGGTTCTCCCCAGGTTGAGCGAATTTTTTGGGGTTCGGAGTCGGTTTAGGCCGCGCCCGGAAGCTTGAGTCCAACCTTGAGGATGCGGTCGTTCTCGACCTCGCGCACGACCAGTTCCAGTTGCTCGATCTGTAGCCGGTCGCCGACCACCGGATGGGCCGAGAGCGTGCGACGGATGAGCGTGTCGAGCGTGATGTCAGGGTCGTGGTGTTGAACCTGGATTCCATAGGCGGTGCAGAGATCGCCGAGTCGAGCCGAGCCGTTGAGAACGAACGCGCCGAAGAAGGCCTGATCGCTGAGATGGGGCGATTCGGTGGGCGCGACGAACAGACGGTCCAATTCCGCCAGATCCTTGGGGTCCGCCATGAGGTAGAGATAGTCGCCGGCTTGGGGGGCGAATGGCTCCAGAGCGTCGAGCAGATGGTGGTCGCGTAGCAGGGCCACGATCCTCGCTCCTTTGGGAAGGTGGAGGAGTTCGGGTCGTCTGTCCACCAGGATGGGGGCGTTCGGGGCGAGCTGGTAGCCGACGAGCTCCAGTTCCTGCTGTCCCGGAATGTCCAGCTCGACACGCTGCACCAGATGGGTCGTGGGTGGTACCTCCAGTCCCAGCCAGCGCGCCAGCACGCCGACGGTCCAGCCCTGGATCACCAGCGAAACCAGCACTACGAAGAAGACCACGTCGAAGTACATCTGGGCATGCGGAAGCCCGGCCAGCAGCGGAAAGAGCGCGAGGACGATGGGAACGGCCCCGCGCAGACCGACCCAGCCGATGAAGACCTGCTCGCGCCAGGGAAAGCGGAACGGCAGCAGGCAGATGAGTACGGCGAGCGGTCGGGCCAGGAAGATGAGCACCCCGGCGAAGAGGAGCGCTGCGGGCGCGACCGGCAGCAGTTCCGACGGCGTGACCAGCAGGCCCAGCATGAGGAACATGGCGATCTGGGCCAGCCGCGCGATGCCATCGTGGAAGCGCTTCACTTCGAGTCTGAACTGGAGCGGCCGGTTGCCGATGACCAGTCCGGCAAGATAGATGGCGAGGAATCCGCTGCCGCCGGCCGCCGTGGTCGTTGCAAAGAGGCTGAGTCCACCGGCCATGGCCGCGAGCGGGTAGAGTCCCGGCATCATCTCCAGTCGGTTGATGAGCCAGACCAGGGTGAATCCGCCGGCGAGTCCGAGCCCGGCGCCGAGTCCCATCTGACGCAGGAACTCGGTCAGCATGACCAGGCCAGGGTTCTGGTTGTCGCTGAGCAGGATCTCGATCATGGCGATCGTCAGGAAGACCGCCATGGGGTCGTTGCTGCCCGATTCGATTTCGAGAGTGGCGCCGATGCGTTGTTTCAGCTCCAACCCCTGCGAGCGCAACACCGAGAAGACCGCTGCGGCGTCGGTGGATCCGACGATTGCGCCCAGCAGCAATCCCTCGAACGGGGGCAGATCCAGTATCCAGGCGGCGCTCAGTCCCGTGATCACAGAGGTGATGAGTACCCCGATCGTCGCCAGCCCGGCTGCCGGCTTGAGTCCGACGCGGAAATTCTTGTAGGGCGTCGCCAGACCGCCGTCGAAAAGGATGATGGCGAGGGCGAGATTGCCGAACAGATGCGAGAGCTGAACGTCGTCGAAGGCGATTCCGCCCGGACCGTCCTCGCCCAGCAGCATGCCCATGACCAGGAAGACCAGGAGCAATGGCGCCCCGAGCCGGCTGGTGAGGACGGAGGTCAGGACGCTGACGAAGAGCGCGACCGAAGCGATCAGGATGATCTGATTAGTGAGTTCCATACCTTGAGCGAGAGGAGGCGAGCCGCATGTGGCTTGGGTCGAGACGGTCTTTCAGTTACCCCGGCCGCCGCCGCGCGCTCGAGGCGTTTCGATTCTAGGAATCTGCTAAGGAAGGTATGAGCAGCAGTAATCGGTGAGTTCGTTGACCTTGACGGTGAAACTGGAGTCGGCAGGGACCTCGAAGGATTCGCCGCCAACGATTCGCCGCCAGCCGCCGGTCCCGGGCAGTTGGACCTCCAGATCTCCGGTCAGGATCTCCATCAACTCGGCGTCCTGGGTGCCGAAGGTGAAGGTGCCCGGCTGCATGATTCCGAGCGACTTGCGGCTGCCGTCCGCGAACAAGAGGGTACGGCTGATCACCTGTCCGTCGAAATAGACGTTGGCTTGCTTGATAACGGTGACGTTTTCGAACTGCGACATAGGGTACTGTCTCGTCAAATCTAATGATGAACGGGGATCCGGCCGCGAATCGGCGCGGCCGGATCCTGGGGGAGCCGGGGCTCAGTAACGCGGGTAGCGATTGTCATAATCGCGGTTGCGATATTCCCGGTCGTATTCCTCCTGCTTTTTGTTCTTGTCGTAGACATAACCGCCGAGCGCGCCCGCGCCGGCACCGATCAAGGCGCCCTTGCCTGCATTTCCGCTCAGCGAGCCGATGGCCGCACCGGTGGCGGCGCCAACGGCGGCGCCGCTGCCCGTGCGTGAGCCAGTGGTGGTGCCGCATGCCACGAGCACCAGGGAGGAGGCGAGTGTGAGTGATAGAGCGAGTGTCTTCATGGTCGTGGTTTCCAGATGTTCTCAGCGGCTGGCCGAAGGCCGGATCCGCTCAATATGGAGGCTCTGATCGATGTTGGCAATTCCCTTCTGTTGAGCGTGCCAGACTGGATCGATCCCTTTGCCACGCGAGAGGCTGACTGTATTGGTCGCCTTTTCTCGGTGGTCTGGTCGATTTGACCTTGGTCAAGGAGCCAGGTTCTCTGTCCAATCAGACTTGGCCCCGAGCGCGGCTCCTCGACCGGTCCAGGATCGAACTGCAAGAGCGAGGGCTGCTTGGCTTGCCATCCATCATGTTTCGTTCGAGGTTCCGATGTTCTGCAATCAATGTGAGCAAACCTTCCGCCAGTCGGCCTGCGTCAACTCACCCGGTGTCTGCGGCAAGGACGCTGACGTTCAGTCGCTCCAGGAAACCCTGCTCTACGGTCTCAAGGGCATGGCCGCCTATGCCCATCACGCGCGCCGGCTCGGCAAACACGACGAACGGGTTTCGGCCTTCATCGAGGAGGCCCTGTTCGCGACCATGACCAACGTGAACTTCGACCTCGACAGCCTGCTCGAACTCTGTCTCAAGTGCGGCGAGATGAACCTGAGGGTCATGGAGCTGCTCGACGAGGGGCATGTCGAGACCTTCGGCAAGCCGTCTCCGACCCAGGTGAAGGAGGGCACCCAGGCCGGTCCGGGCATCCTCGTGACCGGCCACGACCTCCTGGATCTGTGGAATCTGCTCCAGCAGGTCGAGGGGACGGACATCAAGGTCTACACCCACGGCGAGATGCTGCCGGCCCACATGTATCCCAGGCTGCGCGAGCATCCCAACCTGGCCGGTCAATACGGCGGTGCCTGGCAGGAGCAGAAGAAGGAGTTCGCCGCCTTTCCGGGGCCGGTGGTCGCCACCACCAACTGCGTGCTGATTCCGCCCGAGAGCTACAAGGGTCGTCTTTTCACCATGCGTGCCACGGCCGTTCCGGGCGGGCCGCGTCTGGACGAGGACTTCTCCGCCGTCATCGAGGAGGCGCGCCGCTGCGAGCCCTGCCAGGAGCGGATCAGCGGCGAGTCGACCATCGGTTTCCACCGCAGCGTGCTGTTGGATCATGCCCAGACGATCGTCGACGCGGTCAAGGCCGGCCAGATCAGCCGCTTCTTCGTCATCGGCGGGTGCGACGGCGCCGAGAAGGGGCGCAACTATTTCAGCGACTATGCCCAGGGCACGCCGAAGGATTCCTTCATCCTCACCCTGGGCTGCGGCAAGTTCCGTATCCGCGACTACGACTACGGGGAGCATCTCGGATTCCCGCGTCTGATGGACATGGGGCAGTGCAACGACGCCTACGGCGCCATCTCGGTCGCCGTCGCCCTGGCCAAGGCGTTCGACTGCGGTGTCAACGATCTGCCCCTGACCCTGGTGATCAGCTGGTTCGAGCAGAAGGCCGTCGCCGTCTTCCTGACCCTCTTGAGCCTGGGCGTCAAGGGCATCACCCTCGGACCCAATCCGCCCGCCTTCGTCACGCCCAACGTCTTCGCCATCCTGCAGGAACGCTACGACCTCAAGCTGACCGGCGATGACCCCCAGGCGGACCTGCGCTGCGTCGTCGGTGCCTGAAGCTGGAGGCTGGAGGCAACCCTCTGTTCAGGCGTTCGCGCCGTCGAACAGATCCGGGATGGATGTGGCTTCCCGACCCTTGGGGTCGGGCAGTCCGAAATGCCGGTAGGCCGACTGGGTTGCCATGCGTCCGCGCGGCGTGCGCATCAAATAGCCCTGCTGGATGAGGAAAGGCTCCAGCACGTCCTCGATGGTCCCGCGTTCCTCGCCGATCGCCGCCGCCAGGCTCTCGACGCCCACCGGGCCGCCGTCGAACTTCTCGATCACCGCCTCCAGCAGACGCCGGTCCATGTGGTCGAACCCCTGATTGTCGACCTTGAGCATGCTCAGCGCCTGATCCGCCACCTGGACGCTGATGCGCCCGTCGGCTCGGACCTGGGCGAAGTCCCGCACCCGCCGCAGCAGCCGGTTGGCGATACGGGGCGTGCCGCGCGAGCGCCGGGCGATCTCGGCGGCACCTTCGGGGTCGGTCTCGATTCCGAGGATCTGGGCCGAGCGTCGCACGATGTGGGTGAGATCCTCGGCCGAATAGTATTCCAGCCGCTGGACGATGCCGAAGCGATCGCGCAGCGGCGAGGTCAGGAGTCCGGCGCGGGTGGTAGCGCCCACCAGGGTGAACTGAGGCAGGTCGAGCTTGATCGAGCGCGCGGCCGGTCCCTCGCCGATCATGATGTCGAGCTGATAGTCCTCCATCGCCGGATAGAGAACCTCTTCGACCACCGGGCTGAGACGGTGGATCTCGTCGACGAAGAGCACGTCGCCCGGATCCAGGTTGGTGAGTAGGGCGGCCAGATCGCCCGGTTTCTCCAGCACCGGCCCCGAGGTCTGGCGCAGATTGACCTGCATCTCGTGGGCGATGATGTGCGAGAGGGTCGTCTTGCCGAGTCCGGGCGGTCCAAAGATGAGGACATGATCGAGCGCCTCGCTGCGTGCCCGGGCGGCGCCGATGAAGATCTCCATCTGCTCGCGCACCGCCGGCTGGCCCACATAGTCGGCCAGTTGGCGTGGGCGGATCGCGCGATCCATCGCCTTGTCGTCCGAGGCCGGTTCGGGACTGATCAGACGTTCGGGCGTACTCATCGGACGATGGCTCGCCGAAATGAACGGATACTGAGATGCATGGGAGAAACCCTAGTCTTTCTTTGCGTCCTTCGCGCCTTTGCGGTCCAAGTCGAAGGACAGTGATCAATGGTGCGCGTGATGCGCCCTCGGGGTCGGCAGCTCGCGATACTCGGAGCAGCGGCGCGGAGTCGGAATGCCCTTGCCCGGATTCAGCAGGGCGTCCGGATCGAACGCCTCCTTCACCGCATGGAACTGGCGCAGCTCCTCGGGGCTGAACTGGACGCACATCTGATTGATCTTCTCGATCCCGACGCCGTGCTCGCCGGTGATGGTACCACCGACCTCGACGCAGAGTTCCAGGATACGACCGCCCAGCTCCTCGGTGCGCTCCAGCTCGCCGGGCCTGTTGGCGTCGAACAGGATCAATGGGTGCATATTACCGTCGCCGGCATGGAAGACGTTCGCCACCCTGAGTCCGTACTCCCGCGACAGCTCGGCCGTGCGGCGCAGGACCTCGGGCAGTGCGCGACGTGGAATGGTGCCGTCCATGCAGTAATAGTCCGGCGAGATGCGGCCCACCGCCGGAAAGGCTGACTTGCGCCCCTGCCAGAAGCGCAGCCGCTCGGCATCGTCCTGCGAGGTGCGGACCTCGGTCGCGCCGCTTTCCAGCAGCAGGTCTCGGACCTGCATCACCTGCTCCGAAACCTCCTGGTTGGTGCCGTCGAGCTCGCAGATCAGGAGCGCCGCAGCCTCTGTCGGATAGCCCGCATGGACGAAATCCTCGGCGGCCTGGATCGCGGGGCCGTCCATCATCTCCAGTCCGGCCGGGATGATGCCGGCGGCGATGATGTCCCCGACCGCCTGTCCGGCCTTCTCGACATCGTCGTAGGCGGCGAGCAGCGCCTGGGCGCGCTCGGGGACCGGGAGCAGCTTCACCGTCGCCTCGACGGTCACGCCCAGCATGCCCTCGGAGCCGATGTAGAGCGCCAGCAGGTCGAAGCCGGGCGAGTCCAGCGCCTCCGAGCCCAGCTCGATCAGCTCCCCATCCATGGTCACGAAGGTCACCGACAGCAGATTGTGGACCGTGAGTCCGTATTTGAGGCAATGCACACCGCCCGAATTCTCGGCGATGTTGCCCCCGATGGTGCAGGCGATCTGGCTCGACGGATCCGGGGCGTAATAGAGTCCGTGCGGCTTGGCCGCCTCCGAGATCGCCAGATTGCGCACGCCCGGCTGAACGCGCGCCGTTCTGGCGACCGGATCCAGATCCAGGATGCGGTTGAAGCGGGCGAGGCTCAGCAGAAGCCCGTCCCCGAGCGGCAATGCGCCGCCCGAAAGCCCCGTCCCCGCACCCCGAGCGACCACCGGCACCTGGCGCTCGCTGCACAGCCGCAGGATGCGCTGCACCTCCTCGACCGTGCGCGGAAGCACCACCAGCAGCGGCAGCTGGCGATAGGCGGACAGACCGTCGCATTCATAGGGTCGAACCTCCTCCTGTCGCTCCAGCACCGATTCGGCTGGAAGGAAGGCACGCAAGGCAGCGACGAGATCGGTCCGCGCCGCCACGATCTGCGGGTCGTCGAACGGGATTCGAGCAGGCTGGATCAGGCTCATGGGTCTCGGTCTCCAGGTGGGCGCGCGGTTGCCTCGCCGTCATTGCGACGTTGAGATAACCTTCGAATTCACTGTATAATCGCCGCCCCGTCATCCCCATTCAAGGGTGTGGCGCACTCCGCATATCATTAAGCTGGCGTAGCTCAGTTGGTAGAGCAGCTGATTTGTAATCAGCAGGTCATCGGTTCGAATCCGTTCGCCAGCTCCATAAAATCAAGGTTTTGCTCAGTCCTTCGGACTTGTTCGTTGTCTGGAACCGTTTTAGGTAACAAGCGCAAGTCGAGCGGAATTCCTGGGTTCAAAATTTTGTACACAAAAAGCCTGCTCCTTGGGCTGCCCCCAAACCCCGACGTCTACCTCGGACTTTGGTTCCACGTTGCCACGGTTGCCGAGGATGGATGACCCGCTCAGGGTCTGTGCGTCCGATGTAGGGCGTGTTGTGATGTTGACGGCCCCGGCCTCCGAGTTGCGCCCGAACTGAGCCTGACCGGGCGCGTGCGGTTTCTCCTCATTCAACCACATGCATCAGGTTGTCCGCCGGCGCTCGCTCGTATCCCGGCCAGGCATCGAGATAGAGGAAGGCGGTCTCATCCGGCCCGGAAAAGCGTGGCGACGAAGCGTCGCTCGGCGGATCCAGAGTCAATCGGTTTCGCTCGACCCGATAGCGCCATGCCTCGGCGACCAAGCGGCTCGCCAGCCATTCACCCTCGAACCAGTGCCAGCGCTCGCCGGTGGGCGGCTGGGTTGCGGCCTGCACGTCCGATGCGTTCGGTGCGCCCAGGATGCGTGCGCTGGAGGTTGCGCCGACGATGCTGGCGAGCGTGGTGTCGAGATCGTCGCCCCGACGGATCGCGGTCAGGAGTGTCGCAAATTGGGCCGGCGTCTGACGGGCGGTCCAATCGAGCGCGGCGAGCGGGCCGTAGTCGCGCGCCCAGCCATCCGAGGTGGCCATTCGCAGCGCCCCGACCGGGACCGAGCTACCGGCGAGCGCCTGAGTGGTCGCATCGGCTCCGCGCGCGATCAAGGCCGTGAGGGCATCGAGACCGTCGGTTTCAGCGACGCAGAGCAGGCCGATCGCGCCCGGCACGCCAGAGGCGAGCCAGAGCGAGCCGGGACCCTGACGCAGGTCGGCAACATCGCGTATCTGCCGTTGGGCGAGCGCGGTTGCGATCGCGGCGCGGCGTTTCCAGCGCCCGACGCCTTGATCGGCGACGTCCCAATGCGGATCCTCGGCGAGGAGCAGACGATCACCGGCCAGGGTCGAGTCGCCGAGGGCGCGAGGCCATTGGACAACGCCCTGAACGTTTGGCACCGACCCGAGTCGACGGGTGACGCAGTCCCGCATCGCCGCCAGATCCTCGGCGATCGTCGCGGCGGTCTCCGTGCGGGTTCGGTCATGGACGAATTCGAAACCGCCGAGGAGCGAGTGCCGTGCCCTCGGTGCCCAGATGACGGCGAAGTCGAGCGGGCCGTCGATGGTGTCTTCGTGTTCGGCGGCGTCGGTCTGGCCTGCGATTCTTACGCGCCAACTCCAGTTGCCTGCCGGTGCGGCGGCTCCGCTCGGTACCGAGGTACGGTATGCGGGGAGCGTGACCTCGGGCCAGAGGCCATGCGTGACACGCTCGGCCGGGACGCGCGGGACACGGTCCGGATCGAGGCCCAGTCGTGGCAGAACCTCGGTGGCATGGAGCCAGACGCTGTCGCGAAGCAGCCAGGATGGGCGATGCTCCGCACTCCAGCCGAGCAGACGTTGCGACCAGACCAGTTCGATCCGGCATCCTGGTGCGCCGCAGTCGGCCAGTTGCAGCGCCAGGTGATCGCCTTCGACGAGGGTCGCCGTTTCCTGGCCTTCGACCAGCGCCTGTTCGAGTCTGAAGCCGTCGGGAAGCTCCGCATGCAGGAGACCGCCGACAGCGTGCACGCCATTCAGTGTCCAGCGGCCCCGGAGCGTTCGTTCGGCCGGATTGACGCTCAATTCGACCGTCCCGCCAAGCACCGCGAAAGGTGCGGCTGGCGCGAGCCAACGCTGCTCCCAGTGGGCGTTTTTGGTCAGTTGCTGGGTCAGCGTTTCGTAGGTGCCGTCGATCCTGTAGTGCTGGTACAGGTGGATCTCAAGCCCGATCAGCGCCAGCGCGGCGAGCAGGGCCACCTTGCCTGCGGGACCGGCAACACGGTGCCGGAATCCGGGCCAGCGAACCGCCCAGCCCGTCTCCGTCCCGCGCGGAGTCAGGGTTGCGGCCAGGGCCAGCAGCAGAGCGACCAGTGCGAGCTTGAAGGCGCCGCTACTCAAGATCTGCTCCAGCCAGGGTCCGAGTCCGGTGAGGCCGGAGAGCGCGATGTCGACCGGTACACCGATCTGGTGCGGCGGATAGCTGACAAGTCCGGTCTCGTGATTGACGATGAATACGAAGGTTGCGAGCACCGATGCGGCATAGGCCGGTCCGGGGTGACGGATCAGGGCGTGCAGCAGGACGGTGACGGCGGCGAGTTCAAGCAGCGCGGGTGCCAGGACCAGGACCTGATAACCCAGTGTGAGCGCCAGGTCCAGACTCTGCGGAGCGATCAGCGCCGTCGTGATGAGCGTGCCGATTCCGGGCACCAGTGCCAGGATCAGTGTCAGCGCGACGACCGTGACGAGCCGTCCGATCAGTCGCACAGCATTCGGTGCCGGCGTGGCGTCCAGCATCTCGCCGAGACCGATCTGATCGTCGCGGCGGGCCGTGATGCCGACCAGTCCCGCGACGACGAAGGCAATGATGAGATAGAACAGCTCCGTCAACAGCGGCGCGACCAGCTCGGGGCGCGGCTCCAAGGGGCCGTCGGCGTGCTGGACGATATGGTAGACGGCTCCGACGACGGCGAGCACGGTCAGAAACCCCAACGCACCCCAGACGCGGCGCCGCGACAGCACTTGCCAGAGCTGCCATCCCGATTCCGCAACCAGCGCCAGCCACCAGGACGGTTTCGTTATCGGTCCCGGCAGGGCGGTCGGCGCTGACATGGCCGGCATCGGTTGTCTTCGCGCCGATGGTCGCGCCCGTTGGACCGGCTCCAAGATCAGGGATTCGCGGGTCGTGCGGCGGATCCCGGCCCAAAGTAGGGCCAGTGGCAGCAGACACCAGAGAACACGGCTTGCGAGCAGCGCTGGAGTCGGCGCCAGCAGGGCGGTGGATTTCTCATGGGGCGTCCAGTGCTCGACCTGATGCTCGGCCTCGGCGAAGCCGGAAGGATCGAGCAGGGTGGCGAGGACGGGGCTGGCGTCGGCGCTTTTGAGCACGACCATCGCGACCATCCAGAAGGTCATGAAACCGGCGGCGACGATGAAGGGGCCGATCAGGCTGCGGCTGCGGATCGCCGCCAGGTAGTAGAGCGCCCCGGCGCCGAGCGCGAGCGGCAGGGTGAAGACGAGCCAGGCCCAGCCGAGCGCCGCCCAGGGAGCGGGCGCGATCGACCCGGCCGGCACGGCGCCTACCCATTCCAGCAGGGGCGCGGCCAGGAAGCCGACGATCTGCGAGCTGCCGAGCAGCAGCGCGATCCCCAGCGCGCCGACGAAACGGGCCGTCAGCCACCCCGCCAGGGGCACGGGCGCGGTGAGCACCAGCTCGTTCAGACGCGCCGATCGGTCGCGCACGATCGGCTGGGCGAAGACCCAGGCCCAGGCGAAAAAGAGGAAGAAGGCGTCGCCCGAGGTCATGAGATAGACCAGGCTCGGCGCGTTGCGCGGGATGTCGACCGCGCCCATGTCGCGCAGATAGCCGGAATGGGTGAGCACCATCAGCAGGTAGCCGACGAGTACCAGATAGATCAGCGGAACGACACCGCTGCGCAGTCCCGCGCGAAACTCGTCGAGCGCCTCATGCCAGAAGGGGCTCATGCCGCGACCTCAAGGATGCCGGTCTTGGCAAGCGCGACATGGTAGGCGTCCTCCAGGCGTGGGTGGTGGGGCGCGAAACGGCCGTCCGGGGCCGTGCTCGACTCGACGATCGCCAGCGTGCCGCCGGGCACGGCCGAGAGATGCACCGCGTCCGGCGGCGTTTCGCCGCGCGGCACGATCCACGACCAGAGCCGGTCCGCGAGTCGCCCGGTCAGTTCGGCGGGGGTGCCCTCGGCGACGATGCGTCCGCTGGCGAGGATGGCGACCCGCGCACAGAGGTTCTCGACGTCCTCGACGATGTGGGTCGAAAGCAGCACCACCGCCTCGGCGGCCACGTCGGCTAGCACCCGGTGGAAACGGTTGCGCTCGGCCGGGTCGAGCCCGGCGGTCGGCTCGTCGACGATCAGCAGCCGGGGCGACCCGATCAGGGCCAAGGCGATGCCGAAGCGGCGCAGCATGCCGCCCGAATAGGTTGCGACCGGGCGGCGAGCCGCGTCGGTCAGATTCACGCGATCCAGCAAGCGCTCGATCTCGGCGCGACGCTTGCGACGATCGGTGCGCCCCTTGAGCCAGGCGAAGCGCGTCAGCAGTTCGTGCCCCGAAACGCCCGGATAGGCGCCGATCTGCTGCGGCAGATAGCCAAGTCGGCGGCGCACCCGATCGGGTTCGGCGAGCAGGTCGATTCCGTCGAGACGGATCTCGCCGCGATCGGGCGTCTGCAGCGTCGCCAGGGTGCGCATCAGGGTGCTCTTGCCGGCACCGTTCGGGCCGAGCAGTCCGTAGAGTCCGGGCGCTACCTCGAGATCGATGCCGCGTAGGGCCGCGATGCCGTTGGGATAGGTCTTGGCGAGACCGCGAATGGAAAGTCCTTCAGTCGGAGGCATGGTGGGTTCACTTCGGTTGGGAGTCGGTTTGATGCCTGGTGCCGCAGTCTTGAGCGGCGTCGATCAGATGCCAGGCTTTGGCGCGCTGCTGGGCGTCCCACATGGCGCGGTAGCGTCCGCCGGCGGCGAGCAGCGCGGCGTGCCGGCCCTGCTCGACCAGGCGTCCGTCCTCGAGCACCAGGATGGTGTCGGCGCCAGCGATGGTGGACAGCCGGTGAGCGATGACGATGACCGTCTTGTCGCGCACCAGTGCGTCGATCGCCTCCTGCACGGAGCGCTCGCTCTCGGTGTCGAGCGCGGCGGTCGGCTCGTCGAGGACCACGATGGGGGCCTGCTTGAGCAGGGCGCGGGCGATGGAGATGCGCTGACGCTCGCCGCCGGAGAGGCGTCCGCCGATGTCGCCGAGCCGCGTGTCCCAGCCCTGGGGCAGTCGCTCGATGAAGTCCAGGCAGCGGGCGGCGCGGGCCGCGGCCTCGACCTCGGCGTCGCTGGCGTCGGGCCGGGCCATGCGGATGTTGGCCAGCACCGTGTCGTCGAACAGATAGACGTCCTGGAAGACGACCGAGATCAGGCCGTTCAGCGTCTCGGGCGGGATGGCGCGCACGTCGACCCCGCCGATGGCGACTGTGCCCCGCTGCGGATCGGCATGGCGCATCAGCAATCGGGTCAGGGTCGATTTGCCCGAGCCCGAGGGGCCGACCAGCGCCGTCATCCGCCGTGCCGGCAGTTCGGCGTCCAGGTCGCGGATCACGGGACGATCGCCCTGTGCATAGCCGAAGGTCACGCCCGAGAATGCGATGTCGAACTCCGTCGGCACCGCCGTCGGCGTGCGCTGCGGCAGTGGCTCGATGGCGAGCAGGGCCTCGATGCGCTCGAGCGCCGTCTCGATCAGTTCGAGGATGGCGGTGTAGTTGACGAAATTGGCCAGCGGTTCGGCGAAGCGCGAGACCATCACCAGCAGTGCCGCCAGGACGGCGACATCGAGCGTGCCGGCGATCGCCCAGGTGACGCCGACGGCGACGACCAGCAGGAGTCCGAGCTCCACCAGGCTCGCGATCAGCACCTTGGGCCGGTTGCCGGCGCGCTGGGCCCGGCTCTGCACCAGACGCAGCTCCTCGAATCCCTCCTGCAGGCTGGCCGACCGCTCCCCGGCGCAGCGCGCGGCGCGCAGCACCGGCAGTCCCTGGGTGTATTCGAGGATGTCCCCGTTGATGCGCTGGTGCGTCTCGGCGAGACGGCGCATGTTGCGGGCGAAGATCGGTCGGCGCCAGCGGTAGAGCGGGAGGATGGTCGGGAAGATCAGCAGCAGGATCAGACCCATGCGCCAGTCGACGAAGAGTGTGGCCAGTGCCGCGACCAAGGGTGTGACGATGGCGCCCAGGATCAGATTCACCACCGTGAGCAGATAGTTGAGGTTCTCGTCGACGTTGCCGAGCAGGGTCGAGCTGACCTCTCCGGTGCGCTTGTCCTGCAGCCGCTCCAGGGGCATGCGGCGCAGCTGCTCGCCGAGACGGGTGCGCAGCTCGTGGGTCGCGGCGGCCATGTGGCCGTCGAAATCGAAGCCCTGGGCGCGCCAGCGCGCGACCGTCGCCAGTCCCATCAGGGCGGTCATGACGGCGAGCCAGGTCCAGACGGCCGGCCAGTCCGGATCCGGCAGGAGGGCCGAGAAGAGCGGCAGCAGACAGGCCAGCGCCAGGCCCTGGAGCGCAGCGGCGATGGTGAGTCCGAGCAGGGCCGCCCGTAGCTCGGCGGCGCGCGTGCCGGAGCTGCGCAGGAGCTGGCGGTAGGTCTCGAGCCAGGGCGTGATGGGGCGCGTACCCGCGCTCGGGACGGGGATGGTCGGGCTGGAGTCTGTCGTCACGATGGCATCTCCGCGAGACGGGCGGGGGAGGGGGCGGGCGTGCTCGGCGGCGTGTCCGGGTGCAGCGTCCAGGCCTGTGCCTGCTCGTAGCCGTGCCAGAGCCGGGCGTAGAGGCCGCCGTGCGCGATCAGATCGTCGTGACGGCCCAGCTCGGCCAGGCGTCCGCGATCCAGGACCAGGATCTGGTCGGCGTCGCGGATGGTCGAGAGACGGTGGGCCACCAGGATCACGGTCTTGCCCCGCATCAGCTGCGACAGGGCCGCGACCAGGGCCAGCTCGTTCTCCGGATCGGCGAAGGCCGTGGCCTCGTCCAGGACCAGGATCGGGCGCTCCTGGAGGATGGCGCGGGCGATGGTGATGCGCTGGCGCTGGCCGCCGGAGAGGAAGATGCCGCGCTCGCCGGCGCGGGTCTCGTAGCCCTGCGGCAGTGCCTCGATGAAGGCGTGGGCCTGAGCCGCGCGGGCGGCCGCCTCGACCGCCTCCTGGCTGGCGTCCGGCACACCGAGACGGATGTTCTCGGCGATCGAGCCGGCGAAGAGGAAGGTGTCCTGGAACACGAAGGAGACCTGGCCCATGAGATCGTCGGCGCGCATCTCGCGCACGTCGACGCCGCCGACCAGCACGCGCCCGGTCGTGACGTCCCAGAAGCGCGGGATGAGCCGCGCGACCGTGGTCTTGCCGGCCCCCGACGGACCCACGAGCGCCGTCACCGTGCCCGGCGCGGCAGTGAAACTCAGGTCGGCGACGGCCTCTTCCCCGTCCGCGTCGTAGCGGAATCCGACCCCCTCGAACACGAGGCTCGCGTCCTGCGGGCGGTGTGCCTTTTCGGGCGCGACTTGCGGCAGTTCGGGTGTGTCCATCACCTCGTCGATGCGCGCGATGCTGAGCTTGGCCTTGTCGATCAGGTGATAGAGGCTCATCAGGGGCATCATGGCCTCGGCCATGCCGGTGCCGATCAGCAGCACGGCGAGCCAGGTCGAGAAGTCCAGCGACTCGCGCCAGCCGAGCCAGGCCCCGAGCCAGAGGAGGACGGCGAGCGTCGGCATGGGGTTGAGCACCGCCATGCCGAGCCGGCCCGAGAGACTGGCCTCGCGGTACCAATGGGTTAGGAATCCGAGATAGGACTCGAGGGCGTGCTGGAAGCGGCCGAAGGTGTCGGTGCCCGTATCGAAGGTGCGCACCACCGGCATCGCCTGGACGAACTCGACGACGGCGGCGCTGACCCGCTCGCGCGCGGCATGGTAGCGGCGGACGAGTTCGGCGCGGTCGCGCATCGCCAGACTCATGGCGACGAAGCCGAGCGCCAGGACCGCGACGGCCGCGAGGGCGAGACGCCAGTCGAGCCAGAGCAGGGCGATCAGGGTGATCGCCGGACCCGCGTAGGCCCGCGCATGGAGCGGCGTGCTGTCGGCGACGAAGACGTGCAGCTCCTTGACGTCGTCCTGGATGACCTTGGCGAGCGCCCCGGCGCCGATGCGCTGGATCTCGCCGAGCGAGACCCGCGCCAGGTGTTCGGCGAGCCGGGTGCGCAGGATCTGCTCCAGCCGGAAGGCGGCATAGTGCGACTGGTCGAAGGAATTGATGCGTAGCAGATAGGCGAGCACCGTACAGACGAGGACGCCGAACATCGGCGTCCAGGGCCAGTCTCCTGGGGCCTCGATCAACCGATGGATCACCCAGGCGAGCATGGCGAGCGCCACCAGGCCGAACACGGTGCCCAGAGCGGCCAGGGCCATGGCGAAGCGGATCTGACCCTGGACCGGGCGCATCACGGCCCAGGGCGACTTGGGAGTTTGTCTGTCCATGGCGATCAGAAGAGATAGCTGACGCCGAGGCCGAGCGTGCGGTCGCGGCTGGGCATGCCGATATCGACCCCCGGGGCCAGATAGTAGCCGTAGAGGTCGTAGCGCTCGTCGAGCAGGTTGTCGGCCCAGAGATAGACCTCGGCGTCGCCGACCAGCAGGCCCAGGTGCAGGTCGATCTTGTGATAGGCGTCGAGGTCGAAGTGGTTCTGCGGATCGGCGGGACGCGAGCCGTTGTAGCGGTAGTCGATGCGGGCGTTGAGCACCGGCGCCGAGAGTCCCCAGAAATCGTCCAGCGCCCGCTGATAACTGGCGTTGAGCAGGCCGCTCCAGCGCGGCACGTCCGGCACCCGGTTGCCGGATTCGACGTCGCCGCCCTGCACCCCGGTGGCGTCGCTGGTGATGGTGGCGTCGATGTAGCTCAGTCCGCCCGAGAGCGAGAGCCCGCCGCCGACGCGCCAGGTACCCTGGAGCTCGGCGCCCAGGCTCTCGGTGTCGGCGTTGATCGCCTGGGTGGCTAGGGTCGCGATGTCGTAGCCGAGCAGATGGTCGTCGGCGACGCTGTTGAAGAAGAGTGCGCCGCTCAGGTCGAAGCGGCCGTCCTCGGACTCGCTCTTGAAGCCGAGTTCGGCGCTGTTCACGACCGCCGCCCGGTAGGGTGTGCTGTCGGCGACCTGGGTCGCATAGTCGTTGAATCCGCCCGATTTGTAGCCGCGCGAGAGGATGCCATAGACATTGGTCGCCGGGTTCAGCGCGTAGGAGAGGGCGACGCGGCCGGTGTCGTAGTTGTCGCTGAGCCGGCGGCTGTCTGCGGTCCGATGGCCGCTCGGGTCCCTGTAGGTCGCCCCGTAGCGCTTGCGGTCCCAGGTGTGGCGCCAGCCGCCGGTGACCTTGAAGGCGTCGCCGAGCGGATAGGTGACCTCGCCGTAGACGGCGTCGCTGTGGGTGTCGAAACGGCGATCTTGGGCGCTGTCTTTGAGGTGATCGATCGAATCCATGGTGCGCTTCGATCGGGTGACGTTGACGCCCATGACCCAGAAGACGGGGGATTCGGGCAGGGACGACCAGCGCAGGTCCTGATTGAAGGTGTTCTTATCCGAGACGTCGCTGGCCGGGTACTCGATCCCATAGCCGTAGAGCGCCTGCATGACCTTGCGTCCGTACACCTTGTCGATCGAGAGATCCGACTGGCTGTAGGAGGTGACCGAGGTGATGCGGCTGTTCGCGAGGTCGTGCTGGATCTCGAGCGACTGGATGTCGAGCGTCTTCTCGTTGTCGTCGACCGAGCTGCGGGAGACGTCGACGCTCGGATGATCGCCGTAGGGCATCAGCACGATCTGGGGGATCTGTCCGTTCATCTCCTGGTGCTGGACGCTCAGGAAGGCCGAGGTGGCGGGGGCGATCTCCCACAGCAGCGAGCCGCGGAAGGCGAGGTCGCGCTGATAGGTCACGGGATCGCCGGTCTCATCGTTGTCGACCGGGTTGTCCGATCCCGAGTTGCGCACCGCGAGCCGGGCCATGAGGCTCTCGGAGACTGCACCGCCGACGGCGGCCTCTTCGAGCTGCTGACCCTCCTGGCCGCCCTCGATGCGGAGGTATCCCTCGCGCTCGCGCGTCGGACGGCGGCTGCGGATATTGATGGCGCCGGCCTCGCTGTTGCGTCCGAACAGGGTCCCTTGCGGCCCTTTCAGGATCTCGACCCGCTCGACGTCGAGCGTCGAGAGCGAGGCGTCGCGACCCGAAAGCGGAACGCCGTCCATATGGATGACCACCGAGCCGTCCTCGGCGTTGACCTGGTAGAGCGAGCCGACGCCGCGGATGCGTATGTTGGCGTCGCTCGCGCCGCCCGAGGAATTGACGTCGACGCCCGGGGTCTGTCTCAGGGCGTCCTCGAGCGTGACGAGACGTTGGGCCTCCAGATCCTCGCTGCTCAGGACGCTGACGCTGAAGGGGACCTCCTTGGCCGCTTCCTCGCCGAGCCGTGCCGTCACCGTCACCGACTGCAGTTCCACGGCGGCCTCTTCGTCGGCCCCGGCGAGGCCCGGCAAGGCGGCCACAGCCGTCGAGATCAGAATCGAGGACAGCCATCTTTCGTTCAATCGCTGCATGAAATCCCCCAGGGAATGCTGGAACAGGGCAGACATCGCCCGCCGAACGCGCGATGGGCGTTCGGGGCGATCGCGTGGTTGTGGAATGAAAGGGGAGGGTCTCAGCTGCGCCTGGCGTCCGAGGCGGTGAGATGGACGATCCAGGGCATGCCTTCGCGCAGTCCTGGGATTCGGGCCATCAGCGGGAACAGCGACCATGGAAAGAGACGGAATCGCCGATAGGGCATCAGGCGCACGGATCCGATGCGGGGGCTCCAGGAGCGGAGCAGTGGCTCCAGCTCGCCTTGGCCGATGCCCCAGGGCATCTTGGGAACCCGGTAATGCCGGGTCTTCTGGAGTCCGGCCATGGATTTGCGCGAGAGCCAGCGCGGGATGACGTCGAACATCAGCTCGACGTCCGGGAAGCGCTCCAGGATAGCGGTCAGGAGGCGCTTCACCTCGGCCTCCTCGAAGTACATGAAGAGACCCTGGGCCGTGACGAAGAGGGGTTCGGAGGGCTCGACCGATTCCATCCAGGAGAGATCGAGCGCGCTCTTTGGAACGAAGCGGCAGCGCTCGCTGGGCGCGAGAAAGCGCTCGCGCACCGCGATGGCCTCGGGCACGTCGACGCACAGCCAGCGCACCTGGCCGTCGTCGATGCGCTGGAACTGGGTCTCCAGACCGCAGCCGAGCTCGACGACCGTGCCGCCCGGATGGCGCTTCATCCAGTCGCCCACGACCTCGTCGAACATGGCCGAGCGGGTCGCGTGCGATCCGTCCGGGCGCCCGAAGCTGCGCGCGTAGTCGTAGTCGATGCTCGCGTAGATGCGGGCCGCCTCCGGGTCGCGGATGAAGCCGTCGGGGCGCACGGCCTCGCTCGCACGGTTGTGCAGGGTCCAGAGCATGGTTTCGGGAATGCCGGTCAGTTCGGTCATCGCAGGGCTCGTCATCCAAGGGTTCAAGCGGTCGACTGGAGTGCTCGACCCATGGAGGAATCGATCACCCGATGCAGATGATCATTATTCTTATTTGCATGACCGGGCACTGTTCGGGACGGGAAAATGATCGCTCGGATCGGGAAAAGCCGGCGTCGGCTGGACTTGGGTCGGAGCCATCGAACCGCAAAGGATGCGCAGCGCGCGAAGGATTTCGATCGATTGTCAGGGAACGCATGTCTCCCCGAACGGTGAGTCGGAAGCACAAGAGAAGCGTTCGGTTTCTTTGCGTACTTCGCGCCTTTGCGGTTCCAGTTTCGAACGAAGGATCAGGCGCCTCGGGCGAGGTGCGACGGCAGGCAGCCGAACTGGGAGCGGAAGTTGGACGCGAACCAGCCGAGGTTGGTGAAGCCGACCGCGAAGGCGGCCTCCTGCACGCCGTGACCCTCGCGCTCGATGAGCCGGCGCGCCTGCTCCAGACGCTGCCTGCGAGCATAGGCGCCGATCGTGCTCCCGAAGCGATCGCGGAAGCCGGCCTTGAGATAGCACTCGTTGAGTCCGACCCGGCGTCCGAGTTCGCCGATCGTCGGCGGCGAGGCCCATTCGGCGTCGAGGATGTCGCGGGCCTCGTCGAGCGCGACGTGCAGCCGGCGCTCGCGCCGCTCGGCCGGGGTGAGATCGGCCGAGGTGCCGTCCTCGACCCGAAGCAGTGCGGCGAGCAGATCCAGTGCCAGCGATTCGAATTGGAGGCGTCCGCAGAGGCTGGCGGTGTCGACCTGCAGCATCCGCCAACCGATCGCACGCAACGGCCGGTGCGCCCCGGGCAATGGACGGAGCAGGGGGCCCGCGTGTCTCAGTGCCGCGCGAATGCCCGGATTGAGCGCCTTCGGCGCCTCCTCTCGCCACTGCTCCAGCAATGAAGCTGGGGCGTCGATCGAGATTGCCCGTGTTTTCTCGTTGGCTGGCTGGGCATAGCGAATGGATGCGACGCGCCCGGCGCGGATCCAGGTCTGGTTCGCCGAGATCTGCTCATGGAAACCCAGATCCGGGATTTCGAGATCGAGTGTCCCTTCGAGCAGCAGGCTTGCTCCGAAAAAGGTTTCCATGTCCCTGTAGGCTCCCGAGTGGTTGCGGTCCACTCGATAGTCGCCGCGTCCGGCCATGAGTCCGTTCGAGAACACCAGGTGCTCCATGTAGCCGCTGCCGTCGACGACCTTCAGCAACTCGCGTCGCCGCATCCCACCCTGAGCGTTCGGCGTGTTCTCCGAGCGGAAGAGGCCATCCTCCAAGAAGGTCGACCGATATTGATCCAGCATCGAGGTCGCTGCGTTTTCCATCGATATGATGTGTCGGATATGTAGTTAATGAGAATCATTATCTACTAAAGATCGCTGCGATGACTATCCGACTCCTCGTTTTTACTGGATGCGAGCGGACATGTCTCGATTGAGGGTGGCGAGTCGGCGGCGATCCGGCCCTGGCTCGGATCTGGTCGAGGATGCCGTGGGGAACGGGCTGGCGCGACATGCCGATCGATGTCGAGCACTCGGTGCGTAACGCCTTCAGGGAGTACGCCGAACCCTCGCGAGAAGGACAACGCCCCAGACCTGGGGGCGTGCAAGCCCCCTCAGCGCCGATGTCTGAGGGCGACCGTGAAATCGTCCGGGAGATAGTCGTTGGCGACCACCATCTCGGCTTCGAGATGTGCGGTCCAGGCGCGCACCTCTTCCGGTAGGCAGAGGTTGTAGCTGAGCGGGGCGTCCTGTCCAAAGAGCAGGTTGAACACGAAGCCCTCGGTGGAGGCCATGAAGCAGCGCTCGATGAAGGACTGCGTCTCTTCCCGCGTCAGGGTGTTCATGGCCCCGCTGCAGACGTAGTAGTCGGCCGGTGGCAGGTCCTTCTGCAGGACATCCAGGAGCAGGATCTCGCGGCCGGTGCGCAACCGGGCGGCCTCCACCATGGGCTCCACCACATCGAGCCCGAGATAGCGTCCGGGACGCTCGCCGCGTGCGCTGAGAAAGGCGAAGAAATCCCCGAGTCCGCAGCCTGCGTCGGCGAGGGTCAGGGTCGACAGATCCTCCGGAAGAAACCGCCGTAGGGCCTCGAAGCGGGTTAACTGGCTGTCGGTCGAAGTCCACTGCACACCTTTGGCGGTGTGGCCGTAGTGTTCGAGGGAGTAGCGGTAGAAGCGGTCGGTATCGACTCTGGGCATGGCGGATGGCGTGATCGGACAGGTGATGGCGTTGATAGGCTGCGTCAGTGTGACCCAGATGGCCTGTCATCATAGAGGAAATCGCGTCGGTTCATCGGTGCAGTCCTCCGTGTTCGTGGGCCGGCCCTGTCCTGGTCGATGCGACCCAGGCTGGTTGTAGTGAACCAGGCCGGAGCCGATCATCCGTCCCCGGCTCCCGAGCAGACGGAGATTTTTCGGGCGGTATGAAGTTTGCTGAACGGTCTCCAGAGCGCTTCGCAAGCGTCGGCGCAAGCCGGACGGCTCGGCACCATAACCCCCGTTCGCGATGCCCTAACCGCCGTGCCTGGACCTTGTCCAACCGAAAAGAGAGGTCACGCAAGAGATGTCGAGCAGGAATCGCGCTTCCTCCGAGGTCAGCCCAACACTCGATTCATTTGCGGTCCGACGGATGTTCTGGCTCCCGCTCTGGATATCGGTCGGCGTCGTGCTGGCGGCCCTGATCGGGATGCTCTTCGTCTCCTGGCACAGCTTGGAGCGTTTGGCGCCGGTCCAGTCGCACCTCGAGCATGTCGAGCGGATCCAGAGCGTTGGACTGAACATGGAGCAGATACTGCTCAAGGGTTTGCGTGGGACGCCGATCGCGCGCTCGGAGCTGGTCGCGCTCCGCGATCAGGTCCAAGAGATCGCACGGCTGGAGGGGGCGCTGCACCCGCAGACCGTGATGCGGTTAGAGCGTGTCGGGACGCAGCTCGGCGATGCCAAGGCGCGAACGGTCGATCTCCTGTTCCAGGCGCTCGCCGAGATTCGCCAGGTTCTCGATAGCGAACGTGAGCGCCACGACTGGCTGCTGACCCAGATCGGACGGGATGCGGCGACAGAGATCAAATTGACGGTCCTGCTATTGCTGGTCGGTCCCTTCGTGTTCGGTGCCACCCTGCTGTTCATCCGCTCGCGCGTCAAGCTGCCGCTGCGGGCCATGGAGGACCTGCTGGTCCGCCTGGCGCGAAAGGACTACCGGCCTGTTCCCGAGGTGCTGATCGGCAACATCGACAGGGTCGCACACCCCGCCTTTAACAGCTACAACGAGCTGGTTGCACGCCTGCAAGCGCTGGAGGCCGACCATCGCGACCGCGAGCAGACGCTGGAGCAGGAGGTGCGGCAAGCCACCGAGGCGCTGCTTGCCCAGAGCCGCGAGCTGCGCCGAGCCGAGCGGCTTGCCGCTATAGGCGCTGTATCCGCCGGGCTCGCGCACGAGCTGCGCAATCCGCTCGCCGGCATCCAGATGGCATGCGGCAAACTCCATCGGGCATTGGCCGACACCGAGCACGCAGCCCGCATCGCGGCCGTCATCGACGAGCTCAAGCGTATCAATCACCTGCTCACCAGCCAGGTGGACGCCGCGCGCCATCTGCCGGAGCCGCTCGAAGAGATCGCCGTCGATCGGCTCGTCGATGAGCTGCTAACCTTGCTGCGCTACCAGATCCCGGAGCGGATCGCGATCAATGCCCAGATCCCGAGCGATCTGCGCTGTCTCCTGCCCGCCGCCGGTCTGCGCCAGGCCCTGCTCAATCTGGTCCTCAACGCCGTGCAGGCGATACCGGACGCTGGCCGCATCCAGATCGCCTCCAGACTGGAAAGCGGCGAGCTGAGCGTCAGCGTCATCGATTCGGGACCAGGATTCCCCGAGGATCTGCTGCGCGCCGGCATCCGCCCATTCGCCACCGGGCGCAAGGGTGGCACCGGCCTGGGGCTCGCCATGGTCCGCCGCTTCGTGCGCGACCACGATGGCGATCTACATCTCGCCAACCAGACGCCCCATGGTGCCGCCGTCACCCTGCGTCTACCCTGCCGACCTCACGCGTCCACCGGAGCGACGTCCCATGTCTGAAACCCTGCTGGTCATCGAGGACGAGCGCCTGCTGGGCGCCGAGCTGTGCGCCGAGCTGGTATCGAGCGGCTGGGATGCCGTCCAAGCCTTCGATCTGGCCGAGGCGGAGCGTTTTCTGTTCGAGCGTAACCTGGAGCCGCTGGTCGTGCTCTCCGACATGAATCTGCCCGACGGCAATGCTCTCGACCTGCTGGAGAAGGTCCGCAAACGCGGGATCGGAGGGGAGTGGATCTTCTTGACCGCCTACGGCGGTATTCCCGAGTCCGTGCGTGCGCTCAAGCTCGGCGCCTTCGATTTTCTGGAGAAGCCGTGCGAGTTGGAGCGGCTGCAACTCGTCGTCGCCGGCGCCGCGCGCAGCGCGCGGGCGCAGCGCCGCCTGAGCGATGAAGAGCGCCTGCGCGGCAACCGCTACGGGCCGGAGGCCTTCATCGGCCGCAGCCAGGCCGCAGCCGATGCCCGCGACATGCTCGAGCGTCTGTCCAAGGTCCCCTTCTCGGGTCTGCTCATCACCGGCGAGACCGGCACCGGCAAGGGCTTGATGGCACGCATCCTCCACAACGCCGGGCCGCGTGCCTCCGGTCCGCTGATCGAGGTCAACTGCGCCGCCTTGCCCAGAGAGCTGATGGAGGCCGAGCTGTTCGGACACGAGGCGGGCGCCTTCACCGGGGCCAAGGGCCGTCGGCGCGGACTCATCGAACAGGCCAATGGCGGCACCCTGTTCCTTGACGAACTGGGCGAACTGGAGCTGGACCTCCAGGCCAAGCTGCTCAAGGCGATCGAGGATCATCGCATCCGCCGTGTCGGCGGCGAGCGCGAGCTGGAGATCGACCTCCAGATCATCGCCGCAACCAATCGAGAGCTCCAGAAGCGAGTCGCCGACGGCGCCTTCCGCGCCGATCTCTACCATCGTCTCGCCGTCTTCCGGCTCGAAGTCCCCGCGCTGCGCGATCGTAAAGAGGACCTCGAAGACCTGCTGCCCGTCTTCATCAAGGAGTTCAACACCCGCTCCGGGCAGCGGGTCGAGACCGTTCCGCCATCGGTCTGGAGCCGACTCGCCGCCTACGACTGGCCGGGCAACGTGCGCGAGCTGAGAAACCTGGTCGAGCGCTGCGTGCTCCTCGCGGACGGCCCCGTGTTCCCCGAACGCTGGCTGTACCTGGGCGAACCCGCATCCGAAGGCCAGGCACGGGCGGTCGTCCAGGACGGGGACCGCCTATGCCTACCCTTGGACGGCTCGCTCAGCCTGGACGATATGGAATGCGCCATTCTCGCCGAGGTGCTGCGGCGCAACGCCGAGAACGTCAGCCAGACCTCGCGCGTGCTCGGCACCACTCGGGAGAAGCTGCGGTATCGGGTGCAGAAATATGGGTTGAAGACGAGTGACTGACGGTCTCGATTCGGGGGCGGCGCCCAGGGCGGTCTGGTCGAACGATTCGCCAGCGAGTGGCCGGTATCTATTTCCTTGATTCCAATAGGAGGCAAGCAAGATGGCAACGATGGAACGATTGGAACTGGCCGCCCAAAGCAGCCAGCTCGTGAAGGACGTGAGACATCTGGTCGAGAAGTACCGATCGATCTTCGCGTGGGACGTGCCCGACCTGGACCAGGAGCTCTCTGACACCATGATTCTGACCGCGATCCGCCAGGCATTGGACGCCGTCGAGGAGGACTTGCGCCGCCGTGCGGCTGGGGCTTGAGTCAACTGCGGTAGCGTGTCGAGCAGGGGAGCAAGGCCGATCCGAGCCGGATTGTGGTGGTCACTTTGACGTGGTCAAGTGTAGAGCGTCTCGCAAGCAGACGCTTTCCAGCCACGTACCTCGCAGCGTTCCGGGTCGTTACGGATAGGAGCTGGATTTGTCGCGGACTAGACTCGGCGCTTACATGATCGCGCTGCGTTTGCGCGGCGCGCTAGCGCTCGCTCAGCCCGGTCTGCGATGCGTTGGATGCCGAGCGGCAACTGGCTGCGGCAGGCTTCAAGATGAAGTTCGCCAAGACGCAGGCTCAGATCGGCAAGGTCGGCTCACTACCACAGCGCAAGCTCACCCGCACAACCGGACCCGATGGCAAGCCTAGGTTTGTTTATGCCGATGCTGTCGACTGCAACTGTGTCTACGTCGGCACCGAGGCGGCCTACGACCGTTATCAACGCCTTGCGGTCCAGGAACCCGTGTAAGCAGGTTCGGTGCTGGATAATGAACGCGCTCGCTTTGAGCACCTCAATGACAATCGGGGGAAGGCGAGATGAGTGGCAAGACGATTCGACCTGGTGCGGTGCTTGCGCGTTGCGCCCCATCGCCCTCAGTGTGCTTTGGCTCATCGGGACCGCGTTCGTGTCTGCTGCAGACATCGGGCCGCGTCAGCATGCGCAAGGCCAATACGACGCCGCGAGCCAGCTCCGCAGGGTCGCGATCGGCGACCAGCTCTCGACGATCGCGGAGCGTTTTGGCACCACCGTCGCTCGGCTGGAGTCGTTCGACGATCTTACGGAAGACCGGATTCTGGCGGGTCGGCGGTTGGTCGTCGCCGCCAGATCGTCGGAATCCGCCGGAGATGATCCACCGATAGAACTGGCCCAGGGCGATCCGCAGTCGCTGATGGATGAGGCGACGGCCAAGGGCTGGATCGTCATCAGCATGAAGAACGACTGGAAACGGATCTTCGCCCCAGATCCGTAGGCGTGGTGCCACTTTCGTTTCAGTGTGCCTGGCTAGGCGCGGCCGATGATCGCTTGCGTCAGGCGAGAGCCCCGACAGGCGGATTCACGTTCCATCAACGTTCCATCAATGCTGGAGCCCTCGTGACGCAACAACCAAGTCTTGCCTCTCTCGTGGTGTCGCTACTCGGTCGGCAGCTGTGGTCACGAGACGATTTCTGATCGGGGCCATCTTGCTCTGGGCATCGCAATTGAGCGCCGACGGTTCGTCCTCGGGCTTCGTGGGGCGTGCTCAATGCGCCGTCTGTCACGCGGAGGAGGCGGCTCGCTGGAGCGAGTCGCACCACGATCTGGCGATGCAGGAGGCCAACGAGACCTCCGTGCTCGGGGATTTCGACGACGTGTCCTTCGAGCAGTTCGGCGTCGTCTCCCGCTTCTACTGCAAGGACGGTCGGTTCATGGTGCGCACGGATGGCCCAGACGGCAGGCTCCAGGACTACCCGATCAGCTACACCTTCGGCGTCTTCCCGCTGCAGCAATACCTGATCGAGCTCTCCGGGGGCCGCCTGCAGGCCTTGGACATCGCCTGGGACAGTCGGCCCAAGGGGCAGGGCGGCCAGCGCTGGATCCATCTCCACCCGGACGATCCCGTGCTTCACGACGACGTGCTCCACTGGACGGGGCCGAATCTCAATTGGAATTACATGTGCGCCGATTGCCATTCCACCAATCTCCGGAAGGGCTACGACGCGTCGCGCGGCACCTACCACACCACCTGGTCCGAGATCGACGTCTCCTGCGAGGCCTGTCACGGTCCAGGTGCGCGGCATGTGCAGTGGGCCGAGGCGGCGGCACAGGGCGAGCCATCGCGCCAGCCGGACATGGGATTGACGGTGCGTTTGAACGAGCGCGCCGGCGTGCGCTGGTCGATCGACCCGACAAGCGGTAAGGCCGCGCGTTCGCAGCCCAGGACGACCAGCAACGAGATTCAGGTCTGCGCCCGCTGCCATAGTCGGCGCAGCCAGATGACGGATGAAGTCGTTGCGGGGCAGCCCTTTCTGGACGCCTTCCGACCGGCCTTGCTGACCGAGGGGCTCTACCACCCGGATGGTCAGATCGAGGATGAGGTCTACGTCTGGGGCTCGTTCCTTCAAAGCAGGATGTACCACGCGGGCGTTACCTGCTCCGACTGCCATGACCCGCATGCCGCCAACCTGCGCACCCCTGGCGACAGCGTCTGCTACCAGTGCCATACCGCCGAGCGGTATGCGACCGAGAGGCACCATTTCCATGCGCAAGGGTCGGTGGGCGGCAGCTGCGTCGAGTGCCATATGCCGCCGACCCATTACATGGTGGTCGACGCCCGGCACGATCACAGCTTCAGGATCCCTCGGCCCGACCAATCGGTGGCCATGGGCACTCCGAACGCCTGCAACCGCTGCCACGCGGACAAGACGCCGCAATGGGCGGCAGATCAGGTGAAGATCTGGTACGGAACCCCGGCCGAGGGATACCAGCACTATGCATCGGCCTTTTATGCGGCCCGCCAGCGCGTTCCCGGAGCGGCGGATCTGCTGCAAAGAATCGCCGCCGATGCGGAGCAGCCGGAAATCGCCCGAGCCACCGCACTGCAGGCGCTGAGCGCCTACCCGGACGCGGCGGCGCTGGAGCGCCTCCAGGCCGGTCTCGATGCCGAGGACCCGCTCGAGCGTCTCGGCGCACTCGGTGGGCTGGAGTCCTTCGCCCCCGCTCAGCGGATACTTGCCGCTTCGCTGCTCTGGGACGATCTGAAGGCGGTGCGCATCGCCGCCGCGCGGCTCCTGGCTCCCTTGCCAGCCGATCGGCTGCCCGAGTCCGTGCGGGAGCGGCTCGCTCAGGGCATTGCGGAATACATCGCGGTACAGGAGTTCAATGCGGAGCGCCCCGAGGCGCAGCTCAACCTCGGGGCCCTCTATGCCGACCTGGGCCGTAGCACGGAGGCGGAGCTGGCCTATCGCAAGGCCATCGGTCTTCAGCCCAGATTCATTCCGGCCTATGTGAACATTGCCCACCTGCTCAGTCGTCTGCGGCGTGAGCAGGAGGCGGACGGATTCCTGCGCAGCGGTCTGGAGCGCAACCCGGAGAGCGCCGATCTGCACCACGCCCTCGGACTGTCCCTCGTTCGTCAGAAGAAGCTCGATCAGGCGCTGTCTCCCTTGGCGCGAGCGGTCGAGCTTGCCGGGGACAATGCCCGCTACAGCTATGTCTACGCCGTCGCGCTGCACTCCAGCGGACGACAGCGTCAGGCCATCGACGTGCTGGAGGCGAACCGCCAGCGCCATCCCGGCGATCTCGAATCCCTGTCGGCCCTGGTGGCGTTCAGCCGCGAGGCTGGCGAGCGAGAGAACGCGATCCAGTACGCGCAAGAGTTGCAGCGGTTGGCGCCCGATGACGCCTCGGTCGAGCAGCTCATCCGGGAGCTCAAGCGGGATGGCCGCTGAGGACCTCGTGTAAGCGCTTCTGCGCAGAGCGCATCGCTGCGGGAGTCCCGCTTGAGTGCGCAGCCTCCAGTTTCCCCTCCGCAGTCCCGTGAGCGCGGGGACGTGCGGTCGCGCCAACTCGGCCGCACCGGCCTTCGGTCAGATCAAAGAACCGGCCCCAGGATTGCGACGGCGTTGTTCCAGAGCCTTCGGCGCCAGTTCCAGCCGGCGACCTGGTCTGGGGAAACGGCGTTGGCGCTGGCGATGTACTGCGCCTGGCGGTCACGGACTGCTGCGGTGAGCTCGGGGTCGTGAAGCAGGATGTTGTTCTCGTAATTGAGTTCGAAGCTGCGCCTGTCCATGTTCGCCGAGCCGATCAGGGTGATCTCGCCGTCGAGCGTGAGCGATTTGGTGTGCAGCAGGCCGCCGACGTACTCGAAGATATGCACCCCGGCATCGAGCAGATCGGCGTAATAACTGCGGCTCGCCGCAGAGACGATCCAAGAGTCGTTCCGGGCCGGGAAGACGATGGTGGTGTCGACGCCTCGACGGGCGCTGGCGCACAAGGCCGCCTGCATGGCCTCGTCGGGGACATAGTAGGGCGTGGTGATCACCAGCTCGTGCCGGGCGGCGTAGGTCAACGCCTCGAACAGCTCCGGCATGGCCGAATAGCGCACCGTTGGTCCGGTTCCGATGACTTGCGCCGGGAAACCTCCCGCTACGCCATCCGGCCACGGCTGTCGAAGCAGATCGCCGAGGTCTTCGTCCACATGGGCCATCCAGTCCGTCGCGAAGAGGCCCTGATTCTGTCGCGCGATCGGACCCTCGAAACGGATCACGGCATCGACCCAGGGCCCGTACTTCGCCTTGACGAAAAACTCCGGATCGGCGCAGTTCTGGCTGCCGCAATAGGTGATTCGGCCGTCGATGACGACGATCTTGCGGTGATTGCGCAGATCGATGCGCCCACTGAGAACACGCCGAAGCGGGCTGCCGATGGGCAAGGCCCGCGCCAGGCGGACACCCGATGCCGCCATGGTCTTCCAGTGCTTGGAGCCGATCATCAGGCGCGAGCCCAGATCGTCCGCTATGGCGCGGCAGACGACGCCGCGTGCCGCCGCGCGCCGCAGTGCCTCGGCGACCCGGCAGCCGTTGCGGTCCGGCAGCCAGATGTAGAACAGCAGGTGCACGTGATCCGTGGCGGCGTCGATGTCGGCGATCATGGCATCGACGGTCGCGTCCGAGCCCGGCATCAATGCACCGGTATTGCCGCACACCGGGGTGAAGCCCGTGATGGAGCGGCCCGTCTGGAACAGGTGGGCGTGGCGCTCTGGCACCTGACAGTCGGACTCCATCGCGGCTGTCGGGGCTGCGGCGACGACTTTTTGCAGCCGGGACACGAGTCGCTGCCGGCGTTCCGCTCGGCGGCGTCCGATATTGGTCTCGCCGAGCAGCAGGTAGGCAATCAGCCCGAGGACAGGCAGCGAGAAGATCACGACCAGCCAGGCCATCCGGGACGCAGGGTCGCGGTGCGGGCGCAGAATGACCCGGATCGCGACCGCGATCTGCAGCAGCAGATGCGCCGCGACCAGGAGCCCGGTCAGCAGTTCCAGGCCGGTCATTATGCGGTGCCCCAGCGCTGCGCGGCGTCGGGCCGCTCGCCAACGAGCCCCCCGAGCGCGGCGGAGCCCCTGACGAGCGCCTGGCGCCAACTGGGCGCGAACCTATCGGCCGTGAGGCCCGCCAGAGGCCGGGTCAGCGCATTCGGGCAAGCGGGTCTAGCAGAATCGATCGTCATCATGAGGTGCTTCCAAAAGACGCAATGCGTTCGGCGGCCGATCGCCATCGCTGGCCTGGGGGCGACGTTCATCCAAACCGGTGCCGTTGCCCATGATGGACGACATGCCGGGGTCTGTCGACGTACAGCTCGGCGCCGAGCAGCCGAGGCGCGGTTGTGGCGAAGTCGATCATGGTGTGAAGGTGCTCAAGGTGCGATTGCTCGACTCGGATTCAATCTGTACGCGCAATGGTGCCTGCGTATCCAGCCCCGCGCCCTTTCAGTCGCACGGTCGTTCGGTTCAAGAACCAGCAACCCTGGTTCTTATGAACCAACGATCGCCTGACTGAATGCCGGTGAGCCTGCCTCGCGCTGGCGATTCAGTTGCCTGAGCCGGTGGCAGACTCTTTGCTTAGAGCGAAGGAGAGGGCGGTGCTGAAGAAGCCACCGCCAGACATTCAAGACACATCGGTCGGTCGAGTCGGGGAGCCCTTCCGGTATCGGCAGCTTGCGTTGGGGATCAGGATGCGCGACTCACAGCCCATCGAGGAATACGGCCAACTCGTCCCGAGGCTGATCGGCTTGGGGGTTCTGGTCGGCGCGATCGCAGGCATTGGAGCCATTCTCTTCCGAGCCATGATCGGCGGGATCCACAACCTGGCCTTTTTCGGCGTCTTCTCCTTCGACTACGACGCCAACCAGCACACACCGACCAGCCCCTTCGGTCTTTTTATCGTCCTGGTCCCGGTCGCTGGCGCCTTGGTGGTCGCCTGGCTGGTCAAGACCTTCGCCCCGGAGGCCAAGGGACACGGCGTCCCGGAGGTGATCGGCGCCATCTACTACCAGAAGGGGCGGATTCGTCCGTCCGTGGCGCTGGTCAAATCGCTCGCCTCGGCCCTGTCGATCGGCACCGGGGGGTCGGTGGGGCGCGAAGGTCCCATCATCCAGATCGGGGCCGCCTTCGGCTCGACGCTCGCGCAGTGGACGCATCTGCCGGAGTGGCAGCGCATCGCCCTAATCGCCTGCGGGGCGGGCGGCGGCATCGCGGCCACCTTCAACACCCCGCTCGGCGGCATCCTGTTCGCCGTCGAACTGATCATGACCGAGGTCAGCGCCCGGACCCTGGCCCCGGTGATCCTGTCCGTCGTCACCGCGACCGCCGTCGGTCGGCTCTATTTCGGCGATCACCCCTCGTTCGTCATCCCGCCGCTGGAGTTGAACACCCACCAGAGCTTCGCGCCCGAGGTGATGGTCGCTTACGCGCTGCTGGGCGTGATCCAGGGCTTGGGGGCCGTCGTGCTCATTTGCGCCATCTACGGCTTCGAGGATCTCTTCGATCGCATGCCCGGCAACTACTACAGCCGTCACGCCGCTGGCATGCTGCTGGTCGGTCTGCTCATGCTCGGGCTCCAGAGCCACTACGGTCACTATTACGTGCAGGGGGTCGGTTACGCCACCATTCAGGACATCCTCGACAAGGTGCTGACCGCGCCCGGTCTGCTCCTGCTGTTGCTGGGCGCCAAGCTGCTCGCCACCTCCCTGACGTTGGGTTCGGGCGCCTCGGGTGGCGTCTTCTCGCCGTCCATGTTCATCGGGGCCTGTCTGGGTGCGGCCTTCGCCTATGCCGCCCGCGCACTCTTTCCCGAGCTGCCGCTGGACCCCGTCGCCAGCGCGGTGATCGGCATGGCCGGAATGGTCGCTGGAGCCACCGGCGCGGCGCTCACCGTGATGGTGATGATCCTGGAGATGACCCACGAGTATCACGCCGTCTTGCCGCTGATTCTGGTCGTGGGCGCGGCGCATGGCGTGCGCCGTCTGGTAATGCAGGACAGCCTCTACACCATGAAGCTCAGCCGGCGCGGCCAGCCGGTGCCCCAGTCGCTGCATACGCCGCTCATGCTCCTGCGCAGCATCGCCGATCTGGCCGACACGCCGACGCGCGAGGGAACCAAGCCGCTGCGCGACTCCTCCCGTTTCCATCAGGTGCTGCGCCTCGACGGCGAGGTGCGCGCGCTTCTGCCGGCCGGCGGCGGCAGGCCCGTCATGGCGCTGGCTCAGCCCCCGGATACCCCGGTCTTCGATGCCGTCGCCCAGTTGCGATCCGCGCATGCGGCAGCGGTGGTCATCACCGCTACGGGTCACCCACGGGACCCCGCCCTGGCCGCGCTGACGCTTGAGGAGATCGCCCATCACGGCCATGTGCCGCCCGCCTATTTACGACAGAGAAGGAGACTGCGGCCATGAAACTCCGCCATGTTCTGATCGGTATTCCAGTCATTGCGGCGCTCGGCGGCGGTGTCTGGTGGTACAACAGCTATTCGAGCGCCCATCCATCAACCTCCGACGCCTATCTGGGGCGGCATCTGGTCAATATCGCCGCGCAGGTCAGCGGTCCCATTCAGTCCGTCCTGGTCCATAACAACCAGGCGGTGAAGCGCGGCGATCTCCTCCTGACCATCGATCCCGAGCCCTTCAGGCTGGCCGTTCGCAAGGCCGAGGCGCAGCTCCAGCAGGCCAAGGAAAGCCTGGAGGCCGCGAACGCGCGCGTCGATGCCGCCCAGGCGCAACTGGCCTCGGCTCAAGCCAATGCCGACCAGGCCGAACGTCACGCCAAACGCATCGCCGACCTGGTTGCCAAGGGCTCGGCATCGAAGGATGTCGGCGACAGCGCCGAGCAGTCGAGGCTCGACGCCCAGGGCGCTCTGACCAGCGCGCGGGCGGAGTTGAGCGCCGCCAAGGCCGCGCGCGGCGCGCTCGGGGACGACAACGCGGCGGTCAGGTCCGCTCAGGCCGCGTTGGATCAGGCGCGGCTCGATCTCCAGCACACCCGCATTGCCGCCCCGGCCGACGGTATCGTCGGCGATTTCGACTTGCGTCCGGGCAGCTATGTGGACAGCGGCAGCGCCCTGTTCGCGCTGGTGGAGAGCCATGACGTCTGGGTCGACGCCAACTTCAAGGAGACCGATCTGCCGCGCATTCGTCCGGGACAGCCGGCGACCGTTTCGGTCGATCTCTTGCCGGGCAAGGACTTCAAGGGCGAGGTGGAAGGGCTAAGTCCCGCTTCTGGCGCATCCTTCTCACTGCTGCCGGCGGAGAACGCGACCGGCAACTGGGTCAAGGTGACGCAGCGCTTCGCCGTGCGGGTGCGCATCCTCGACCCGGTGCCCGCGCTACGCGTCGGCGCCAGCGCCGAGGTCCGCGTCGACACCACCGCCGACTAGCCGCGACGGGAGGCATGAGCCGATGAGCGACGCACCCACCTCGGGACGCATCCTGCCCGCCGCGAGCGTGATGCTGACCACCGTCATGGCCATCATGGACATGACCATCGTCAACGTGACGCTGCCGCACATGATGGGCGCCCTGGGCGCGACGGCGGATCAGGTGACCTGGGTTCTGACCGCCTACATCGTCGCCGAGGCGGTCACCATCCCGCTGACCGGCTGGTTGGCCGCGCGCTTTGGGCGCCGACGTGTGATGTTGGTCGGCATCGCCGGCTTCGTGATCGCCTCGGCCGCCTGCGGACTGAGCGAATCCCTGTCGCAAATGGTGGTCTTCCGTCTGCTTCAGGGCATCGCCGGGGCTCCGCTGATCCCGCTTTCACAAGGCGTGCTGGTCACTCTCTTCCCGGCCGAGCAACGCGGCAAGGCGATGGCGATCTGGGGGATCGGGGTGATGCTCGGTCCGGTCCTTGGACCGACGGTCGGCGGACTGGTCACCGAGCATCTCGACTGGCGCTGGGTGTTCTATATCAATCTGCCGGTCGGACTGCTCAACCTGGCGATGGTTGCACGCAGCATTCGCGAAACCCCGCGTCAGCCGGCCGGCACCGATTGGCTGGGGGCGCTGCTGATGATCGTCGGCATCGGCAGCCTGCAGACCATGCTCGATCGCGGCAATCAGGAGGGCTGGTGGGATTCGGGCGTCATCCTGCTGCTGACCCTCACGGCGGTCGTTGGGCTCGCACTCTTCGTCTGGCGTGGGCTGACCGCCAAGCAGCCGATCGTCGATCTGCGGCTGTTCGCCGACCGCAACCTGGCGTTGGCCTCGACGCTGATGCTGGTGTTCGGGCTCGCGCTGTTCGGGACCATCGCCATCCAGCCGCTGCTGATGGAGCGCCTGCTCGGCTACCCGGTCGAGACGACCGGTCTGGTCATGGCCCCGCGCGGGTTCGGCGCGGCCCTCGGCATGCTGATCGTGGCTCGGATCTCCGGGCGGGTCGATGCGCGCTGGATCATCGCGGTCGGCATGGGCCTGGCTGGCGGCGCGACCTGGGTGATGTCCTGGTACAGCCTCGACATCAGCCCCGGCTGGCTCATCTGGCCTGGGGTGCTCCAAGGCGTCGGCATGGGATCCATCTTCGTCACGCTCTCTACCCTGGCCTATGTGACCCTCCCGGCGTCACAGACCGACGCGGGGGCCGGGCTCTACAACCTATCGCGCAGTATCGGCAGCTCCATCGGCGTGTCCATTGCCGCGACCTGGTACAGCCGTTTCGGCCAGGCGGATTGGAACCAGCTCGGCGGACACATCAACCCCTTCAATCCGGCCCTGCACCACTGGCTCCAGGTTCAGGGACTGACGCTGTCCAACCCAAAGGCCGCCGTGCTGCTCACCAACGAGCTCAGCCGCCAGTCCTCGATGCTCGCCTTCACCCAGGTGTTCGGCATGATCGCCCTGAGCTTCGTGTTGATGCTGCCCTTGTTGTCGCTCTTGAAGCCGAGCGTGCGGAAATGACGGCACCCCGTCATTCTCGATGCAGGCCGAATGTCATGACGTTTCACGGGATGTCCCATGTCAGCCAACGTCTCTAAGCGCGAACCGGTCGGGCTCGCTCTCGTCATCGCCGCCCTGGGGGTGGTGTTCGGCGACATCGGCACCAGCCCGATCTACACCATGAACATCCTCTTCGGCGGCGCGGGTCTGTCGGTCGAAGTGGTCAACGTCCTCGGCGTGCTCTCGCTGATCTTCTGGTCCCTGGTGCTGGTCGTCGGCGTCAAGTACATGCTCTTCGTGCTGTCTGCGGACAACGATGGGGACGGCGGCGTCATCGCGCTCGCCACCCTGCTGCGTCGCCGCAGCCAGGGACGGGCACGCTCGCTGGCGCTGCTGCTGGGCGTGGTCGCCAGCGCCATGCTGATCGGTGATGGGCTCCTGACCCCGGCCATCTCGGTGTTGAGCGCGGTGCAGGGTCTGGAACTGGTTACGCCGGAGTTGACCGACGCCGTCCCGGAGCTGACGGTGCTGGTGCTGATCGCCCTGTTCGCGATTCAGCACCGTGGCACGGCACGGGTCGGCAAGCTCTTTGGCCCCGTGATGCTGGCCTGGTTTCTCATCCTCGCCGCGACCGGGCTTTATTGTCCGAAGCAGGGTTAAAACCACCGCCTTTAGGCGGTCAGATTTATCTTTGAAGCCTTTTGCAA
>NZ_JBHUHX010000033.1:0-5309 GCF_042682685.1 Thiorhodococcus fuscus
CAGAACGCCTCGGCCTCCGAGGAGCTGGCGGCGACGGCCGAGGAGATGAGCGGTCAGGCCGAGCAGCTGCAACAGATGATGAGCTTCTTCAAGACCGGTGTCGAATCGGCTCGACCCGCTGTCTCGACTCACAGGAGCGCGCGCGAGCCTCAGACGCTTTCTGCCCCCAAGGGTCAGCGGCTGTCGGCCAGTCCGATGCTGGACTCCGATTTCGTCAGTTTCTGATTCGAATGTGATGTCCAGGCAAGGCGGTCATTTCCGGATATGAAGTGACCCAACGATCGGCATGGGGGGACATGAGCGGGAACGAACCCCAACGGCGGCGATTCCTTTGGCATCGCAAGGCGACATCTTATTTCAACGGAGAACGACATGTTGTCGAACATCAAAATCGGCGCACGTCTGGCTTTGGGTTTCGGTCTTGTCATTGCGCTGATGCTCGGGACGCTCGCCATGAACGTCTTTCAGTTGCGCAGCATCCAAAATGTTTCGAACGAGGTTGTCGCCGAGGCATGGCCGAATGCGGACGTGGCTAACCAGATCATCGTTAACATCAGCGACAACGCCAAGATGGCCTTGTCCCTGATGTTCATGAGCGATCCGCAGCGGATGAAAAAGACGGTTGCGGAGATGAGCGAGACATCCAAGGCGCTCACGGGGCTCTACGAGCGTCTGGAGCAGAGTCTGACGACGCCGGAAGGCCAGGCGTTGCTGGCAGATATCCTCACGGCGCGTAAGGCCTATGTGGGAAGTCGTAAGAATGCGATCGCGCTGGCGTTGGAGTCGAGGATGGACGAGGCACGAAACCTGATGGTTCAGGAGACGTTGCCGCTGCACCGTGCCTATGTCGCTGCCGTCCATACCCTGATCGATCTGGCGGGGCGAGAGGTGGATGACTCGGGGCGTCGCACCGTGGAGATCATCAAACGCGCCACGACGATGACGGCCTCGCTCGGGTCGGCCATGCTGCTGATCGCGATTGTGGTGGGATTGGCGCTTACCCGCAGCATCGTCCGTCCGCTGGGGAAGGCAGTAACCACAGTGGATCAGATCGCCGCCGGCGATCTGTCGGTCGAACTCCAGTCGCGTTCGAAAGATGAGGTCGGACAGCTGATGCGCTCGGTCGGCGCCATGCAGACCACGCTGCGAACCCTGATCGCCGAGATGAATCGGATGTCTGGCGAGCACGACAAGGGCGACATCGACGTCAAGATCGACGAGGAACGCTTTGAGGGCGACTTCCGGACCATGGCGGCGGGCGTCAACGATATGGTTTTCGGCCATATCGCGGTCAAGAAGAAGGCCATCGCCTGCGTCACCGAGTTTGGTGAAGGCAACATGGATGCGGAGCTCGAACCGTTCGCGGGCAAGAGGGCCTTCATCAACGAAACCATCGAGCAGGTGCGCGGCAACTTCAAGGCGCTCATCGCCGACGTGACCCTTTTGAGCGAGTCGGCGGTGGAAGGCCGTTTGGATGTGCGCGCCGATGCGAGCCATCACAGAGGCGACTTCCGGCGGATCGTCGAGGGCATCAATGCGACCCTGGACGCGGTGATCGGCCCGGTGAACGAGGTGATGCGCATCCTCGCCCTGATCGAGGAGGGCCACCTCTCTGAGACGATCGGGACGCCCTACAAAGGCCGCCTGGAAGAGTTGCGCGTGACCTTGAACAACACGGTGGCCAAATTGGCGCAGACGATGCGTAACGTGCGCGTTACCGCCGACGATCTGGCCTCGGCGTCCGAGCAGGTGAGCATGACGGCGCAGTCGCTCTCACAGGGTGCGACCGAGCAGGCGGCGAGCGTTGAGGAGACCTCGGCCGCATTGGAGCAGATGTCGGCCTCGGTGGCGCAGAACACTGAGAACGCCAACGTGACCGACGGTATGGCGGCGAAGGCCGCGAAGGAAGCGACCGAGGGCGGCGCGGCGGTGAAGGAGACGGTCGCGGCGATGAAGCAGATCGCACAGAAGATCGGGATCATCGACGACATCGCCTACCAGACCAACCTGCTGGCGCTGAACGCGGCGATCGAGGCGGCGCGTGCCGGGGAGCACGGCAAAGGCTTCGCAGTGGTCGCGACCGAGGTGCGCAAGCTGGCCGAGCGCAGTCAGGAGGCGGCTCAGGAGATCGGCGAGGTGGCCGGCTCCAGTGTGGAGCTGGCCGAGCGCGCCGGGCGTTTGCTCGACGAGATCGTTCCGGCCATCGCCAAGACCTCGGATCTGGTGCAGGAGATTGCGGCGGCGTCGAGCGAGCAGTCGAGCGGTGTGGGTCAGATCAATGGCGCGGTCTCGCAACTCAGTCAGGCGACTCAGCAGAACGCCTCGGCCTCCGAGGAACTGGCGGCGACGTCCGAGGAGATGAGCGGTCAGGCCGAGCAGCTTCAGCGAATGATGAGCTTCTTCAAGACCGGCGAGTCGGCTCGGCGGTTGTCGGAGGAATCCTCGACTGAGGCGTCGTCCAAGCCGAAGGCCGCCTCGAAACCCAGCGTCAAGCGCCTGCCGGCCGGTCCGTCGGCGGACTCCGAATTCGTCAGTTTCTGAGGGTGTGGCAATCATGACAGTCAAAGACTCGCATCAGCTTCGGTCTGCGTCGGCCGATACAGACGACGAAGGCACCAATCAGTATCTGACCTTCAGCGTGGCGGAACAGATGTTCGGTGTCGGGATTCTGGCGATCAAGGAGATCATCCAGTACGGCGCCGTCTCCAGCGTGCCGATGATGCCGGATTTCATTCGGGGGGTGATCAATCTGCGCGGCGCAGTCGTGCCGGTCGTGGATCTCTCGGCCCGTTTCCATCGCCGCCAGGCCGAGGCCGGGCGACGTAGCTGCATCGTCATCGTCGAGATGAACGAGGAGGGTGGCGCTCAGGACGTCGGCATTCTGGTCGATAGCGTCTCGGCCGTGCTGGAGATCACCCCGGATGAGATCGAGCCGCCGCCGGCCTTCGGCGCGGGCATCAAGAGCGATTTCATTCGCGGCATGGGCAAGGTGGACGGGCGCTTCGTCATCCTGCTCGACATCTCCCGCGTCCTGGGCACCGAGGGGCTCATCGAATTGGTGGCACCGGTCGTCGCTGCGGCGTCCAACAAGGTGGTGTCATCGGGCTGAGGGGCTTCTCAGGGTCGGCGTTCGTTTTCGTCAGGGATCAAGCGGCTCAACGGCCCTTCTGAGCCCCTGGTGCGGATTGGTGGTTACGGCAACTCTTTACCGCCTGGTTGATGATTTCGGCATACAGGGGATCTATCCAAATGAAGTTCACCGTCGTCAAGAAGATGGCTTTGCTCGTGTGCACGGCGCTGCTCGGCATCGGGCTGCTTGCCTTTCTCAGCCACCAGCAGATGGGTAAGGTCTATGAGACTGCCAATTACAGCACCGTCAATTCGGTCCCCAGCCTGGTGGCGCTGGACGAGTTGCGCGCTCATTTCTCCAAGCTTCGGATCGGTATCTATCGCCACCTCGTTTCCGTCGATTCGGCCACAAAGGAGGCGATCGAGCGCGAGATCGACGTGGATCGGGCGGAGGTCGAGAAGGCAGCGCAGACCTACCGGACGCTCGTCTCCGATGAGACGGACAAGGGCTTTTTCGACCGGGAGATGGCGCTGTACGAACAATACGTCGCGGGACTCGATGCGCTGCTGATGCGCTCAAGCATCAATGGCACCGAGGCGACGGGTGATCTGGCGCAGGATACTCGTGCGATCGCCAGTCAGTTCGAGGACTTGCTCGACGAGCATTTCGCCTACAACGTCAGTTTAGCGAAGAAGGCTGCGGAGCTGTCCGAGACCACCCTTGACGGTGCCTTCACCCTGTCGCTGATGGTCTTCGGTTTGACCCTGGTTGTGGTCGCCTTGCTGGGGTTCGTCATCACGCGCGGTTTGCTCAAGCAATTGGGCGGCGAGCCCGATTTTGCCTCCGAGGTTGCGAATCGGATCGCGGCTGGCGACTTGAGTTCGAGGATCGATCTCCGGTCGGGCGATGACTCCAGCCTGATGGCGGCCATGAAGACGATGTCCGAGTCCATCCAGCGGCTCATCGACGAGATAAATCACATGTCGTCCGAGCACGACCGGGGCGATATCGACGTGCGCATCGACGAGGGCCGTTTCCAGGGCGATTTCCGGTTGATGGCCAAGGGCGTCAACGACATGGTCGCCGGCCATGTCGCGGTCAAGAAGAAGGCGATGGCCTGTGTGAAGTCCTTCGGCGAGGGCGACATGGATGCCGAGCTGGAGCTTTTCCCCGGCAAGAAGCGTTTCATCAACGACACCATCGAACAGGTTCGGGGCAATATCCGAGGTTTCATCGCGGAGATGAAGCATATGGCGTCCGAGCACGATCTTGGTGATATCGACGTGCGCATGGACGAGGGTCGCTTCCAGGGCGATTTCCGGTTGATGGCCAAGGGGGTCAACGACATGGTCGCCGGCCATATCGCGGTCAAGAAGAAGGCGATGGCCTGTGTGAAGTCCTTCGGCGAGGGCGACATGGATGCCGAGCTGGAGCTCTTCCCCGGCAAGAAGCGTTTCATCAACGACATCATCGAACAGGTTCGGGGGAATATCCGAGGCTTCATCGCCGAGATGAACCATATGGCGTCCGAGCACGATCTCGGTGATATCGACGTGCGCATGGACGAGGATCGCTTCCAGGGCGATTTCCAGGTGATGGCCAAGGGGGTCAACGACATGGTCGCCGGCCATATCGCGGTCAAGAAGAAGGCGATGGCCTGTGTGAAGTCCTTCGGCGAGGGCGACATGGATGCCGAGCTGGAGCTCTTCCCCGGCAAGAAGCGTTTCATCAACGACACCATCGAGCAGGTTCGGGGCAACATCCAGGCCCTGATCGAGGATGCCAACACACTCTCCGGGGCCGCGCTGGCAGGTCGGCTCGACGTGCGCGCCGATCCGGCGCGTCACAGAGGCGATTTCCGTCGCATCGTCGAGGGGATCAATGCGACGCTGGACGCGGTGATCGGTCCGGTCGATGAGGTGATGCGCGTGCTTGTCCTGATGGAGCGGGGCGATCTCTCCGAACGCATCGAGACGCGCTACCAGGGACGACTGGAGGAACTGCGCGAGACGGTTAACAACACGCTCGAGAAACTGGCGCAGACCATCCGCGAGGTGCGCACGAGCGCCGACGAGCTGACGACCGCGTCCGACCAGGTGAGCATGACGGCGCAGTCGCTCTCGCAGGGTGCGACCGAACAGGCGGCGAGCGTGGAAGAGACCTCGGCCTCGATGGAGCAGATATCGGCCTCGGTGGCGCAGAACACCGAGAACGCCAACGTGACCGACGGCATGGCGGC
>NZ_JBHUHX010000034.1:0-409 GCF_042682685.1 Thiorhodococcus fuscus
TCGCAAGATGAAGCCCTTTCCCGCTACAGCGCCTCAGGAGAAGTCCCACGTTAGGAATTGGAGGTCGAAAGGGCACTTGGCACCCTTGATGCGACCCACAAAGTTCCCCGAAATCCCGGTCTCCCTCGAGAGGAACACTGAGGTTTTCCGGCACCCCCTCCTCTGAGCCCTTTCTCCCCTCCTGATCTGGACAGGAGGGTCGACTCCCCTGCTTTGTCTGGAAGGGGTTCCCGACCTTCCGGTCGCACCTCAGGATGAGGCCGGTCTCACGAAGACATTCCAGACGTGGCCTCGTGGGTGGTTCCACATTCCGTAGGACCCCGATTTCCCGGTCCCCTCTTGATAAGAACCCGATGCCCGGACACCTCTCCGAACTCCACCCTGTGAATGAAGTCAACACGAAGGGGCA
>NZ_JBHUHX010000034.1:462-1039 GCF_042682685.1 Thiorhodococcus fuscus
CGACAAGCGGCCTCTCTCCCCGGGGACATCTCGAGAGGCAAGCGGAGTTCCATGCCTCAACCCAAGACGAGGCCTGACTCTCCTGTCCCCAGTCTGCAGGGACCCTGCGATCGGAGTCTGAAATCAGAGGTACCCTGCGGTTCCTGCCTCAACTGGAGATGAGGCCCTCTTCCAATGCACCAAGCCCAGTGGAGTCCCGAGAGGCCCCTCCCACCTCCAGTTTCCCTGGCTTCTCAGAGCCACCATGAGAAGCCCCCTGAGGTCACCTGCACAAGTCGAGGGAACCCAGGGTTTCCTGCCTCAACCCGGGAAAGCCCTCGAGAGACCTTCTTCAACACGTCTCGAGGCCAGATTCCCCTACCATGGCTCGGGAGCAATGACGCGCTCCCCCTCGCCACTCGCATGGAGACCCGACTTCCCTGGCGCCCCACGAGAGGCTCACTGACCTCGCCGTCGTACCTCGTGAGAAACCGCACACTGGGGCCGCCGCTCGAGAACAACCCCGAGATTCCCCCGTCATCGAGAGATGAGGGCCTTCGTCTCCTGCATGGCCTAGAGACCAATCTCGCGACCTCTC
>NZ_JBHUHX010000035.1:0-34964 GCF_042682685.1 Thiorhodococcus fuscus
TTGCAAAAGGCTTCAAAGATAAATCTGACCGCCTAAAGGCGGTGGTTTTAACCCTGCTTCGGACAATAAACCAATTCTGTGTAATGAAATTTGATCGTCTCCCGCAGTGGCAGAAAGGCCCGCAACCAGACGCAGATCCAGCTTGAGCTTGGCCGCACTCGTTCTTATCCGCAGCTGACACAGCAGACAGATGAAACGGAACCGTCATGGAACCGAGATGGCACACGACTATCTCCGACCCTATGCTCGCGCCCCATGCTGCGGCCTTGCCCGCCTGGATCGGAAACCACGCGACAAAAAAGGAAACCCGCCATGTCGGACCACCGCTCGAACCCCAGACTGCTCGCACTGACGCTTTCCGCTGCGACGGCCATCGCCCCCTGCGTGTGCTGGTCGGGCACGCAAGGCGAATCGACTGGCTCGGAGCGCCGCACAATCACAGGATTTGAGTTCATCGGCGAGGTCACCTTTCCCACCGGCTACCGCTTCGACGACACCGAGGTCGGCGGTCTTTCGGGCATCACCTACGACGCCGAGAACAACCGCTTACTGGCCCTGTCGGACGACCGCAGCGATCTCGCCCCGGCACGCTACTACAACCTCACCATCGATCTGAGCGATGGCCATCTGGACTCGGGCGACATCGCCTTCACGGGCGTCACCAAACTCCAGCCGCGCTTCGGCAGCTATTTCGCGCCCGGCGGCATCGATCCCGAGGGGATCGCTTTGGCCCTGAACGGCGGTGTCTTCGTCTCGTCCGAGGGCGATGTCTCCAAGCTCCTGGCCCCGTTCGTCAACCACTTCAACCAATTCGGCGTCCAGGATCTCGAACTGGAGGTCGACGCCAAATATCTGCCCACGGCGACCTCAGGCATCCGCAACAACCTCGCCTTCGAGAGCCTGACCATCACGCCGAGCAAGCGCTATCTCTTCACTGCGGTGGAGAACGCCCTGGTGCAGGATGGTCCCCAGGCCACGCTGGAGGGCAAGAGTCTGTCGCGCATCCTCAAATACGATCTCAAGACCGGCAAGGCGCTCGGCGAGATAGTCTATGAGGTGGAACCCGTCGCTGAGACGCCTGAACCCGCGACCGCATTCGCCACCAACGGCCTGGTGGAACTTCTGGCGCTGGACGACAACGGATCGCTCCTGGCCATGGAGCGCAGCTTTTCCACCGGCAAGGGCAACGTGGTCAAGCTCTATCAGGTACTGAGTCAGGGCGCCCTGGATGTGTCCGCCTGGGACAGCCTGTTGTGGAAAGGGAAAGGGGTGCCATTCTCCATCGATCCGCCGGTCCAAAAGCAGGAGCTGATCGATTTCGGCGATCTGGTCGAGACGGTCGACAACCTGGAGGGCATGACTCTGGGTCCGGTGCTGCCGGACGGGCGTCAGTCGCTCATCGTCGTCAGCGACAACAACTTCTCCTCGACCCAATTCACCCAGTTCATCGCGCTTGCCCTGAATATCGAGACGGTCCCGGCCGCGCGTCCGGTACTCGAAACGCCGCGCACCACCGACGCCGGAATCGACAGCCCGCTCAGGGGCGACTCGGACGATCCAGCCATCTGGGTCCATCCGTCCCGGCCGGGCAAGAGCCTGGTCATCGCCACGCTGAAGGACGGAGGATTCGTGGTCTTCGATCTGGGGGGCACAGTCATCCAGCAGGAGCTGCCGGCCGAGTATGGCGACATCCGCTTCAACAACGTGGATCTCGTCTACGACTTCGCGCTCGACGGCAAACGGGTCGATCTGGCCGTCTTCTCCGATCGCAAGAACGACACGCTTGCCGTCTACCGCATCGATCCGGACCGCCAGCGTCTGGTGGCCGTCACCTCCTCCTCGATGCCCGCGACCATCTTCGGTGTCGACGACGGCAGCGCAACCGCCTATGGACTCTGCACCTATCGGGGCCTGTCGGACGGCGCCGACTATGCCTTCGTGACTCAGGCCGACGGCAACAAGGTCGCCCAGCTACGACTGCTCGACGCCGGAGACGGCACCGTAAGCGCCGAGGTGGCGCGTATGATCGAACTTCCGGTTCCAACCGGCGATGCCGAGGACTCCCAGTCCGAGGGACTGGTCGCCGACCGTGAACTGGGCGTGCTCTATGTCGGCATGGAGGACATCGTGGGTGTACTCAAATTCTCGGCGGAGGTCGATGGCGGCAACGAGTACAGCCTGGTGCAATCGATCGATGCAGACTATCTGAAGCCGGATATCGAGGGGCTGACCCTCTATTACGGACCCAGCGGCACCGGCTACCTGCTGGTATCGAGCCAGGGCGACGGCACCTATGCCGTCTTCGAGCGCTCCGGCGACAACGTCTATGTCGGCAGCTTCGTGGTCGCCGACACCGACGGGATCGACCAGGCCAACGAATCCGACGGCGCCGACGTCATCTCCACCGCATTGGGATCCCGCTATCCATTCGGGCTGCTGGTGGTGCAGGACGGTGCCAACGATCCGCAGAACGCCCTCCAAGACGAAGAAGAACTCGAAAACGACAGCACCAACTTCAAATTCGTCCCCTGGGAACAGGTCGCCAAGTCATTCCCCGAGCCGCTCATCATGGAACCGCGCATCTACGACCCGCGCCGCTAGGTTTCGGAGTGGCCCCTCTCCCGCTGGGGAGGGGTCAAACATCCCGTAGCCCGGTGAAGCTCCGAGCTTTGCCGATACCCCGGAAGCCTAACCCCCAAGCAGTTGCGAGACGGTCTGGGCGGAGATGCTTGACGCCTGGCCCATCATGGCGATGTTGGCCTGCTGCTGGATCTGGCTGCTGGCCAGTTGGGAGATCTCGCGGGCGTAGTCGGCATCCTGGATCCGACTCTGAGCGGCGTTAGTGTTGATATTGCTCTCTTGCAGGTTGCCGATGGCATATTCGAAGCGATTCTGGACGGCTCCCATCTCACCCTGTATGCCGCTGAGATACTCGCTGCTTTTGTCTAACACACCGAGCGCGCTCGCCGCGCCGGCGGCCGTCGAGATGTCGATATCGCCGAATCCGAAATCGCTCAGTTGCCCCTGAACATCATAGGTTTCGAGCCCGATGGCATCGCTGGAGTTGCCGCCCGCCTGGATCGAGACACTGGCATCGCGATCGAGCAATCGGGTGCCGTTGAAGGTGGTGCTCTCGACGGTCTGAGCGATCTGCTCCTGCAATTGGCTGACCTCGGACTGGAGCGCGCTGCGATCGGAATCGGACAGGGTGCCGTTGCCGCTTTGCAGGCTCAGCTCGCGGATGCGGCCGACCATGTCATTGATTTGACTCACCCCGGACTCCGCAGTCTGAAACATGGAAACGCCATCGCTGACGTTGCGCATGCCCTGATCGCTCCCGGCGATCTGCGCCGCGAATTGCGAAATGAGCGCCGAAGCGGCTGCATCGTCGGCCGCGCTGTTGACGCGTTTCCCCGAGCTCAAACGCTCCTGGCTGGTCTCCACCGCAGACTGGGTGTTGTTGAGGGAACGGAGCACGCTTTGAGTCGAGTCGTTGCGAATTCCGATCATGGCTCTAAACCTCTATTTTCGGTGAACGAACCACCTGATTGGTTTAAGTATCGCCGATGCGGCTAAATGGCTCGCAACCTGAGTGTGACACGGATCACAAAGAGATCAACGGATGGCGACGAGAGGCGGCCGATTGGATGGCTGGCTAATGCCCCACCGCCTTCGAGAAGAGGTTCAACACCAGCACGCCGGCCAGGATCAGCCCGATCCCGATCAGTGCCGGCACATCGAGCTTCTGGCCGAAAAAGACCCATCCGGCGAAGGCGATGAGCACGACGCCAAGTCCTGCCCAAACGGCGTAAGAGATGCCGACCGGGATGGTTTCCATCGTCTTGGCGAGCAGATAGAAGGCCGCGCCATAACCGACGACCACAACCACGGACGGCCAGAGGCGCGTGAAGTTCGCGCTCTCCTTCAGGGCCAGCGTGGCGCCGGTCTCGGAGAGGATGGCAAGGAAAAGGTACACCCAGTCTTTCATGCTGATGCTCGAAGCGATTGAATGCGTGCGATTCTGGAGGCCCGGTCGCTTCCGGGCAATCCCCAAGGCGCTCCTGCGCTGAATAGGATGGTGGCGCCGGCCGGCATTCCTCGCTCAAACCCTGGCGGACACCCTACCCTGCGCTCCAGGAGCGGAGCCGTTCGCGATCGATTCGGGCAGGCGTATCTGGGCGCTCAGACCGCCCTCGGGCCGATTGATCAGAACCAGGGTCCCGCCGTGCGCATGGACGATGGTCCGGGCCACGGACAGACCGAGCCCGGTACCGCCAGTCTCGCGGCTGCGCGAGACCTCGAGGCGAAAGAAGGGCGCGAAGACCTTCTCCAGGTCGGCCTCCGGGATACCTGGACCTGCGTCATCGACGCGGATCAGATACTGCCCATCCTCGGTCGCCAAACTGACCTGGACAGATCCGCCGTATTTGACGGCGTTGTCGATCAGATTGGACAACGCGCGCTTCAACGCGACGGGACGACAGCGCACGATGAGCCGCTCGGGTCCCGCGTAGCCGACATCCCCACCGAGGTCGGCATGATCGTCGACCAGGCTCTGCGCCAAGGCCGCCAGGTCGGTGGCGCGAGCCGTCTCGTCGGCGGCCTCGTCGCGCGCGAAGCTGAGCGTAGCTGAAAGAATGGCCTCCATCTCGCCAAGCGTCGCGAGCGTCTTATCGCGCATATCGGCATCCTCAATGTACTCGGCCCGCAGCCGTAGCGTCGTGATGGGGGTGCGCAGATCGTGCGAAACCGCCGCCAGCAAACGCAAGCGGTCCTGGATGTGCCGATGCAACCGATCCTGCATGCGATTGAATGCGCGGATGGTCTCTCGGACCTCGCGCGGACCGCTCTCCGGAATCGGCTCCACGTCCTCGCCCAAACCGAGGCGTTGCGCCGCCTCGGCGAGCTGGGCCATGGGGCGGGCCGCGCGCCGGGCCATCAAGAGCCCGCCGCCGATTACCGTGGTCAACAGCAGCGCCAGGAGCTGAAGCGTCTTCCCGGCCCAGGGTGGTGGCTCGTCGATCCGGGTCGTGCGGAAATCGACCCAGCGCCCGTCCCTCAGACGCACGCAGACGAGAATGGCCCTGACGTCATCGGATCGGAGGTCATCGCCAAGCGCGCGCGGATGCTCGGGGGGCGAACCTCGCCGCTCCTCGTCCTCGTCCCGATCCTGGCGGTGATCCGCAATTTCGACACGAACCCGCAGCGACTCACGGTCCTCGATACCGAGCGCGCTGCGCAGCTTGTGATGAATGACATGCTCGACAGCATGCCGCCAGGGCCGATCGAGCGCGAGCGACGGCTCAGGGGTGATGGCGATCTCGTCACCCGTGCGCGAGAAACGCTCGATGATCCGTGCGCGTTCGACCGGCGAGGCATCCTGGAGCAGCCAGACGAGCGTGGTGACCTCGTCGAGCAGGTAGGCCAGATTGCGCTCCTCGAAGCGGTCCTTGCGTTCGTCCTGGAGAATGAAGGCGCTGCCGAGGATCGTCAGCAGGGTCATGCCGACCAGGAGCTGCAGGGTCCGACCGGCGAGCGTGTCAAACCGGCTCAACATGCGCAAGGCTCGACCTTGGGCGCGAACAGGTAGCCATCTCCCCGAACCGTCTTGATGATCTGCGGATCGCGGGACTGGTCGCCGAGCTTGCGTCTCAGCCGGCTGACCAGGGTGTCGATGGCACGATCGAATGCCTTGGCGTCGCGCCCCCGGGCCAGGTCGAGCAGTTGGTCGCGGCTCAGCACCCGTCCCGGTCGCGTGACCAGGGCCATCAAGAGGGCGAACTCGGCCGTACTGAGCGGCACCAGGGTCTGATCCGGGTCGATCAGCTCGCGCGCCTCCGGCAGCAGGGTCCAGCCCAGGAAGCAGAGACGCTCGGCGGTCTCACCCGTTCCGCGCTCCTGACAGGAGCCGGTGCGGCGCAGCACGGCCTTGATACGCGCCAGCAGCTCACGGGGGTTGAAGGGCTTCGCGAGATAGTCGTCCGCGCCCATTTCCAGGCCGATGATGCGATCGGTGTCTTCGCCCATGGCGGTCAGCATGATGACCGGTACGGCTGCGTTCGGTCCGGCGCGCAGATTGCGGCAGAGCGTAAGACCGTCGTCACCCGGCATCATGAGATCGAGAATGATGAGATCGATGGCGGCATCGGCCAGCGTACGCCGCATCTCGGCACCATTCGCGGCGGTCGTCACGCGGTAGCCGTGATCGCCCAGATAGCGCTGCAACAACTGGCGAATCTCGGAATGGTCGTCGACGACTAGGATGTGTGGCTGCATGTCCATGCGCTGCAGTTTAGGGCGTCGCGCGGGACGGTGGGACCAAATATTGTGGCAGATGGTGTCGAGCCGAGCGCTTGTCACATACGGTCACAAAAAGATCGGAGAACAAACAGAGCGAGGTTGAAACCCCGCCCGCAAAGGCGGGGCTTCTCGGTCGAGGTCAACCTCTATCAACCCTATCGCACGATCACGGCTGCGGCCAAGGGACCGAACTCGCCTCCATCAGCTGTCCATCCCAGCCCACGACCGACATGGGCCGCCCCGCTTGCCGGGCGCGGATCAAGGCCTCCAGGTTGGACGGACGGTAATCGCTCGGCGCACAGCTCCTGCGTTTGGGGCAGTCGGTGACCACAGGCTTGGTCCAGCGTTCGAGAGCCGAGATATGGAGCCTCTCGTTGATGGTCTGGACCCCCTTTGCAGGAACGTTGCGCCGACCGAACAAAGTCCTACCGCAGAGGCTTGCTGGCACGCTTACGCACCAAGGTCAGCCCGTCGCCGATCGGTACCAGACTCAGGGTCACCCGATCGTCCTCCAGCAGACCATCGTTCAGCGCGCGGATGGCCTGGGTCGCTGCCTCCTGGTCATCGGGATCGGCCACGTGGCCGCCCCAAAGCGTGTTGTCGAACAGCATGAGTCCGCCGGGTCTCAACAGCCGTAGACACCGCTCGAAGTAATGGCTGTAGTTGAGCTTGTCGGCATCGATGAAGGCCATGTCGAGCTGTCCTTCCAGTCCCTGCGCCAGCAGGGCGTCGAGGGTCTCCAACGCCGGTCCCAAGCGCAGATCGATGCGCTCCTCGATTCCGGCCTCGCGCCAGAATTGGCGGGCGATGCCGGTCCACTCCTCGCTCAGATCGCAGCAGATCAAGGTGCCATCGGCCGGCATGGCCTCGGCCATGCACAGCGCGCTGTAACCGGTGAAGGTGCCGACCTCGATGATGCGCCGAGCACCGATCAGCTCCACCAACAGGGCCATGAGCTGACCCTGCTCTGGGGCAATCTGCATACCGCTCTCGCTCAGAGAGGCCGTGACCTCGCGCAGGCGCCGCTTGACGTCGGTGTCGCGTACTGAATGCGCGAACACATATCCTTGAAGCCGTTCGTCCATCTGGATGGTTCGATTGGTCATCGGTCGGTCCGTTGTGTCAGGTGAAAATGAACTGATGGACGATCGCCTTCACGGAGGTCCGGTCGATCAGGATGTCACCCGCACCTCGGTGCCCAGCATGCGCCGCAGGGTGCCGTCGCGATCGACGAAATGGTGCTTCAGGGCACCCACGACATGCAGCACAACCGCGCCGATCAAGAGGTAGCCGCCCCAGCGATGCAGCACATGCCCTGCTTCGGCCAGCGTTGCGTTGAGAGCGACGACCTCCTGCGGATTGGTGGGATCCGGGTTGTGAGCGAACAGCTCGAAACCAAAGAAGGGCACGCCGTGTCCGCTCATGGCCGACATCATGAATCCCGAAACCGGCATCAGCACGGTGCCGATGATGAGTAGCCAGTGAACGAGCTTCGCCAGCAGCTTCTCGACGGAGGTGTAATCGCCAACCGGCTTTGGCCAACCGTTGCGGATACGCCAGGCCACGCGCAGCACAACGAACAGCGCGATGAGGACGCCGAACGACTTGTGCCAGGGATAGAGCCCGAAGGTGCTCGTCTGGGCCATATAAAGCCCCGTTGCCAATAGGCCGATCATCATGATGGCGACGATCCAATGCAGGGCCAGGGTGTTTGGACTGAGCCGAGTGGGCATATCGAGTTTCATGCTGCTGTCTCCTTGAGTGCCGTCAACGCGGCAACCGGTGTATTCGTCGTGGACAGGCTAGATTAGACGGCGACAAATCATGCGTCCAATGCATAACAAAGATAGCGAGTATCCGAATAGTGAATCTTCGAACCCTGGACCTCAACCTGCTTGTCGTGCTGCGGCAGCTGCTTGAGGACCGCCACGTCTCACGGGCTGGCGAACAGCTTGGAATGAGCCAGCCAGCCGTCAGTCGCGCCCTGCAAAGACTACGCGTCATGTTCGACGACCCGCTCTTGGTTCGTACCTCGCGAGGTTTTGATCTGAGCGCGCGCGCCGAGGCCCTGTTGCCGGACCTGATCCACTGGATCGAGGACACCGAGCGCCTCGTTTCCCGGCAGTCTTTCGACCCGGCGACCTCAACGCACGTCGTCCGCTTCTATGGCCCAGAACCGGAGGTCGGATGGTTTCTTCCACCGTTGTTCGAGCGGATGCGCCGCTTGGCGCAAGGAATGGTGTTGGAGGTGAAAAGCGAACCGCGCGACCACTTCGATCAGCTCGAACGTGGCGAGGTCCACTTCGTCCTATCGCCATTCGAACCCAGCGCAGCAAGTACCGCACAGATTCACAGCCTCTATCTCGCACCGATGGCATTCGCATTGGTCATGAACGCGGACAATCCACTGGCACTGGGCGCTATCAGTGCCGAGCGCATCGCGGCAGCCAACCATGGTCTGGTCTCCCTCACAGGACGTGGTGGCGGGACGGTGGAGAACGGCCTCCTCGCCCAGGGATATCTGGCTCAAGGCGAGCGGTTGAATCAGCCCCTGCGCCTGACCAGCTTCACCTCCATTGCCGCCTTCTGCGAATGCAGCGACATGGTCTTTCTGCTACCGAAGCAATTCGCCGAGGAGCTCGCGCATGGCCGCAATCTGGTGGTACGCGAGACGCCCCCGGAAGCGACCACTGGCGGGCCCCAGGTCTCGCTCTACTGGCACGAACGCTTCCACAACGATCCCATGTGCGTATGGATCCGAGATCAACTCAAAGCGGTTCATGGCTCTACGGTCGAGAGGCACGGAAAGAAGTCGAGCCTCTGAAACGAGTGAACAAGCCGCGCGCGTGCGGTGCAAGAGGCTCGCGCACGACGTTCTGTCAGGCCCCAGACCGAACTTGGTGACAACCTGTGCCGATCCCGGACTTTGTCACACAACGTCACAATACCCGCCCTCTCTCGGCAAGCCCCGGACACATGGGGGCAGTGAAATGGCATCCATGGAACGCAGCGACCAACGCTCACGCATCCCGAGCCGCTGCGTACCAGCCGATTTCACAACCTAACCGCGAGAGACTCTGCCCATGACCAGTCTGAACACCCGTCAATGGTCCACACCCGCCGTCATATCCGCCGGCGTCTTCATGTCCGTCTCCGGCGTGCTGATGTTCTTCGGCATGCACGACCCCGTCACACTGGCCCATGAATGGATCGGCCTGGCCTTCGTCACCTTCGTCGTCTTCCATATCGCCACGCACTGGCGCGGCTTTACCGGCTATTTCTCGCGGCGCGCAGCGCTCGGGATCATCGGAGTGGTGGCGCTGGTGACGGCGGGGCTCATCGGCCTGTCGGCCAGCCAAGAGGGCAGCAATGTGAAGCATCGGATATTCCAGAGCCTAGAGCGCGCCCCATTGACCGAAATTGCCCCGCTGCTGGACGAGAGCGCCGACACTCTGGTCACGAAGCTAGAGTCCGGCGGCTTCAAGGTCGTCAGCACCGCCCAGTCGATCGAGGAAATCGCCTCGCGCAACGGTGCCCGTCCCCCGGAGTTGATGCACCGACTGTTCGAGTAAATCGCTCTACAAAAAAACAGGCTCACCGCAGGATGCGGTGAGCCTGCGAACCGCGTCTGTCGCGACCGATGCGGTTGGTTTTTCACTGCATCTTACGATGCGGACACGCGTTCGCAGACACCGCCCGCAAGCAAGTCATATAACCAATAGGCATATTGGTCTAACTTTAAATTCCTTTTTACACAAAGTTCGGCTCGCTAGGATCGTCCCTACCCTGAATTCCCTTGCGAGTTTTCCATGTATTTACAGGATGCCGACGAATCGCTCCGTCCGTTCGAGCGAATCGCAACCTTCCGCGAACAGACTCACGCCTATCTGAGCGGCGCGCTCGACGAAGAGACCTTCCGCCCTCTGCGTCTGCGGCACGGACTCTACCAACTGCGCGACTCGACCATGCTGCGTCTGAGCGCGCCCGAAGGCCGGTTCTCCAGCCGACAACTGCGCGCCCTGGCGCGGATCGTCCGCGACTACGATTTGGCGGCTGACGCGCATCTCACCACGCGCCAGAACATCCAGCTCAGCGGGCCGGAGATCGGGGACGTCCCGGAGATCCTCGCCGCACTGGCCGAGGTCGGGATCTCCAGTTTCATGACCTCGGGGAACCTCGTCCGCAGTATCGAAACGGATCCGCTGGCCGGCGCGGCGGCCGACGAGACGGAAGATCCGCGTCCCTGGCATGCCCTCATCGATCAGTGGCGTCTGAACCACCCGGCCGCCGCCGGGCTTCCGCGCAAGTTCAAGATCGCCGTCAACGGCGCCAGCGAGGACCGCACGACACTGGCGGCTCACGATCTGGGTCTGGATCTAGTCCGCGACCCGGATGGCGAGCTGGGCTTTCGCGTGTTGGTCGGAGGCGGGCTGGGACGAGGTCCGCGACTCGCCGAGGAACTGACCGAATTCGTCCACTGGTCCCATCTGCTGACCTATTGCGAGGCCATTCTGCGCGTCTATGCGCGAGACGGGTCGCGCTCGGATCCCTACAAGTCGCGACTCAAGAATCTGATCCAGCGGATCGGTCTGGTCGAATTCCGCGCACAGGTCGAAACCCAATGGTCCAGCCTGCGCGATGGTCCGGCGACCCTCACGGAACGCCAGGTCGAGCGCGCGGCGCGCCTGTTCGCCGATTCGCCGAGCGAACACCAGGAACGGGACGCAATCGAGCCGACGGACGCGCCCAGCGGTCCGCCCGCCTATCTGGACTGGTTGCGCTACAACGTGCGCGATCACAAGCGTCCGGGATACGCCATCGTCACCCTGTCGACCAAGCGCCCTGGAGCGCCATCGGGCAACCTGACCCCGACCCAATTGGAGCGTATCGCCGACTGGGCCGAGACGCTGAGTCGCGACGAGGTGCGACTCACCCGCACCCAGAACCTGGTGCTCCCGCATGTCCGCAAGGAGCGGCTGCTCGCCCTCTGGGAGGCGGCGCGCGCCCAGGATCTCGGTCAGGCTAACGTGGGGCTGCTGACGGATCTGGTCGCCTGCCCCGGCGCGCGCGAATGCGACCTGGCACACGGCGACCCCGTGGGTCTGGCCGAGACCATCGGCGCACGTTTCGCCGATCCCGAGGAGCTGCGCGATATCGGCCCCATCGATCTGCGGATCTCGGGCTGCGTGAACGCCTGCGCCCACCACAACCTCGGCCAGATCGGAATCCGAGGGGTACTCAAGCAGGGCGAATCCCGCTACCAAATCCTCATCGGCGGGCGCTCGGGGCGCGAGGCGCGACTGGCCGAGACCATCGGACCCTCGTTCTCGGCTGAGGAGATTCCAGAGGCGATCGCGACGCTGCTCGCCACCTACCGTCGGAACAGGGATTCCGGGGAGCGCTTCGCAGAGACGGTCCAGCGTCTCGGCACCGAGCCGTTCCGCCGAGCCTTGGGCCGAGAGAACGCCCTGGAGGTGGATCATGTATGAGCGTCTCCGGCATCCCGTTTCGGACGAGGTGGTACGTGCGCGCAAACAGGCCCTTACCGACCGGTTGTCCAACGCCTGCCGCGAGCTGAGTCCCATCGTTTTCGCCACCAGTCTGGGGGCCGAAGACATGGTACTGACCGAGGTCATCCTGCGCGGGCGCTTTCCGATCCGCATCTTCACCCTAGACACCGGCCGGCTTCCAGCCGAAACGCATGCGCTACTCGACCGGATCGAGCGGCACTACGGCACCCGGATCGAACGCTATGCGCCAGGCCCCGAGGCGGTCGAGGACTATGTGCGCCGCTTCGGTATCGACGGCTTCTACGACTCGGTCGAGGCGCGCCGCGCCTGCTGCCGGGTGCGCAAGATCGGTCCGCTCAAGGAGGCATTGGCGGGGCAGGCGGCCTGGATCACCGGGCTGCGCGCGGCCCAGTCCGTCACCCGTGCCCAGCTTCCGCCGCGCGAATGGGACGCCGAGCACGGATTGGAGAAGCTCAACCCTCTCGCCGACTGGAGCGAACGCGAGGTCTGGTCGTTCCTCAAGCAATACCAGGTGCCCTACAACCGGCTCCACGACCAAGGGTATCCAAGCATCGGCTGCGACCCCTGCACCCGCGCCATCACGGTCGGCGAGGACATCCGGGCCGGACGCTGGTGGTGGGAGAACCCCGAGACCAAGGAGTGCGGACTGCACCGCAAGACATCGGCCGTCACCGCCTAGGAGCACGCATTTCACGATGAACAGCCTCAACACCCGTACCCTCACCCACCTCGACTGGCTGGAGGCCGATGCCATCCACATCCTGCGCGAGGTGGTCGGACAATGCGCCAACCCCGCCCTGCTCTTCTCCGGCGGCAAGGACTCCGTCTGCCTGCTGCGTCTGGCCGAAAAGGCCTTTCGGCCCGGACCGCTGCCCTTTCCGCTGCTGCACATCGACACCGGACACAACTATCCGGAGGTCATCGACTTCCGCGACCGGCGCGCGGTCGAACTGGACGCCCGGCTGATCGTTCGCTCGGTCGAGGACTCGATGGCGCGCGGCTCGGTGGTGCTCAAACATCCAGGCGAGTCGCGCAACAAACACCAATCGGTGACCCTGCTGGAGGCGATCGAGGAATTCGGCTTCGACGCCTGCATCGGCGGCGCCCGGCGCGACGAGGAGAAGGCCCGCGCCAAGGAGCGCATCATGAGCTTCCGCGATGCCTTTGGTGGCTGGGATCCCAAGAACCAGCGCCCCGAACTCTGGAACCTCTACAACGCCCGCGTGCACCAGGGCGAGAACATCCGCGCCTTTCCGATCAGCGACTGGACCGAGCTGGACGTCTGGCAATACATCCAGCGCGAGGGATTGGAGCTGCCATCCATCTATTTCGCACACCCTCGTCCGGTGGTGCGGACCAAGGGTCTGCTGCGTCCGGTGACCCCGCTCACGCCCGCCCTGGCGCACGAGCAGGTGGAAGAGATCCGGGTGCGCTTTCGCACCGTCGGCGACATCACCTGCACCGCGCCGGTGGAGTCCGAAGCCGACAGCATCGACGCCATCCTGGCCGAAACCGCAGTGACCACCATCAGCGAGCGCGGCGCCACGCGCATGGACGACCAGACCAGCGAGTCCTCGATGGAGGAACGCAAGCGGGCCGGATATTTCTGAGCCGCACATCCTCTTCAGCTACCAGCACCCTCAGCCACATCGAGTCACGCCCATGTCTTCCCCACACGAATTCCCTCAGATCGACCATGGCCTGCTGCGCTTTCTCACCTGCGGCAGCGTCGACGACGGCAAGAGCACCCTGATCGGGCGCCTGCTCTACGACACCAAAACGATCCTCGCCGACACCTTGAGCGCAATCGAGACCAGTTCGCAGCGACGGGGTCTGAGCGAGATGGATCTGTCCCTGCTCACCGACGGTCTGCAGGCCGAACGCGAACAGGGCATCACCATCGATGTCGCCTACCGCTATTTCTCGACCGGGACGCGTAAATACATCATCGCCGACGCGCCGGGACACGAGCAGTACACCCGCAACATGGTCACCGCCGCCTCGACCGCGAACCTGGCCATCATCCTGGTCGATGCGCGCAAGGGCGTGCTGACTCAGACGCGTCGGCACTCCTATCTGGCCCACCTGGTCGGCATCCCGCACCTGGTCGTCGCCGTGAACAAGATGGATCTGGTCGACCACGATCAGGGCGTCTTCGAGCGTATTCGCGACGCGTATCTCGACTTCGCCGCCCGGCTCGGCATCGGCGAGGTCCGTTTCATTCCCATCTCGGCGCTGCACGGCGACAACATCGTGGCACGCAGCGAGCGGCTCGACTGGTATCGGGGTCCGACCCTGCTGGAGATGTTGGAGACCGCGCCAGCGGCCCACACCGAGGCTGCGGAGGCCTTCCGCTTCCCGGTGCAATACGTCTGCCGCCCGCGCGATTCGGCCAATCCGGGACTGCACGACTATCGCGGTTTCATGGGACGTGTGGAGTCCGGCGAGATCGCCGTCGGCGATGCGGTTCAGGCGCTGCCGTCCGGGCGTATCAGCCGAGTGAAGGACATCCAGATCGGTGGAATCGACGTCCAGAACGCCATCCATGAGCAGTCGGTGACCCTGTTGCTGGAGGATGCAATCGACATCTCGCGCGGCGATCTGCTGGTCAAGCCGGACGAAGCCCCCGAGGCGGTCAAGACGATCGACACCTGCGTCTGCTGGCTGTCCGAGACGCCCCTGTCGCCAGCACGCACCTATCTGCTGCGCCACACCACGCGGGAAGTCAAGGCCAAGGTGACGAGGATCCACCACCGGCTCGACGTCAACAGACTGGAGCGCGAGCCGGCCGAGCAACTCCAGATGAACGACATCGCCCCTCTGACCCTCAAGCTCGCTCAACCAATCTTCCCAGACGCCTATGCCGACAACCGCGCGACCGGTGCCTTCATCCTCATCGACGAGAGCACCAACGACACGGTCGGCGCTGGGATGATCGCAGCAGGGAAAAGCGCTTGAGACGGTCCGAGGCGATCTAACGCACCCGGCCTACAGATCGGCCAGCACCTCGCGCGCGTCCACATGGACGAGCCCCTGTGCCTCGGCAACCTCGGGTCGGCAGATGTGGCCGCGCGCGACGTTGAGGCCATTGAGCAGATGCGGATCATCGAGCAGGGCCTGACGAATCCCTTTGTCCGCCAGGGCGATCACGAAGGACAGGGTCGCGTTGTTCAGCGCCAGGGTCGAGGTACGGGCGACCGCCCCCGGCATGTTGGCCACGCAGTAGTGCACGACGCCGTCGACCTCGAAGGTCGGATCCTGGTGCGTGGTCGGGCGCGAGGTCTCGAAGCAGCCGCCCTGATCGATCGAGATATCCACCAGAACCGAGCCCTTACGCATGCGCGAGACCATCTCGCGCGTGACCAGCTTGGGTGCGGTCGCCCCCGGAATCAGCACGGCACCCACCACCAGATCGGCCTCCAGCACCGCCGTCTCCAGATGGTTCGCGGTCGATCGCAGGGTACAGATGCGATTGCCGAAGCGCTCGTCGAGCACGCGCAATGCGGCGATGTTGCGATCGAGCACGGTGACCTCGCCACCCATGCCAACCGCCATCGCCACCGCATTGCGTCCGGCCACACCGGCGCCGATGACGGTCACCTTGGCCGCCGACACGCCAGGCACGCCGCCGAGCAGCACGCCGCAACCGCCTTGCGCCTTCTCCAGACAATGCGCCCCGGCCTGGATCGCCATGCGGCCGGCGACCTCCGACATGGGGGTCAGCAGCGGCAGATGTCCGGCCAGGTCGGTGACCGTTTCATAGGCGATACAGAGCGCCCCGCTGGCCATGAGCTCCCGCGTTTGGACGGCATCCGGCGCCAGGTGCAGATAGGTGAAGATAGCCTGCTCGGGTTTGAGCAGGCGACGCTCCTCGGCCAGAGGCTCCTTGACCTTGACGATGAGCTCGGCCTGCTCGAACACCTCCGACGCGGTCGGCAGGATGTCCGCGCCCTCGGCCCGATAGTCGTCGTCCTCGAAGCCGATGCCAGCGCCGGCCTGGGTTTCGATCGAAACCTGGTGACCGCGACCGGTCAGTTCCTTGACCGATGCCGGCGTCAGACCAACGCGATATTCATGATTCTTGATTTCTTTCGGGACACCGATTCGCATCGTCGCAACCTCTGCTTTGAGGCGATCTCCAGAAAAGAATCGCCCCTGTCGGATGCGGTGGTGAGCGTGCGAACCGCATCCTACGACAGGTGCTTTCTTTCGCGAAAACCGCCTGATACGTCTGAAGAAGTATGTCGGGCTGGAGCGCGGCGACTTCAGATCCCGGCGGAATCCCTTCCAGGCACATAGAGATGCCTTCTCTACAGCGCGATTTCATCGCCCGAGGGCGTTCGATTCAGGACAGCAGTCGTTTCGCCCGATCCAGCACGAAGGGCCAGAGCCGGCCCTTCTCCCACAGGATCCGGGCGAACATCCGGCCACGGTTCCTGGGTGGCTTGGGACGTCGGGCACGTTCGACCAGATGGATGGCGTTCTGCTCGCACACCGGAATGCAGGCGCCGCAGCCGAGACAGACGGAGGCATCGATCTCGGCGAAGCGCGCCTTTTTGGGGAGCGCACGGGCACCGGGCGCAAGGCCGATACATTTGACGTTGCAGGCACTCAGACAGGCACCGCAGTAGTTGCAATGCTCGGAATCGATTTCGGCGAGGAAGGGGGTCTTGGCGATCCCCTCCTCGAAGCCGAGCTGGACGCCCGCCATCAACTCGCAGCAGCAGCGGCAGCAATTGCAGAGAAAGGACGGCCGCTCGCGTACATTGTCGGTGACATGGGTGAGCCCGAGCGAGCGCGCATACTCCAGGGTTTCCAGCATGCTGGCGGTGTCGCGCTCCTGAGCGAAGCCGCGGCGCACCAGAAAGCGCGCCCCTTCGCCGAGGACCATGCAGATATCCTCGACCGGCGCGCCCTTGCGGCAGGTCTCGCCCAGATGCTCCTTTTTGTGACGGCAATAGCAGAGCGTGACGGCGCAAAAATCGGCCTCTTCGATAATGCGTCGCGCATCCTCGTAGGAGGTGATCTGAGAGCTGACCGGGATATGCTCGTCATGGACCAGCGCTCGGGTGAGCTGGGTGGGACTGCCGAAGAACTCGCCCGGCTGACCCACCTTGCCGTTCTCCTCCAGATACTCGGACATGAGCCGCGCCAGCTCGGGAAGCGGCAGATCGGCCCGGCGACGCATGAAGGTAAACTCCATGAAACCGATGAGCCCGGGCACCAGAAGATAATAGGTGGTGCCCGCATAGGGCATGTCCATCACCAAGCCCTTGTCGGCCATGCCTTCGAGCACAGGCAGAAGCCGCTCGGGCGACAGAGCGGTCAGCGCGGAGAGTTCCTCCAGCGTCGCCTCGTGCAAGGGAAAGCGCGAGCCGACGAAGGCTTCGGTCTCGTCGAAGAGGAGCGCGAGGATCTGGCGCAAACGCTCGCTGTCGACGAGCCCGATGGGATAAAGATTCAGCCGGTCGATCAGCGGCGTCAGTGTCGATTTACTGCCTGCCAGGTGGCCCATGTCTTTCTCTCCCGAACGATTGGACCCGCCGCACAATACGCCGCCGTCTCGATCAATCCAAGGTGACGCTCACCTTCGAAGCCACACGCAAGGCACGCGCCTTCGCATCCTCAACATCGGTTCCGTGCGCGAGCGCCACGCCCATGCGTCGACGACCCTGCACCTCGGGCTTGCCGAACAGTCGCAGATCGGTTCCGGGCTCGGCGAGCGCCTCGGCGAGGTTGCCAAAGCGCGCCTGGGTCGATTCGCCCTCGACCAAGATGACGGCGGAGGCGGCCGGACCGCGTTGGCGAATCTCGGGGATCGGCAGTCCGAGAATGGCACGGGCATGCAGCGCGAACTCGGAGAGATCCTGCGAGATCAGGGTCACCATACCGGTGTCGTGCGGACGCGGAGAGACCTCGCTGAAGATGACCTCGTCGCCGCGCACGAACAGCTCCACGCCGAAGATGCCCCGTCCGCCCAGCGCCTCGGTGACCTTGGTGGCGATCTCGCGGGCACGCTCCAGCGCGGTCGGCGTCATGGGCTGGGGCTGCCAGGATTCGCGATAGTCGCCATCCTCCTGGCGGTGGCCGATCGGCTCGCAGAAGGCGGTGCCGTCGCGATGGCGCACGGTGAGCAGGGTGATCTCGTAATCGAAGTCGACGAATCCTTCGACGATGACCCGCCCGCCGCCAGCGCGCCCTCCGGCCTGGGCATACTCCCAGGCGCGGTCGATGTCGTCCGAGCTACGCACCAGGCTCTGCCCCTTACCCGAGGAGCTCATAATCGGCTTGACCACACAGGGCATGCCGATCTCGGCGACGGCCCGCTCGAAATCCTCGCGGGTGTCGGCGAAGCGGTAATGCGAGGTCGGCAGACCCAGCTCCTCGGCGACCAGCCGCCGGATGCCCTCGCGATTCATGGTGAGCCGGGCCGCACGTGCGGTGGGGATGACGGTGAATCCCTCCGACTCCAGTTCGAGCAGGGTATCGGTGGCGATCGCCTCGATCTCGGGCACGATGTAGTCGGGACGCTCCAACTCAATCACGCGTCTGAGCGCCACCCCATCGAGCATGGAAAAGCTGTAAGCGCGGTCGGCCACCTGCATCGCCGGGGCGTTGGGGTAGCGGTCGCAGGCGACCACCTCGACGCCGAGCCGCTTGAATTCGATGACGACCTCCTTGCCGAGCTCGCCGGCCCCGCACAGCAGGACTTTGGTGGATGAGGGAGTGAAAGGGGTTCCGATCGTAGGCATGAATGCTCCGCGCGTCGCGACTGTCCGCCGCTGTTATCGCCGCCTCGTTGGTGGAAAATCCGCGCGACATCCGACACTAAGCGCCTCACTCGCCCCAGGGACTCATGCGGCGGAGTACGGTCTAACGTCGCACGCTCGACGAGCCCGACAGTGCCAGCCTCTTGGCACGCAAGATAGCACTCCGGACGAACGGACGAAATCCCGAGGATTTCGATCAAACGGACCAAAAAAAAGCCCCGCCGAAGCGGGGCCTTTCTCACCAGATTAGAAATCTGGCGGCCAGTTTTACTGGCAAACGACCTTGGCTGCGCTAGGACCCTTAGGACCCTGCTCGACCTCGTAGGAGACGCTCTGACCCTCTGCGAGGGACTTGAAGCCGCCGCCCTGGATGGCGCTATGATGGACGAAGACGTCCTTGCTGCCGTCGGAAGGAGCGATGAAACCAAAGCCCTTTTCGTCGCTGAACCACTTGACTGTACCTGTAGCCATTTCGGATACCCCTAGCATGTAATTGAATGTGTGTTAATGCAGACGACTGTCGAGGAGATATTTCGGAAGGATCTGCTACGCACTGCGGAGAGAGGTACTACCGGAACACTACAAGGAAACACTGCATTCGAAATAGTATGCTGAATTCAGGGCCGCATGGCAAAGGTTTTTTTAGCTAACGACGTTCGCTGTGGAAAACCCGCTATTGGACAATCCCCAACAGCGCCCTCGCGACCCCGATCAGGCTTTCGCCCGCGATGAGTCCCGAAGCGGCGGCGATGAGAAAACGCTGGGCATATGTTGGGCTCCAGCGCTCGATCAGCCGACCGATCAGACTGCCGAAAAACATCGTGATGGACAGTGAGGCGGGAATGACCATCGCAAGTCCCAACGCCGGCATGCTGGGGAGCCAAACCGGGCTGGATCGCCGCTCCAGGAGCGCAGCGGCCACGCCGACCGCTCCACCGACGGCCACGGCCCAGAGGGCGCTCTCGGGTACCGATGACAGACCATGCCCGAGGGTCTCGGCGACCACCTTCCAGGTGGCGACGGCCGGGGCCGGCCATTCCTCGGTGATGAGCATACCCTGGGGATCCGGGATCAGCCGAAGATAGACCAGGCTACCGACGAGGCTGCCCGTCAGGATCCCGAACATCTGGGCGATCACCTGAAACCTGGGCGGGGCGCCGATGGCCTGTCCCGCCTTGAAGTCGTTGAGCAGATCCGCGCTCTGCCCGGCCGCACCGCCGGCCACGTTGGCGCCGATCAGATTGGCGGTCATCTCCCCCGGCGCCATGACACCCGTGCCAAGCTGCGAGACCTTGCCGATGGCGCCGATCGGAGGAATGCCTGTCTCGCCCACGACGCGGGATGCCACCATCGCCAGCACGAAGGCGATCGGCACGGCGAGCGCCGCCATCAGCCAATGGATCCCGAACAGCTCGATCTGGGCGATCATCGCCAGCGCGCTGGCCAGGACCAGTCCCGCGAGACGCATCCGCGCATCGCCATCGCCCTGCCCCGCCGACATCCCCTCGCCCACCCGACGGCGGCTCTCCCACGCCTGGAGCACGAACTTGGTCAGGGCCGATCCGACCATGAGCGCGACACCCGGCCACAGCAACCACTCGATCATGGAGGCGAACCAGATCGCATCCGGATCCGCCTCGCCCGGCGTCACGAATCCTGCATAAAGCCCCCAGGGTCCGAGCAGCCCCCAGGACAGGATTCCACCTAGCAGGAGCGAGACCCCAGCGCGAAATCCGATGATGGCCCCGAATCCGGCCAGCATCAGCGAGGGATCCAGGGTGAAGGTCAGATTCTTGGCGCTGATGGCGCCGAATCCGGCCATCTGCCCCAGCGCCGGCAGACTGAAGCCCAGACTCGGCCTGGGCAGCGGCAACCAGCCGGTGTCGAGCCATTTGAGTCCGCCGGCCACGAAGGTGCTGGCCAGCAGCAGACGCAGTTTCAGTGCGGCCTCTCGGCCTCGGTCGAAGATCTCGACCAGGGTCTCGGCCGTCGCACGTCCGGTGGGAAAGGCCAGACCAGAGCGCAGGATGAGCGAATCGCGCAGATACCAGGCGACCCAGATGCCCAGAAAGCTGACCGCGAAGACCCAGACGATGAGCTGAGCGGCGGGCAGATTGGAGCCGGTCAGGATGGCGAGCGCCGGAATGGGCGCGACCAGCCCGCCAGAGATAATGTTGGCGGAGGACGAGGCGGTCGTCTGGGCGATGTTGCCCTCGCCGATCGTCAGGGCCGAACCGGGCCGCAACCGGTCGATCAGCGACCAGAAACCCGATGCCACGAGCAAGGCGATGATCGACACGTTGAAGGACCAGCCGATCTTGAGGCCGGAATACAGATTGCAGGGGGCGAGCGCCGCGCCGAGCAGAATCCCGGTAAGCAGAGCGCGAATCGTCAGATGTTTGTCGGACATGGCGGGATTCCCTCGGCTCGTGCGCGATCGAGTACGCGCGGGATCCCGAAACATGCTAACGCACCTGGCGCACCTGCGCGCGAGCGTACCGCCAGAGACGGAACGCTCCGTACCCAGGATCAGAACTCAGGCTGCGGACGCGGCATCAACCATCCAGCGATCAGTATCAACGCCAAACCGATCAATGAGATCCAGTACCAGTTGGCCAGGTTGGTCGGACCGTATTCGTAAACCTGCCCGGCACTGACCATCAGACGGTCGCCGACCGGCAGGATCCAACTGACACCGACCGAGGGCTGATGCTCGACGCTGTCCGCCAGCATCGGCGCGCTGGCGGCCTCAAGCCCCTCCGGGGTCTCGGCGAGGTTCATCCACGACAGACCATCGTCACCGCCGATCCAGAGCCGACCGCCGCTGTCCGCCACGCCACGCTCATCGAAATAGAGCGCCAGGATTCGCTTCCCCTCCAGCTCGGGCTGCAAGAGGCGCCAGACATCCCCAGGGTTCGCCTGCCAGAACAACCCCTTGTCCGTCCCGGCCAGGAGAGCACCATTCGAGGCGCTCGTGAAGCTGAAGACGTTCGCCCCCTCGGGCAATCCCTCGATATTCGACCGCCAGCTCTCGCCAGGCGAACCGGCAGACGACGAAAGGACTCCAGCCCCGACGGTTCCGGCATGCAGCCAGTTACCGTCGGCGCGTTTCTGAAGGAAAAGCGTGTAGATGTTGGCCTTGGGACCGGGCGACACCCAGCGATCGTCGTGGAGCCAGCGCACACCCTCGGGCGTTCCGGCCAGCAGCCCCCGGTCGGTCTGGAGCAGACTGCCGACCCGCCCGTTCAGCTCGGGCGCACGGGGCGGAGGAAAGTACAGCCCGGCCGAGGTTCCGACAGGGTTTCGACCGGGCTCGCCGAGCATGGCCATCACCGGATTGCCGCCGAGACTCAGATTGAGCGGCATCCAGATACGGTCGCGGAGTTGCCAGATCTGACCGGATTGGGTGCCGGCCAGAATGTCGCCCTTCGAGGTCGCGACCAGATCCGTCACATGGCCCGCGCCGAGCGGATGATTGGGAACCAGGTGAACGCCACCGGGAACGAAAGGGCCACCGACGGCGAGCACCAGACCGATAAACGTCAAAACGAGAGCAAGCGTCTTTCGATTGTTCATAACTATTTGGTGAATTTGGCACCAGGGAATGATTGGAAGACAAAGAATCGAGGGCAAAGACCGAATCCAATGATTCCAAAGACTTGCCGCTCGACCGGCCTGTTCCGACCCTCGCGTCTCCATGGAGACGAGGATCGAAAGCGGCCTCGGTTCGTTGCGGCACATTGAGTCGATTCGGCAACCGCGTCAATGCGAACTCTCGTTCGGACAGCGATTGCACTGTCGATTTCCCAAACGAGCGGACTCGCGACATGACGGCCCGAGAGTGGCAGGATGTCGCCGCCATGTTCCTCAAGGATCCCGTTCCTCATGTCGAATCCGAGCCTGCCCGAACCACTGCGCCAATGGTTGGAGATGCTTCGCGAGGCCCAGGCCGTCGCACGCGCCAGCGGATTTCAGACGACCCCGGCCAGCGTTCGCGACGCACTGGCGAGCCTGACCCGGCGCTTCGTCACCCATGCCCCGACACCTGGTTTGATCCGCGACGCGCGGATCCAGACAACCGACCACGAGATCCAGGTACGCATCTATCACCCGAATCCCAATCGCGCGCCTGGCGTCGCGCTCTTCGTCCATGGTGGCGGACACATGGGCGGCAGCGTCGAGGTCTATGACCCCATCGCGCGCAAACTGACCGAAACGAGCGGTCGGGTGCTGGTCTCGGTCGACTACGCGTTGGCACCGGAGCATCCCTACCCGGCCGGATTCGAGGATGTACGGACCTGCGCCGCATCCGTCTTCGACCTGCTCGAAGCCGAAAGGCTGCCTCATGTCCGCGCTCTTGCCACCATCGGGGACAGCGCCGGAGGTGCGCTCTGCGCCCAGCTCGCGCATTTGGCCCCAGAGCTGGACATCGAACGTCAAGTGCTCGTCTATCCGAGCCTCGACTACCGCCTCACTCAACCCTCGGCCGACACCTTCGCCGAGGGCTACCTGTTGGAACGCGAGCGCATCCTCTGGATGTTCGACGCCTATTTCCAGCACGCGGAGAACCGGCAACGACTCTCACCGATCGAGATGGACGTTCCGCCCGCCTATCCCAAAACGCTCATTCTCACCGCCGAATGTGATCCGCTGCGCGACGAGGGTCTGCTCTATCACCGCCGATTGCTCGACCGAGGCATTCAGTCGACCCACATGGCGCTCCCTGGCAGCATCCACGCCTTTCTCAACCTTGAGGACCTGCTCCCGGAGGTCTGCGCACGCAGCTATGCGGTGATCGGCGAATTCCTCTCGATTTGAATGAAATCGAAGTCCGAATTCGCCGCCTGAGCAAAAGCGAATCCTCGATCAATTCGACAGGACGAGCGAGATGCCTGGAATGATGAGTGCGACGACTAATAGCAGCGATGATTTGATTTCACTTCATTCATAAAGAACACGGGTTATTCACCGCATCGCCCTCGCCGACGCTTGACAGCACCCCTCGGCCGCGCTAGGTTCTAGCCGCCAGATCCCGCAATAGACGCGCTTCCCTCCTGAACATAAAGGCCACTTATGAGCGAGCAAACAAACACCCGCCCCAAGGTTCCAGACGGCCACAGCCGGTTTATCGTGACCCGTCAGAAGCAACCCAATGAGCATGGATTCGTTGGATACGATGTCATTTGGGAACAGTTCCAGAAAGAGATCGAGTATCAGACCCCGAAGCGTCCCTAGATGACGCACGGCCGCGTGAACGCGAATCGCTCGCGCGGCTGCCAAGTCTTTAGAATCATCCGTAGATACGAGAAACCGGCGCCTATCAACAATGAAATTGACAGTGGCGAATTCGAAATTCGACGAGCAGCAAGCGATTTTCACCGCCGAGATCGTTGAAAGAATCAAGATCAAGCTTCAAGAAGCTGGCGTGGAGCAAGACAAGCTGGAAGACCTCACCGCAAGTATTGCGCTGAGCATCACCGCCACCCTTGACGATCTTGCAGGAATCGAGGCGGATGGCGTAGAGGTTCACCCCTATTTAACGTTTCGCACCGATGACGACGAACTCATTCATTGCGGCGAAAACTCGTATACCTACGAGAATGTCTACGCCGCTATGATGAAGCTGTTTCACGCTTAGCGGAAAGACCGCGATAACCGGCGCAGATCGTCAATCAGGGGAGATCGGATAGAGCTTCTTGTTTGGAATCACGCCACGCACTCCACCCTTCGGGTTTTCGACGTCGCCCTTGTACCGAGGGATCACGTGGATATGCAAGTGATGAATGGATTGCCCGGCCCAGTGACCGACGTTGATGCCAATATTGTAGCCATCAGGATGGTATCGCTCCTCGACGATGTCCTTTCCTCGGGCAACCAACCCCCATAGGTCGACCAGCTCGTCATCGTTAATGTCGAAATAGCTTGCGAAATGCCGATAGGGAATGACCAGAAAGTGCCCGGGACTCGCGGGATACCGATCATAGGCGGCAAACCCATACTGGCTCTCGATCAGCAGGTGTCTGTCGGGCTTGGATACGCAGAAACGACAGTCTTCTTCGGGCTTTACACTGGGATCTGTGCTGCTCATGACAGGTGACTCGCTTGACGAACCGTTAGCAGGAACTTGATCAGATTGGTCTGGTTGGCAGTCCACCGAGGTCCGGCCCCTTCTCCAACTTTCCACCCGCGATGATCTCCTCATCCGTTGCATCGCGCACGCTCAGGATCTCGAGCTCGAACACGACCATCCTGCCGCAGAGCGGATGATTCCCATCGATTGTCAGCGTCTTGTCGTCCATTCGAGTGACGAGAAAGCTCTTGGTCTGCCCCTTGTCGTTCTCCATCAGAATACGCGTGCCGACTTCCCGATACTCTTCGGGGACATTCTCGATCAAGTCGGTGACGACCAACGACTCATCCCTGGAACCATAGAGTTCCGTGCAGTCGATCGGTACCGATATCGTCTCTCCCGCCGACTTGCCCTCCAGCTCGGCCATGACCTGAGGAGACAACACATCGTTGTTACCGTGAACATAGCCCAGAGGAAACTCCACGGTCGTCAGGAGATCCCCCGTCATCTGATCCAGAATCCGATAGGTCAGCTCGACGAACTTGTTATCTGCAATGGTGTGCTTCATAGCCTGCTTCACGGATCAGAAAATCGATGCGGCGAAGATCCGCACCTCGCCCCGCTCATAACCGAGAACCATCCGCCCCAGCCACTCGCCGTCTCGCGTTTTGCACCGCACCCGGTAGAGAACCGTCACATGCTGACCACGCCGAATGATTCCCAAAAAATCCCGTTCTTCGACAAGATTGCGCGCCAGCTCGCTGTGTGCGAACTGCTTACCTACCTCGACCTCATTCAAACCTAACAGCAAGTCGTAAGAAAACTTCTTGATGAACTTGCCATACTGGCCTTTGTTTGAATACTGGACGAGATCGTCCCACATGGGGTGCGCGATCTCGAGGATCTCTTCGTCAGTCTTATCGATAATATTCATTTCACATCGCCATCGAGCAAAACAAGCGACCGGATCAGAACGATCTGGGAAAGACGTTAGGCCGCTTCGCCATTCACCTGCCGGGCAAAAGGCAAGGCCCCTGGATACGCCAAGGGCCTATGCCTTAAGACACGCTTGAGACTACTCCTCTACGAGGTGATACAAAGGCGCCTTTTCCATGGTGTATTCACCCGTTTCAGGATCGCGGCGCGAGACTGTCAGCACATGCCAATTCTCGTCGTCGAGCTTCATGGCGTCGCCACGGTAGTAATAACCCGGCCAGCGGGTTTCCTTGCGGAACAGTGTGTGCTGTATGACGGCCTCGGACGTGAGGTGACGATGCTTCAGCTCCCAGGCACGCAGCAGCTCGTGGATGTTCTCTGCCGCGATCTTTTCGAGATCCTCCTCCATCATCTTCATTTTCTTCAGGCCGATGTTCAGCAGCTTCTCGTTGGTCATGTAGCTGACCGTGACGCCACCGGCATACTCGTCCATCAACTTCTGCAGGCGATCCAGGCCCTGGCGCGGGTTGATGTAGTTCGGATTGACCGAGCCGGCCGTGATCTCGTTGCGATAGACCCGGTAATGCTCCAACGGCTTGTAGATCTCCTCCTTGCGACGTTCGATCTGCGCATCGGAGACGCGAATGCCTTCGGCCTTGCCATCGTCGATGTACTGACAGGCCGCCTTCGCGGCAAGACGGCCCTCGGTGAAGGAACCGGATGAGAAGGCGTGCGGCGTGCCGCCAACGGCGTCACCGGCACCGAACAGACCTTCGACCGTGGTCATGCGGTTGTAGCCCCAGAAATACTCCGGCGGCGAGACGTCCTCCGGACCCGAGCACCAGGCGCCGCAACCGGTCGCGTGCGAGCCCATGACATAGGGCTCGGAGGTGGTCAGCTCCGGGTTCTCGTTCTTCGGGTCGACGTCGGTCGCGGCCCAGAGCACGGCCTGGCCGACGGTCATACCGAGGAAGTTGTGCCAGCCGATCTCTTCGAGATGCGGATCCTGGAACGCCTCCATGGTCACCATGTGGATCGGACCGCGACCGGCATTGACCTCATTGATGAAGGCATGGTTGCGCAGACAGGTCGGGATGGGGCGATGCGTCCGGTGCGACGCCTCCGGATCCAGATATTCCTTACCGACCATCTCCTGCAGTTGCGGCCACCATTTGGACTCGTACTCCTCACCGATACCATTTTGCGTATAGGTCTTGAGATGCAGGAAGTAGGCGCCGACCGGACCGTAACCGTCCTTGAAGCGCGCCAGAACGATCCGGTTCTCCATCTGGGTCATCTTGGCGCCGGCGCCGATCAGCAAGCCATAGGCCGAACCCGAAGACCAGGGCGCATACCAGACACGCCCCGCACCCTCGCCCACCGAGCGCGGCTTGAAGATGTTCGAGGCGCCGCCCGCAGCGACGATGACCGTCTTGGACTTGAAGACGTGGTAGTTGCCGGTCCGCACATTGAAACCGACCGCTCCGGCGACACGGTTCGGCTTGGCCTCATCCATCAGCAGATGGGTCACGCAGATGCGGTTGAAGACCTTGTCGGCGGACTTCTTCGCGGCTTCAGCGACGATCGGCTTGTAGGACTCGCCGTGAATCATGATCTGCCAGCGACCTTCACGCTGATAGGCACCCGTCTTCGGGTTGCGCATCAGGGGCAGACCCCATTCCTCGAACTGATGCACGGTCGAGTCGACGTGACGGGCCATATCGAACAGCAGGTCTTCGCGCACCATCCCCATCAGATCGATACGCGCGTAACGGACGTGATCTTCCGGATTATTCTCGCCGAAGCGGGTTCCCATGTAGCAGTTGATGGCGTACAGACCCTGAGCCACGGCGCCGGAACGATCGATGTTCGCCTTTTCGGCGACGACGATCTTCTTGTCCTTCCCCCAGTATCTCGACTCGAAGGCGGCGCCCGTGCCGCCCAAACCGGCCCCGGCGACCAGGATATCGATACCCTCTTCGATGATTGTCTTGTAAGCCATCAGTAGTACACCCCTGCTTTCATCTTCAGGCCATTGGACTCGAGCGTGTGAAGGCCACCATCATCGAGGCGGATGTACTTGGGCTCGTTGAACAACAGCTGGCTGTCGCGCATCTCCGTGCTGGGCGCAGGCACATCGGCGAGTTTCGGAATGCCCGTCCCCCACGGCTTGGTGGTGATGGGCGCCAGCAGATTCATGTCCTTTTCGCCGTTGCGGAAGATGATCCGCCAGGCGATAACGCCTTTTTCCTCATCGCGCCGCACACGTACCGAATGACCCAGAGGGGCGAAATCCGCGTAACCACGCACGTCGATCGCGTTATGCGGACACGCCTTGACGCAGGAGTAGCACTCCCAGCACATATTCGGCTCGATGTTGTAGGCGCGCCGCACGGTCGTATCGATGTGCATGATGTCCGAGGGGCAGATATCGACGCATTGCCCACAGCCATCGCAGCGAGTCATATAGACGAAAGTTGGCATCTTCTATTCCTCTTCGTGATTCGATTCGGCGAATCAGGATCAGTAGTGGTTCGGAGCTTCGCGCTTGATACCAAGCCCCATGTACGGTGGGTTTTCGCCCATGTACTCAGGGATATCCGGGTAGCGTTGCTTGATGGCAGGATCCGTCAGCTCGGGCAGATCGGGCAGCTTGTCCCTCGAACCGTCCGCCTTGGCAACCTTCTTCTGGAACGCGGCGGCGGGCTTGTAGAACATGTGAGCGAGCTTCGACCAAAAGACGGTACTGAACAGCGTGGTGGCTGCGGCAATGAAGATGACCAACGCGATCGTCGAGTTCAGCAACGACCAAACCAGCGCAAAGGTCGTCGTCAGCAACAGCGAAACGATGAACAGATCGGACAGATGCACGTCGTACCACTCATGGCCTTCGGAGCGCACGTCGACGCGAATCTTGAACCAGAACCAGTAGCCGCCGATGCAGACCATCAAGGCCCCCAGATGCCAGAGCAGGGCCAGGATCATCGAGCCCCCATCCTCTGCGACCGGCAGGGCGAAGATCTGAAGCGCGGTGGTCACCACGAAGATGACGAACCCGTACATGAGCAGCAGGTGCGATTTGCGCCGATCAGGATTCTCGAACTCGCCCGAGGCCAGAACCTCGTTCGCAAGCGTACCGAGGGCGATGCTGACCTTCTCTGCGCTCTTGACATCGCGCGTGGCGAGCTTCTTGAGCGTCTGTCCCTTCTCGAAGAAGTACTTCGCACTCTTCTTGTGCATGACGTCGAGCAGCGTGCCGCCGATGACCAAGAGGATCATCAGCACGACATAGGCCTGCATCACAGCAGGTGGGATGAACGCCGAAAGCTCGGCAAAGGGATTGGCAATCATGAGAGCAGGCCTCCGTTATGGATTAGCGCACAGCCTAGGGAAAGACCCCGGATGGCAATACGGCACCCGATCGGCGTCTTTTCGGCACCCTGAAGCGTCCCAGTCGGTTCGCTTCAGCGGATCCGTTCTCGTACAGCTCGGCGACAGACCGTCTTCAATTGTGAAGCGCCCTGCCGCCGGCGGGATCGGAAACCGTTTTCGAGATCTCGGGACACTCGGCCCTAACGAGAAAACTTCTTGGTTTTTTAGTGCATTATCGAGTGCTCACATAGAGCACCTGTGTGGATACTAGAGACTTCGGACGGTTTTACACAACTCGACTATGAGGCAACCAAATGACCTCGGTCATCAATTTCGCAACATATGGGGTCAGAAACCCAGTTTATCGCAGCAAGAACCAAGCAGACTGGAGCTGCCGACAGGACGGTCTCAGGGCCATACGCACTCCTGTAACCGCTTGAATTGATAGGCAGCACGGGACGTGCCGACATCCGTCGACCACAGCGAGGTACGAGGAATCGGCCCGCGTTCCCGGACCTCATCGCTCGTATCCGGGAGTCAGACTCGACACCTCCATGCCGCTCGCCAGAACGCGACATCGATTGTTCCTGCCGGAGGGACAAATCCGTCGGCACTCCCAACGCAAACATGTTCGGGGCTCAACATCTTCAGACGAACAACCGCTAATCGTGTGCGGTTTTTTCTCACAAACGTCCTTGGCGCCTATTCCTGGGCGGATCCATACACGAAGCATCAATTCGGCACTGCGAATCGGCAACGTACAATGTCCGCGCCTTTCCGACACTGACCGAATCGTCCCGCCAGAGCGCCCGACTGACGCAGCCGCACGCTCTGCCTGCGTGGTCGATGCTGATACCTGGAGACACCTTCATTGGCCGAGAAGAGTTTCGATTACATCGTCGTCGGCGCCGGCTCCGCCGGGGCGACCATCGCCGCCAATCTGATCGAGCGGCGCAAGGGGACCGTCCTCTTGCTCGAAGCGGGCGCGAACGACCGCGATCCACTCATCCACATTCCCGCAGCGGTCGGTCATGCGATCCCGCGCCATACCTGGCCCTACGCCGCCGAACCCGCCGAGGAGACCAACGGACGCGTGCTGCCGGTCTTGCAGGGACGGGTCCTGGGAGGATCGAGTTCGGTCAACGGCATGCTCTACGTCCGCGGCCAGCGCGAGGATTACGATCGCTGGGAAACGGAGTTCGGATGCACCGGCTGGAACGCGGACGAGATGCTGCGCTACTTCAAGAAATCCGAGAACAACGAGTCGCTCTCGGGCGAATTCCACGGTAACGAGGGACACCTGAGGGTCAGCGAGAACCGCTACCGTCACCCGCTGACCCAGGCCTGCATCCGCGCCGGGCAGCAGCTCGGCTACCAATACATCACCGATTACAACAACTGGCGCCAGGAGGGATGCGGATTCTTCCAGGCGGCGACCATCAACGGCCGGCGCTGCTCGACCTCGGTCGCCTATCTCAGCGGGGTCAGGAAGAATCCCAATCTGAGCATCGTCACCGACGCGCTGGTCGAGCGCATCGAGATCGAGAACCAGCGCGCCACCGGAGTGACCTGGCGCCGTAGCAACGCACGCCACACCGCCACGGCCCGCGCGGAGGTGATCGTCTGTGCGGGCGCGATCGGCTCGCCAAAGCTGCTGCAGCTCTCGGGCGTGGGTCCCGTGGACGCGCTCGAAGCGGTCGGCATCCAGCCCAAGCTGGTGCTGCCGGTGGGCGAGAACTTCCACGACCACATGCACATGTCGGTCAACGCCACGACCCGACATCCGATCTCGCTGTACGGACAGGATCGGGGACTGAAGGCGCTGCGTAACCTCACGCAGTGGCTGCTGTTCCGCACCGGCATCCTCACCTCAACCATCCTGGAGGGCTTCCTGTTCGCCGACACCTGCAATCAGGGACGCCCGGACGTGGAGCTGCACTTCCTGCCGGTGATCGACGCCTTCGACGATCCGGTCGGGGCCACCGCAGGACGCACCCACGGCCTGACGATCAAGACCGGCCATCTGCAGCCGCGCTCGCGCGGACGCGTGATCCTACGCTCGAACGACCCGAGCGCGCTGCCGCGAATCGAGGCCGGCTATCTCTCTGACCCCGAGGATTTGGCGGGACAGGTGCGCGCGACCCGGCTGGCCCTGCGGGTCCTCGAACAGCCGACGCTACGCGCCATGATCGACGAGGTCTTCAATCCCGCCTGCTCCATCGACGACGACGCCGCGCTCGAGGAATGGGTGCGCAACTCCTCGAAGACGGTCTTTCATCCGGTCGGCACCTGCCGCATGGGCACCGATCCCAAGACCTCGGTCACCGATCTGCAGTTGCGCGTGCACGGCATCGCCAATCTGCGCGTGGCGGACAGCTCTTCGATGCCCCAGGTTCCGAGCGGCAACACCAACGCGCCGGTCATCGCGCTCGCCGAAAAGGCGGCGGATCTCATCTGCGAGGCGGTCTGAGCGCCCGAGCAATCCAAACAAGAGGAATCAACGACTATGGCTCTCGTGAAACGGCTTGCGGAAGTGGACGAGTTCCTGGCCCGCGACCACGGGCATTACATCGACGGCAAGGCGGTCGCGGGCTGCGGAACGGATCGCATCCAGGTCACCAACCCGGCCAGCGGCCAGGTGGTCGGATCGGTCGCCGTGGCCACCGAGGCGGAGGTCGAGGCCGCGATCGCCTCCTCGCACGCCGCCTTCCAGGGCGCCTGGGCGCAGACGACTCCGGCCGAGCGCGAACGCATCCTGATGCGCTTCGCCGATCTGCTCGAGGCGCACGGCGAAGAGATCGCACAGATCGAAACCGCACAGTCCGGCAAGCTGATCGGCCTCTCGCGCGTCATCGAGGCCGGCTGGTCGGCGCGCTGGCTGCGCTACTATGCCGGCTGGGCGACCAAGATCGCGGGCGAGACGCTCTCGCCCTCCTATCCCAGCATGGGCGGCGAACGCTATACCTCCATGACCCTGCGTCAGCCGCTGGGCGTGGTGTTCGCCATCATTCCCTGGAACTTCCCGGTCATGATCCCGGTGTGGAAGTTCGGCGCGGCGCTCGCCACCGGCAACACGGTGCTGCTTAAATCCTCCGGCCACACGCCCCTGGCTCTGATGCGAGTGGCCGAACTGGGCACCGAGGCCGGCCTGCCGCCGGGTGTGCTCAACGTCGTCAACGGCCGGGGCGCGATCGGCAATCAGGTGATCTCGGACCCTCGGGTAGCCAAGGTCTCGCTGACCGGCTCGGTGCAGACCGGACATATCGTGGGGCGCGAGGCGGTGAACGAGAACTTCACCCGCTTCACCCTCGAACTCGGCGGCAAGAACCCGGCGGCCTTCCTGCCCGACACGCCGATCGACAAGATCCTCGACGGCATCGTCGAGGCCGGCTTCCTGCACTGCGGGCAGGTCTGCGCCTCGGCCGAGCGATTCTTCGTCCACCGCTCTCAGATCGACGAGGTGCTCGCCCGGATGAAGGAGCGCCTGGAGAGCTTCGTCCCAGCCGACCCCATGGACGAGACGGGCATGGTCGGTCCCGTGGCGAACAAGGCGCAGTACGAGAAATGCCTGGAGGCGTTCGAAAAGGCGCGGCGCGACGGCGACGAGATCGTGACCGGCGGAGAGGCTTACGACTGCGACGGCCTCTATATCAAGCCGACGATCGTGCGCCCCAAATCGCTCGACTCCGCGTCCTTCCGCGAAGAGGTGTTCGGTCCCTTCGGCGCCTTCGTCGCCTATGACGACGAGGACGAACTGATCGCCATGATGAACGACACCCCCTTCGGCCTGACCGCAAGCCTCTGGACCAACGACCTCTCCAAGGCGCTGCGTCTGGTGCCGCGCATCGAGGCGGGAACCGTGTGGATCAACATGCACACCATGGTCGACCCGGCCGTGCCCTTCGGCGGCGCCAAGGGATCCGGCGTGGGACGCGAGTACGGCTCCGCCTTCATCGATGACTTCACCGAGCTGAAGTCGGTCACCATCCGCTACTGACCCCGAGGCGGCACATCCGCCGTCTGTGTGCGATCCGGGCCTGCGCGGACAGGTCCGGATCCTTACGAGATAGTCCCTTCCGCCTCATCATTGCTGTGCGCCTGCCACCAGTGGTTGCGGGGGCTTGTGCTGACGCAATACTCGCCCTTACCCGATTCGACACCTGCTCACAAATCGCGTGTTGCTTGAGTCGACAGTTGCTCGACAAGATACTCAAGGGCTTTTTCTAGCTGTGCGTCCTGTCCGGCGCAATAGCGAACATCGAATGGAACTTCAATGTCTGGTGGAACACCCATTCCTTCCAGATCAACACCATCGACTAAGGCGCTTTGCACTGCAAGAAAAAGGACGGCGCCATTGGACAATGGAAAAAGCCGACCTCCAAGGACCTGCCCCGCCGTCCGCTCGCCAATGACTTTTACCTGCTCATATCTTCGAGCACCATATGCCAATAGTTCTTTTCCACTTCGACTAGAACCGTTAACCAAGTAAACCGCCTTTTTTCGCCATTGGGAATCGAAAACGGTTTCCGCGCCATCTCTATGATTCATCTTGAGGACAGGAATATTCGTATTGAAGATATTAAGATAAGATGGCGACGCCCCACCCAAGCCATATCGCAAATCGATGATCAACGCATCGACTTCTTTCAATTGACCCCAGTTAATGGCATTCAGTAATTCCTGGTGGTACTCATAACCCGCGTAAGAATAAATATGAATATAGCCAATGCGCTTCTTATTTCGCTCAATAATCCGAACGCTGGATTGTTGTGCTTCCAACATCTCCTTCTTGGGATTAACGAGCACAGGCTTCATTGCAATCGTGAATGGCTCGCCCATCTGTTTTCGACGTATTTCAAAAACCACATCCTCCCCGACATGTGAACGAAGCGAAGCGATTGGCGAGTAAGGTTCAGCATTGACGGACAGGATTTCATCGCCCTTTAACAGCCCCGCTTTCTCGGCCACACTTCCAGCAAGAACAGAGGCAATGTACAGGCGCTTCTCGATTTCTTGGGTTAAAATACCAACTGTAGGATACAAAACCTCTTTTCCATCGAATAGTTCGCCGATCTCTGGAATTTTTGAAAACAACGCACACAGCTGATAATACTCATAATCATCTGGCGTTAAATAGTACGTGTGAGAAGCATTCAACTCACCAAGCATGGCATTCACCAAACTGGAAAACGCTTGTTGAGAATGAACATTCTGAAGCTTCATGCGATAGTCAGCTTTAATTACAGGAAAATCCTTGGCTATCTGGTCTGGGTTATAGAAATTCTCTTCGACAAGATCAGCGATCTCATCAAATAAAGCAGAATAGGATCTATGGTTTTCCTTAGCCGAAGCCGTTGAAGCCTGCACAATAATGAGGCACACACTCAAAACAAGCAGGATGGGTCTTTTCATGTCAAGGTTCTTTAATTTCCGAACAATGCAAATAATCACACGGGACGTAACACCTGACCAAACCCAGAACCCCACAGACCAATGGCATGGTCGAGCGCTTCAATGGACGTATCCCCGAGGTGCTGGCCACGACACGCTTCGACTTCTCCCAGAGTCTGGAGCACGCCATCACCCGCTACGTCCAGGTCTACAACCAGCACATTCCGCAAAAAGCACTTGGGCACATCACCCCGATTCAAGCCCTCAAGGATTGGGCTGAGAAACGCCCCGAACTATTCAAAATAGCGCGCATATAATCTCCGGAGACTTGACAATTATGAAGTGCGTGTAATGAGATTAGCTATATCTAATGAAAATGACTAAGGCACGTTAACAATCAGGTGACATTTTATATGAATATTTCTGCAATTGGTCTCCAAAACAAGTCAGAAATTGACTGCAATCCGGCCGCTTCGAATACCGATTCGCTTTGGATAAGAATAATAATCAATACCAGAACTGTGGCGACTCAACAACCACCAGCTAAAGCTGGTGGGTTGAAGCTACGGACTGAAAGTCCGGATACGGGTCGAT
>NZ_JBHUHX010000036.1:0-124322 GCF_042682685.1 Thiorhodococcus fuscus
TTGCAAAAGGCTTCAAAGATAAATCTGACCGCCTAAAGGCGGTGGTTTTAACCCTGCTTCGGACAATAAACTTAACATCTTTCGCAATGGCGCAGAATTTCCCTATTAAAAGCTTATCTCCAATAAATGGAAAATGATAAAGAACATTGCTCTCAAATCGGGCGGGGCCTTCAGGATCATCGTAGTAGGTATAGTCACCAACAACAATGTTTTCAGAAGAAATGAAGTTCTTCAAATATCCTACTTGAGGAAATCCCTTCATAGGTTCTTTATCGTTAGGACTTGGACCTTTCAAAAGACATCCCCGATGTGCATGTGAGGTTTACTGACTCTGACAAATCGTGTGGAACATTTTACCCACAACGCAGCCATAGAAACCTGAATCCAACAATAACGCTAGCGCTTAATTGCAAGATTCGACTTTGATTTTACTTAAAAAAGTATAATTCAGCCGAAAAATTAAGTTGATTTTTAAATATTTTCATTGAGATATACTTCCGTCGCGTTCACTAAATCTTTAATGAAACGAATTGCTTTTACCAGCTCATCCCTCTTGATCAGATGTGGAAGTGGCGAGCCATTACTGACGGGCTTAGATCGGTGAACAGCATCGCCACGCTTCGAGATCCATTCATTTAAATTTTTCTTCGCTTTTCCAGGATCGGTATTCGCCCACTTCCATCCTTGAGTCACATCAATATCAAGATAATCGAGGAATAGTTTCTTCGTTTTATCTGCACTTGGAGTGTTAAACTGCTTCAGCTCTAGCCGCAACCGATTTTCGATAAAATTACCTGCATAACTTCCAGAAACAGCACTCAGCTTTTTAGCCAAATCTTCTGTCACTCGATCTTCGACGTAAGTTTCCCAAGCTGTCAATGCCATTACTAAACCAGCACGTTTCAAAACCTCAGCATTTTCAGGCGGAGGCTTAGTGTTAATCGAATCAAAATGATCAAGCAAATCTTCCGCATCCTTGATGCCATACTCGAAAGAAACCTTCGCTTCAGACATTTATTATTCCCAACTATACTCAAGGTAAAATGAACCACTAGCTTACCAGTCTCTCGTTCTATCCCCCCCAATCCCAGTACACACATCATAACTCGCCTCTACAAATCCCCTCCCGAATAAGCCCCATTCACCGACTTATTACACACAGGAAAGTCAGGAACGATATTCCCGAGAATGAGCCGCTCCAGTGCGGGCCAGGTGAACCAGCTGGGGTCGCGGGGGAAGTATCGTGCAATTCGGCCGTCGGTGCCGAAGCGGACGAAGGCGATGATCTCGCCGCGCCAGCCGTCGATGATTCCGAGGCCCATGGTGCCGGATGGCGGTGGGGTGAAGGGGGCGGCGATCTCGCCCTCGGGCAGGGCGTCGAGGAGGCGGTCGAGCATCCAGAGGCTGGCGCGGACCTCGGCGATGCGCACGGCGACGCGGGCGGAGACGTCGCCGGCCGTCTCGGCCGGGACCTCGACCCGCAGCTGGTCGTAGGGTGCGTAGGGGCTGTCGCGGCGGACGTCGAAGGACTGGCCGCTGGCCTTGCCGACGTAGCCGGTGCAACCGAGCGCCCGGGCGTCCTCGGCGGACAGGATGCCGGTGCGCATGAGACGGTCGTCGAGCGACGGATGGTCCTGGATGACGTCGAACAGCGGCTCGATGACCTTGTGCAGCGCCGCGTGGTCGAGACGCAGCTGCTGGAAGCCCTCTGCCGTCAGGTCGCAGGCGACGCCGCCCGGAATCACCCCGTCCATCATGAAGCGATGGCCGAAGAGTGCATGGCTGCGCCGCTGCCACTGCTCGCGCAGCCGGCCGCACTGGGCCAGGGCGAAGGCGAAGCCGACGTCGTTGCAGATGGCGCCGATGTCGCCCAGATGGTTGGCGATGCGCTCGCGCTCGGCCATGAGTGCGCGCAGGAAGAGCGCGCGTGGCGGAACCTCGCAGCCGGCGGCGCGCTCCATCGCCTGACAGGCGGCCCAGGCGTGGGCGAGGGTCGAGTCGCCCGAGACGCGGCCGGCGAGCCGGGCCAGACCGGACGGATCCCGCCCCACCGCCAGCTTCTCGATGCCCTTGTGGACGTAGCCGAGCCGCTGCTCCAGACGCAGCACCTCCTCGCCCATGGCCTGGAAGCGGAAATGGCCCGGCTCGATGATGCCGGCATGCACCGGACCGACCGGGATCTCGTAGACCCCGGCCCCCTGGACCCGCACGAAGGGATAGTCGGCGTCCGCCGGGGTGCGGGCCGAGCGCTCGCCGCCCAGCGGGAAATCCCGCCGCAGCGGGAAACGGTCCTCGGGCCAGGCCTGGTGACGGGTCCATCGGCGTGCGTCGGGGTGACCGGTGAAGTTCAGCCCGGTCAGGTCATGGGCATGACGCTCGAGACGGTCGAGACCGGGATAGGTGGGGGTGTGCGAGTCGATCGTCGGCCGGTCGAGCGGGACCTGGGTCTCCAATACCAGATAGTCGCCCTCGAGCTCCAGGCAGGCCTGGACCCGCATCACGCCCGCCTCGCCCTCGGCATCGAGCGGATCGGCCCAGAGCCCGGCGTGGCGCAGCCCCATGGAGGCCGCCAGACGCGCCGCCATCCCCCATGCCTCGGGGTCCAAGAGGAAACGGCGGGCCGGCGCCAGGACGTCGGGATCCGCATCGCGCTCGCCGGCCCAGCCGTAGGCCGGCCGAACCAGATATTCGGACAGCCACTCGAAGCGGTTCTGGGTCTCGCTCACAGCAAATGTCCCCCGGTGATGAGCTGGGTCGCCCGGTCCAGCCAGGCGGACAGCACGTCCGGGATCGCCAGACCCAGCCAGAGCACCAGCCCCAGATGGAAGTAGACCGGCAGCATGTTGGCCTCGACCGGACGCTGGCCCTCGGGCGGAACGCCGTAGACCATGGGATGCAGATGGCGGAAGAGCCCGGCGAAGGCGACCGCCAGACCGCTCAGCAGCACCACCGTGAACCAGGGCTGGGACTGCATGGTGGCGGTCAGCAGCAGGAACTCGCTGGTGAAGACCCCGAACGGCGGAAAGCCGGCGATGGCGACCACGCCGAACAGCAGCGACCAGCCGATGGCCGGCTGGGTGCGGATCAGCCCGCGGATGCGGTCGATCGACTGGGTGCCGGCGACATGGGTCGCGTGCCCCACGGTGATGAAGATGGCCGACTTGGTCAGCGAATGCACCAGCATGTGCAGCAGCGCGCCGAAGGTGGCGAGCGGTCCGCCCAGACCGAAGGCGAAGGTCATGAGCCCCATGTGCTCGATCGAGGAATAGCTGAACATGCGCTTGATGTCGCGCTGGCGGTGCAGGAAGAGCCCGGCGACCAGGAAGGAGACCAGACCGAATCCCATCAGCAGGGCGCCGGCCAGGTGCGGAGTCGCGGTCTCGGCCAGGGATCCGTCGACCAGCATCTTGAGCCTTACCACGGCATAGAGCGCCACGTTCAGCAGCAGACCCGAGAGCACCGCCGACATGGGCGTCGGACCCTCCGAATGGGCGTCCGGCAGCCACTGGTGCATGGGCACCAGACCCACCTTGGTCCCGTAGCCGACCAGCAGGAAGACGAAGGCGATGCGCATCACGGTCGGGTCCAGGTCGTGCGAGCGCTCGTAGAGCGCGCTCCAGGTCAGCCCCGTGCCCGGATCCGCCATCACGTGCTGGGCGGCGAAATAGGTCAGCACGGTCCCGAACAGCGCCAGAGCGATGCCCACACCGCAGAGGATGAAATACTTCCAGGCCGCCTCGACCGCCTCGGGCGTGCGGTAGAGCGACACCAGCAGCACGGTCGCCAGGGTCGCACCCTCGACCGCCACCCAGAGCACGCCCAGGTTGTCCGTCGTCAGGGCCACCAGCATGGTCAGCATGAAGGCCTGATACATGCCGTGATAGACGCGCAGACTCCAAGCACTGATCCGCCCGCTCGCCTGGACGTGACGCATGTAGGGCCGCGAGAAGATGCCCGTGGTCAGCCCCACGAAGGCGGTCAGCACCACCAGATAGACGTTGAAGGCATCGACCCGGAAACCCATCCCGGCCACCGATCCCAGGTGCCAGACCGACCAGGCCAGCCCCAGCGACCCGATCAGCGTGAGAGCCGACACGCCCAGATTCAGCCACCCGGCTGGGCCGGGCGAGCGCATGAGGATGAGGACCAGACCGCCGACCAGTGGCGTCAGCAGGGTCAGAAACAGGGCTTCCACGTCGAACTCTCCGAATTGAACCGCAAAGGCGCAAAGGACGCGAAGAAGGACAGGGTCAGGGCGACCGATCCGCAATCCCGGCAACAAGAACCTTTGCGCACTTTGCGCCTTTGCGGTTCGATCCTCATTCCCCGCCCTCCTCGGCCGTCTCCGTCAGCCGATTGAGCCGGTCGACGTCGAGCGAGTCGATGCTCTCGCGGATCTGGAAGAAGAAGACGCCGAACAGGACCATGGCGACCAGGACGTCGAAGGCGACGCCCAGTTCGACCACCAGGGGCATGCCGGCGGTGGCCGAGACGGCGGCGAGGAAGAGACCGTTCTCCATCGACATGAATCCCAGCACCTGGGCCACCGCCTGCTGGCGGAAGACCATCATCAGCAGACCGATCAGCACCACCGCCAGGCTCACCGCGATGATGTTGCGGGTGAAGGCCAACCCGTGCTCGACCATGGGCTCGACCAGCCAATAGCTGAAGATCACCAGCACCACGGCGGCCATGATGACCAGCGCCGGACGGCTCAGGGTCTCGCTCTGACGCTCCAGACCCAGACGCCGGGTCATGCGGTGCAGCATCGCGGGGATGAGCAGCGCCTTGAGCGCCAGGGTCAGGGCCGCCGAGAAATAGAGATGGTGCGCGTGTCCGGCGAGCGCGACCGTCAGGGTCACCGCCGCCACCAGCGCGCCCTGCCAGGCGAAGACGCGGATGGCCGCGATCAGCCGGGTCTGGGACAGCAGCACGAAGGACAGGAAGAGCGCCAGTGCCGCCAGCAGCAGCACGAACTGCTGCAGCAGGGTCAGGAGCGTCAGGCTCATGCGCCCACCTCCAGGATGACGTGGCTCAGCAGACCCAGCAGGGCCAGCAGCAGGGCCAGGTTGAGGAAGCCGGGCACGCGGAACAGACGCATCTTGGCCAGGACCGTCTCGCCCGCCGCCAGCAGCGCGCCCAGCACCAGCAGCTTGAGCAGCACCACGGCCAGACCCGAGCCGAGCGCCAGGACGCCGAAGCTCGCCCCCACGCCCCAGGGGAAGAAGACATTGACGATCAGCACCCCGTAGAGCAGCAGCTTGATCTGGGCCGCCCACTCCATGAGCGCCAGATGACGGCCGCTGTACTCGAGCAGCATGGCCTCGTGGATCATGGTCAGCTCCAGGTGGGTCGAGGGATTGTCGACCGGGATGCGGCCGCATTCGGCCAGGGCCACCAGGACCAGCGCTCCGAAGGCGAAGAGATAGGAGGGACGCAGCAGGAAGCCGTCGGCCAGGTGATGCGCCATGACGCTCTGCAGACTGGTGCTGTGGGCGGTCATGGCCAGGGTGAAGACCGCCATCAGCATGGCCGGCTCGGCCAGGGCCGAGACCAGCATCTCGCGCGAGGCGCCCATGCCGCCGAAGGCGGTGCCCGCGTCCATCCCGGCCAGGGCGAGGAAGAATCGGGCCAGGGCCAGCAGACCGACCAGCACGATGATGTCGGCCACCGCCGCGATCGGCAGGTCGAGCGCCACCAGAGGCACGGTCGCGGCCGCCAGCCAGGTGGCGACGAAGACGATGTAGGGCGCGATCCGGAACAGCTCGGAGGCGGTGTGGGCGACTCGGGTCTCCTTGACCAGCAGCTTGCGCAGATCGGCATAGGGCTGGAACACCGAGGCCCCGCGACGGTTCTGCAACCGCGCCTTGACCTTGCGCACCCAGCCGACCAGCAGCGGGGCCAGGGCCGGATAGAGCAGGGCCTGCAGCAGTGCGACGAGCCAGGCGGACATCAGACGCCTCCTCCGAAACGGGCGAACATCAGGAGATGATCCATAGCAGCACCAGCAGCGTGGCCAGGGTCCAGCCCAGATAGACGCGGACGTTGCCCGACTGCAGCCGCACCACGCGCCGCGAGGCCGACTCGACCGCGCGCGCCACCGGCTGGTAGATCAGCCCCCAGGCGCGGTCGCCGATCCGCAGCCGATAGCGCGGCGCGGCATCCTCGAAGGGCGGCCGCGACTCCTCGATCTCGAACAGCAGGGCGAAGACGCGCCGGATCGGCTGGGCGAAGGAGGTCGCCGTGTATTGCATGTGCGGATCGGGCGGGGCGAAGCCGCAGTCCCAGGGATCGCAGCGGCGGATGCGCCGGACGGTGCCGCGCCGGAACCACCAGATGGCGAATCCCGCGATCAGGGCGAGCAGCAGGACCGAGAAGGGTGCGCTGTAGCTCGCCGTCTCGGGCGCGATGGGCGTCAGCCACAGCCAGCCCTGGGCGCCGGCCTGGGGCACGCCGCTGCCGACCATCAGCTCGGCGACCGGGTCGATGAGGGCGATGATCTGGGTCGGCAGCACCCCGAACAGCAGACAGAGCGCGGCCAGCAGACCCAGCCCGGCGCGCATCCCGTGCGGCACCGGCCGCGCCCGGCGGACGTGGCGCGAGCGCGCCTGGCCGAGGAAGGCCACCCCGTAGACCTTGACGAAGGTGGCCGCCACCAGCGCGCCGGTCAGGGCCAGCACCGCCGAGGCGATGGGGATGAGGCTACGCAGCACGCCGCTCTCCAGCTGCCAGGCCTGGAGCGCCGCCTGGAAGGTCAGCCACTCGGAGACGAAGCCGTTGAAGGGCGGCAGCGCCGAGATGGAAACGCAGCCGACGAGGAAGAAATAGCCGGTCCAGGGCATGCGCCGCAGCAGACCGCCCATCTGCTCCAGGTCGCGCTCGTGGGCGCTGTGCTGGATGGCCCCGGCGCCCAGGAACAGCAGCCCTTTGAAGAGGGCGTGGTTGATCACGTGATAGAGGGCGGCGACGAAGGCCAGGGCCGCCAGGGTCGGATGATCCGTGCCCTGGAACAACAGCCCCAGCCCCAGGGCGATGAAGATGATGCCCAGGTTCTCGACCGAGGAATAGGCCAGCAGCCGCTTGAGGTCGGTCTGCATCAGGGCGAAGAGCACCCCCATGAGCGCCGAGACGCTGCCGACCGCCAGCAGCACCACGCCCCACTGCCACTGGACCTGGCCGACGAGGTCGTAGACGACCCGGATGAAGCCGTAGACCGCGACCTTGAGCATGACGCCCGACATGAGCGCCGAGATGTGCGAGGGCGCGACCGGATGGGCCTCCGGCAGCCAGGCGTGCAGCGGAACCAGACCCGCCTTCATGCCGAAGCCGAGGAAGGCCAGAGCGAAGGCCAGGCTCGCCCACAGCGGCGAGAGTTCGGCCGCGCGCATGGCGTCGAAATCGAAGCCGTGCCCGAAGGCCGCCAGCACCCCGAACCCGAGCAGGATGGCGAGCCCGCCGATATGGGCCATCAAGAGATAGAGGAAGGCTGCGCGCCGGTTGGCGGCGTTCTCGTGCTGGAAGGCGACCAGGAAATAGGAGGACAGGGACATGAGCTCCCAGGCCACCATGAAGAGGAAGGCGTCGTCGGCCAGCACCACCAGCAGCATGCCGGCAAGAAAGAGCCCAGTGAAACCGCCGAGCGCGATGAGCGAATCCCGACCGCTTTCGAAGCCGCGCACGTAGGAGGGGCCGTAGAGTCCGACCGCGCAGGTGACCAGCCCGATCACCAGCAGGAAGAATCCGGAGAGCGCGTCCACCCGCAGGTGCCAGGGCATCCAGGGCAAACCGAGCGGCAAGGTGGTCGAGGCGCTGCCATCACCGAGCAAGGCGAACAGTCCGGCGAGCGTCGCGGCCACCCCGGCCAGCCCCAGTAGCGGCATGGCCGCGGCACGCAGGACCCGAGGCTCGCGGCCAGCGAAGAGCGCAACGCCGGAGGACCCCAAGGCCAGCACCACCGCCAGACCGGCCAGCAGCAGGGCGAAAGAGAGGCTCATGAGGGCTCGCCCGTCCCCGGCGCGGCCTTTAGACGCACACCGCGTCCGCCGCTGGAGCTGACCGCGCCCTCCCCGATCAACTCCAACCCGGCCCGTTCGAACGCATCGACCAACTTGACCAGCGAATCGACATTGCCGCGCACCTGACCCTGGCTCGCCTCCATGCGCTGAATGGTGGGCAGGGAAAGACCCGCCGCCTCGGCGAGCTGACGCTGATCGATACCGAGCAACGCGCGCGCCGCCCGAATTTGCGAGGCAGTAATCACGTTTCAAACATCACTACTGATGTAAAAGGATTAATAATATGCCTTCCAGACTTTATCGAGCAAGGGGTGGAGCACGCAAGGTGGGTGCGGATTCATGCGCATCGCTAACGCCTGAAGTGCGACTGAATTCGTGTCTACACCTCATCGCCATGTTTTCGAGACGTTTGCGTTACGCGAATTCCGGTCAGTAGAGCCGACTGGATCTGCGACAGTTCCGCCAAATGAAGCCGTCACTCACGATTGCCGAACATTGAGAGGCTATCGCTTGGCAGCCGCCTTGTAGACCGCGCTCCGCTCGCGCTTGCCAAGGGCAATGACCAGAACGATCAACTGATCGTCCCGTACTTCGTAGACGAGCCGATATCCGGCCGTCCTCAGTTTGATCTTGTAACGGTTTTGCCGCCCAGAGAGCCTTGAGGCCGGGATGTGAGGCTCTTCCAAACGCTCCGCCAGCTTCTTCTTGAACTGCTCTCTGACGGTCCTGTCCAGCCTTCCCCACTCATCCCTGGCGTCAGGATGAAACAGCAATTCATAGCTCATCAAGCGAGACCTTGATCAACGCCTTCCCGTCACCAAGGCGAGCGTCGGCGATGGCATTCAGCTCAAGGTCTTCGAGACGGTCCATGAGTGCCTCGTAGGCCTCTGCCGGTACGCAATAAAAGGCCGGCTCGTTGCGGTTGAGGACCGCGACTGGGAGACCGGCGCCCGCAGCCACCGTGCCCATGGGGTTGCGTTTCAGTTCGGAGATGCTCGCAGTTGTTTCGGCCAGGATTCGATGCGTCATAGCAATCTAAACGTGCTTTTAAAGGCATCAAAGATAGAGTGCTAAACAGGTCTCCGCAACTTGTAGAGATGCAGAAAACGGCCTTCGCCCCTGCTCTGCGGAAAATCCAGGACTTGGGCCTGAGGGATCATCTATGCGCTGGGGCGGGTCAACTTCCTGTTCGACCCCAGTCAAACCCCGTCCGTGCAAGCCGATGACCTCTGCGCCCACTTCGGTCTCAGCACAAGCATCAAGACACGGAGGCATGGACGCTCGCTGCGAATCGCTCTCGGTGAAATTGCAGATAGGGCGAATGCTCGTCGGCCAGCCAACGCAGGCGCAGGGGATCTTTCAAGCCAAGCCGTTCGCGCGCTTGCTCGGAAATCCTGGGCGCGATCAGCAGTTCCCCATCCGCGTTGAACGTGACCAGAAAGTGGTCGAACAGGGCATCCAGATTGGCGCTGAGCAAGAAGCCATTGAAGACAGCCAGACGCTCGGCATCAGTCGCGCAGTCAGCCCAGGGTTTGGCGTGGCTGGCACGCAGTACCTCGGGGAGCGCGATGCCGGTGACGGCGCAGGCATTGCCCTAATAGTCGAGCATGGCCTGGCGAAAGACCTGTTGTCCGATGCGCTGACGCCCGAGTCGCTCGACCTCGGTGCCTCTGAGCGCGCTGGGAAGTTGGGCGAGTTCGGCATGAAGTGTTGCCTCGAAATCCAACGCGACCTGATTGGGCTGCGAGATAACGTCTTGATCCGCAACGGGCAGGATGTATTCAACGCCGTGGTCGTTGCCGGCTTTTTCGATCAGGGCGCGCTCTAGGGAGTTCATGGGGGAGGCCTGTCGAGCCGGGCGATCAGGCGGATTCAGTTCCCGATTGCACCTGTCCGAGCCATTCAGTGCAGAGTTTGCGGAAGGAGCGGCTACCGTCGAATGCCTGCTGTAAATCGATCAGTGCCGAAAAGGCCGGCTGATCCGTCGTCTCGCGATAGCTCCCGCTCGCCATCCGCTCGCGCATCCATCCCTTGGCATCGCGCGGCGTTTCCGCGTCAACGCTGGTATCTGGGTCGCAAGCAAAACCGCGATGACCGTCAAGGGATTTGGCCGCGGCAATGAACCAGGCTTCATACTCGCGGTTCGCCAACACAACCGAGATGCGATGATGGGGAACACAGTCCCGCGCCCGTTGCAGAATCGTCGTCCCCAGTTCCGCCGGGCAATCATCGTCCGCATCCAGCAGGATCAGTATCCAGCCTGAATCGCCACACTTTGCCGCCGCCAGCAACAGATGCCGTCGGAATTCGTCCTCGCGGTTGAGAAATCGGTCACGATGCACACGAATCGGCGGCGGTGCCTGCACGAATGTTCCAGGCGTTTGCCATTCGCCAAGCCGACGCAGCAGGATGGGCAATGCGGCGACTTCGCCATGCCCCTCGACGATCGCGACGACGATGCTCATCGCTCGCCCTCACCCTCGCCGAACAAGTCAGACTGATGTTGCGCTTGGGCGGCAAGCTCCGCTGGATCGGGCGCCAACTGATTCAACCGTAACAACTCACCCGCCGAAAAGAGATGATCACGCATGGCCGCGCGCGATGCCTCGTCGATTGACGCAATGCGCGTCTCGCCTCCCTCGGACACCACCGCCAACAGTGACTCCGCACTCAGAGCGCGATCATCCAGCAGGTCGGGGCTGTGGCTGGTGACAATGATCTGCGTGTGCTCGGACGCCCTCGTCAATGCCTCGCGCAAGGCTGCGCTTGCGGCGGGATGGAGTGCCGTTTCCGGCTCCTCGATGCCCACTAATGTCGGTGCGTAGTCCCGGTTGCCTTGGAACAGCGCCGTCAGTACACCTAAGGCCCTCAGGGTGCCATCGGACATGCTCTGCGCGAAAAATCGCCAAGGATGATTCGCACCAGCCACCTCCTGACGAAACTCCAAGGTCTCCATCGGACCGATCGGCTTCCGTTCAACGCCATGCACCATGGGGACGACGGTCTGCAGATACTCCTGGATGACTGCCATCTGCGCTGGTGCGGTCCGCTCCAGGTGACCGATGACGCTGGCGATATTCTCGCCGACCGGTTTGAGCAGGCGTCCGTCCTGCGGTTTCTGCAACTCGCGCATCAGCTTCGGATTGAGGTTGTAGAACCCCATCGACGTCAACGCATCGAACAAGGGTCGAAACGCGGTCAGACCCGAGACGGAAACTAGAGCCAAGCGGTCAGCCGTGACTGCCGGGAAGGTTGTTTCGCTCGTCGCGGTCGTCTTGCCCCGCTCGACCTTGTAGAAAGGGCCTTTGCCAAGGCCAGCGATGGCGCACTCTTCGGTCTGGACCTCATAACCACCGCCCTTCAGCGCACCGATATTGAAGGCATAGTACCCCGGCGTCCCATCGGGTAACGCAAACTCCAGCCGAATACCGAAATGGGTTGGATGACCGCTCGATCGACGACGCACTTCGGCGAGACCGCCACGCTCGTTCAGCGCATTGTCCAACGAGCTGCTCAGCGCATCGCGCACCAGGTGGAGGGCATCGAGGAAATTGCTCTTGCCCGATCCATTCGCGCCGACCAGATAGGTCAACGGCTGCAAACGCACATCGCAGTTGCCGATGCTCTTGTAGTTGCGCAGGACCACGCGGGTGAGAAAAGCCGGATTCTTCATATCAAGGCCCCTTACGCTTCCAAGATTTTGTCTATCTGGGCATGCCAGCCCCAGGTCTCCGCGCGTGGCGCTGGTTGATGTATACGCCCAAGCCTCGAAGTTTAAACGGGGTCATCGCTCGTATCCCTCACGCCTCTGAACCCGGTTCCACTTCATCACCCGGCGACGCCAGTGCTCGCCAATCGTCTGGGTCAATTCGGCTCGAACCAACTTGGCTCTCACCTCGCACCACTCCGACGATTCGCGGCGAATGACCAAACCTTCCGGCCGTCCATGTCGGTAGCCGCTAGCACGGGTCTCAAGCAGAGCTTAGCCTTGATCATCGTTTGATCCGCTCATGCCTGATAGCGGCAGAAGCCCCCCAGACTGCGCAGCGCCGATGGGATGCGTGGGGGGCGGATGTGAGGCGCAGGTGCGCGATGCGATCCTAACGCCAAGCGACCAGCCGCTCAGCGGATTCGACGTGGACCTTTGATGACATGATGGCGGGACTTAAACCCGGTGCTCGCGCCGCCCCAGCCCCTCCGCAATGAAGGTCAGCACCAGCGTATTGAGGGAGACCCCCTCAGACTTCGCGCGACTGGCGAGCTGGGCATGGATCATCTTGGGGACTCGAGCGACGAACTTCCCCGAGGCGACGCCGCCGCTATTGGGCGCGGGCACTGCAAAGCCCTTTGCCACCAACGTCTCAACGGTGGCTGCCAGCGCGTCACGACCATGAAGGATCGCCTCCTCAATGGTCTCGCCATCGGAGATGCACTCGGAAAAATCCGGGTAAGAGATCAGGTATCCACCGCCCTCGCTGGCCTTCAGTGGGCGAATCTCGAAGGGGTAATCGTCCAGGTTTCGCATCGGTTAATCTCCCACCACCAAGGCCACAAACTTTTTGACATAGATCGGCTTGATCGGGCGATGTGCAGGAACAGGCAGCGTCTTACCGTCCGGGCGGATGAAAACGCAATGGCTGGAGCCCTCCTGTCTCCATTCAATGCCATGCTGCCGCGCCACTGTCTGAAGCTGCTCGATGCGCCAATCCAGCGAGTGGCGACGCATCGCATCGAGCAGTTTGGTGGCGGTGTTCATCAGCTAGATGATATTACCGACAATATCATTCGTCAAAATGAGGCCGCCTAACGCCACGCGCCGAGACTAGCCCTGACTCTTCCTCTCCCTGGTCGGTCGACTCCTCATGCCGGGAAAACCTCGGCAGATTCCGCAAATCTCGCGGCCCATTATCGGGGCGACGCAACCCGGCTCGGTCCAGGACTTGAGGCCATGCGCTGATTGCGGGGGCTTCTGAAGATGACGAGGCGCGTTATCACTGGATGTCAGGCGACCTCGAAGCGGTCGTTGGGGCGATCCTGGAGGAAGACCTGTTCGAAATCGCCCTTCTTGCCCTGTTCGAACCAGTCGCGTCCGGTTTGGCAGCAAGCGTCGCAGGCGTGCGGCGGGATATGGATGGCGAGCACCGGAGCGCCCTGGTCGGTGACCGACTCGATGCGGAGCGCACCGCCGCAGTCATCGCACAGACGGATCGCCTCTTCCTGGCGCTCCAGGATGCCCGAGGTGTCGTATTGGACCTGGCGGCTACGGCGCAGAATCGTCTGGCCGTTCGCGCGCAGAGCCGCGCGCCGCTCGTGGCGCTCGCTCCAGTTGCGCCGGGTGATTTCGCCCAGACGGCGCACATAGTCGGTAACTTCGGGCGGCTGGGCGATGGATTCTGGGCAGAGGTCGGGCTCGATCACATGGCTGTAATCCACTCCAGCCATGGACAGGATGATGCCCATGTTGACGTAAGGCAGCGCGCCCTCAATCGAATAGCCCCCTTCCAGCACGGCGATGTGAGGTTTGAGCAGGGCCGTCAACTCGGCATAGCCCTGAGCCGTGAAGTTCATGTTGGTCAGGGGGTCGGAATAGTGGTTGTCCTGACCGGCAGAGTTGACGATCAGCTCGGGCTCGAACTCCTCCAGGATCGGCAGCACCGTGTCGCGAACGATCTCCAGATAGCCCGCGTCCGAGGTGTTGGGCGGCAGCGGGATGTTGATCGTCGTGCCCAGGGCGTTGGGTCCGCCCTGCTCCTCGGGAAAGCCCAGTCCGGGATAGAGGGTGCGTCCGTCCTGATGCAGCGAGATGAAGAGCGTGTCCGGATCGTGCCAGTAGATGTCCTGGGTACCGTCGCCGTGATGGCAGTCCGTATCGATGATCGCGACCTTGCGGATGCCGTAACGCTGGCGCAGCGCCTCGATCATAATGGCCTCGTTGTTGACCTGGCAGAAGCCGCGGCCGCCCCGGACCATGCGCATGGCGTGATGGCCGGGCGGGCGGACTAGGGCGAAGCCGCGCTCGATCTCGCCGTCGAGCACCGCGCGACCGATGGTCATGGCCCCACCGGCGCTGATGAAGTGCGATTCGGTCATCGCCGACTCGACGTCCGGCACGCAGAAGTGCACGCGCTGCACGTCCTCAATGGTCGCCAGCTCCGGTCTGAGCTCGACGATGCCCTCGATGTCGAGGATGCCTTCCTCGAACACCTGATCCTGCGTATAGAGCAGGCGTTCCTCACGCTCGGGATGGGTCGGACTGATGGCCCAATCGAAGGCCGGAAAGAAGACCAGGCCGGTCTTGTGGGGTGCCTTCAACATCCTTCGCTCCGGAATAGGCGGCTGGACGCCGAGCCAGGGAGCCGATAGCCGTGGATGAGCCCCGGCTTGATCTGAAGACTCACCCGGATATTGCGCCCGGTCGTGGAGAAGCCGTTGACGATGTTGAACTGGATGTCCTCGGTCAGTTCCAGATCCATGTCCTCGTCGTCCGCACCGGAGTCGATGGCCAGGTTGCGCAGGGCCTCGCTCGCCTGACGCAATGCATCGATCCGCGTGTAGTGACGGTCGCAGCGCCACTGGGCGTCGCTGTTCGAGATGCTGACCAGACCGCGCTCGGTATCGGCCACCAGGCTGACCTCGCAGGTGGTGCGAGCCATGGCGGCACCGATGGCGTTGGCCACACCCCAGTCCGGCACCAGCGACACCTTCATGCTCGACCGCGCGGCCAGATAGGGCGCGAAATGCTCGGCCGGCCCGCCGAGCACCAGGAGACGCGTCGGACGGATGCGGTAGCCCTCCAGCATCTCGTGAATGGTGTAGACGGGCTGGGCGTTGACCTGCTCCACCATCTCATCGACGGCCGCCAGAATGCGATCGCAGGCGGTCTCGATGATGGTCTGAGCGGCTGCATGCTCATCCAGACCGAGCCTCTGGCCGATCTCGGTGACTCCGGCGGTGGCCCGCGCAGCGTCGCCTGCATTCAGCGCGCCGAGGGCCACGAAGGCGTCGGTCGGCGTGACCTCGGGGCCGCCGAAGGCGCGCGGCGGACCGCAGCGGTCGGGACCGATCGCCAACTGGCCATCGCCGACCTGAATGTGGCTGTCGCCACCGATTCCGATCGAACTGGTCTGCAACGAGCGGATCAGGGTCTTGAAGCGTCCGAAGGCGATGCCGACCGGCTGCAGCAGCGGAACGCCGCCGACCAGGATGGCGATGTCGGTGGTGGTCCCGCCGATATCGAGCACCACCACGTCCTCCTCGGCCGGGGCGGCCGGGATGGCGCCCATGATGCTGGCCGCCGGCCCCGAGAGCACGGTCTGACCGGGCGCCTCGATGGAGGCCTCCAGGCTCATGGTGCCGCCGTCGGCCTTCATGATGTGAACCGGGGCGCTCAGGTCCTTCTCGCGCAGCGCGCCGCCCACCGCCTCGAAGAAGGCACGGTGGATCGGATAGACCGAGGCGTTGAGGAAGGTGGTGGCGATGCGGCGCGGAAAGCTGAGGTGCCCCGAGGTTCGATGCCCCATGAAGACACGCTCGACATAGGGCTCGACCAGCTCGGCGATGCGCATCTCGTGCGCCGGATTGCGGCAGGAGAATTTGCCGACCACGGCCACCTGGCGGATACCGCGCTCGCGAAATCCGGCGGCGATCGCCGCGATCTCGTCTGGGTCGACCGACCGGATCTCGCGTCCGCGATGATCGATGGCCCCGGCGACGACGTGATAATCCGGCCCGGTGCGATGGACCTCGGGATCCAAACCAGGCCCGGAGCAGACGATCATGCCGACGGGCTCCACCCGATTGCGGACGATGGCGTTGGTGGTAAGCGTCGTGCTGAGCACGATGCGCGTGATGCAGCCCGGATCCGTTCCCTCCAAGATGAGATCGAGTCCAGCCAGCACGGAGCGGAACAGATCGGTCTCGTCGGTCGAAACCTTGGCCCGTTCGACCACTCCCCGGCAGTCGAGCAAGACGGCATCCGTATGGGTACCGCCGACATCCAGTCCTATGATCATGATTTCACGCTGTTCACGGAAGAGTCACATAGCCCGCCATGCTACACCCCCCCCCAAGGCAGCCCGCAATCTCCCAAATGGGTTGTTGCATAATCATTGACAAACACAATGCGTAAGCGCAACCACCGGAACGGACGGTGAATTCGGGCGCCGTCCGTTCCGTAGCCCGGCTGAAGCGAGCACCTAATCCGGGGCCAGGGCACCCTCGCGGAAAGGTACGGCTCAGCCCGCCAGGGACCGATAGAGTTCGGCGTAACGCGCCATGATGGCCTCGCGGCCGAACTCGCGCTCGACCCGATCGCGACCACGTTCCGTCATCGCACGCATCAGAGAGGAATCCGACAGTGTCTGCTCGATGCCCTGTGCCAACGCGATCGCGTCCTCGCAGGGTACGCACCAGGCGTCCTCGCCGTGACGGGCCAGCTCGCGCGCGCCTCGGAAACTGGCCGTGACCAGCGGGCGCTCCCAGGCCCAGGCTTCCAGGATGACGTTGCCCAGGGTTTCGGCGTCGAGCGAGGGAAAGACGACCAGGTCGGCCATCTGCAGATAGGGCGAGGGATCACGCTGCCAGCCGGTCCAGAGAATACGTCCCTGCTGACCGAGCTGTTCCGCCTGCCGTTGCAGCTCGGGGCCGAGCGGACCGTCGCCGACCATAAGCAGACAGAGCGGACGTCCGGCGATGGTCGCGGGCAAACGCGACATGGCCTCGATCAGATAGCGATGTCCCTTCACCGGAACCAGCCGACCGAGCGTGACCAGCACCCAGGCATCCTCGGGCACGCCATGGGCGGCGCGACACTCGGCGCCCCGCTCGGACGGCACCGGGCACGCCGGATCGGCGAAGTTGTAGATGTGGTGGACCCGCTCGGCCGGCAGTCCATTGCGGACCATCCAGTCGCACAGCCCCTTGGTGTTGCCGATCCAGGCATGGGCGTGACGGTAGGGATCCAGCGCGTAATAGCCGCCGAGCCGCGAGACATGCACCGGCCCGCCGCGCTCGGGCAGATGGGTGAGCCGGGTCGCGCGTCCCATGTAGGTCTGAACGATGTCGGGCCGGATCTGGCGGATCAGCCGACTCACCGCATGGCGCGACCAGGGATCCCAGGTGGTACGGAAGGGCAGGCGATGCAGCGGCAGGGATCCGAAATCGAGCCCGTCCAGCGCGCTCCCGGCGCGAAACGCCAACTCGGCCGGCGCGCCACGCTCGGCAAGCGCGGCGGCAAAACGGATGAACCAGCGCTCGGCACCGCCGAGTTCCTTGCTGGCCACCATCTGTAGGGTCTTGGGTTCGGACATGGGGATCAATCCTTCACAGAATCTCTGAACCGCACAGGGCACAGAACGCGCCCAGCCGTTCAGTCCATCACACCAGCTCGCGATAGACGGCCAGGTTGGCCTCGACCATGGCGTCGATGGAGAACTCGCGCACCATGAGGGCGCGGCCCGCGTCGCCCAGTTCTCGGCGACGCTCCGGGCCGGACAGCAGGCTGCCGATGGCCTCGCCCAGCGCGGCCGAATCGCCCGGCGGGACCAGCAGACCATTCTCGCCATGCCGAACCGCCTCGGGGATACCCCCGGCGCGGCTCGCGACGATGGGAACCCCGGCGCTCGCGGCCTGAAGGAGCGAGACGCCGAGCCCCTCCATCAGGGCCGGATGCACGATGAGGTCGAAACAGGGCAGCAGCACGTCCAGGTCGTCGCGGAATCCGGCCAGGATGACCCGTTCGGCCAAACCTTCGCGGGCGATGCGCTCGCGCAGCGGATCGGCCAAGGGACCCTGGCCGAGGAAGACGACCCGCAGATCGGGATGGGCGTCGAGCAGCGGCGGCAGCGCATCGAGCAGAACGGCGTGCCCCTTGCGCTGAATCAGCTGGGCAACCACGCCGATCAACAGGGCATCCGGCTCGACGCCGAGCCGCTCGGCGACCAGGGACCGATCGCAGGGCCGGGCATAGCTCTCGAAATCGACCGCGCTGCGCGCCAGACGCAGCTTGGCGGGCGGAAGCCCCTCGCCGACCAGGACCCGGCCGATGCCCTCGGAGATGGCGATCACCCGGTCGTGCAGGCGGTATTTGAGCGCGACCAGCCAGCGCGGCTCGGGGTTGTCGACCCGTCGGGTATGGATCACCGGAACGCGGGCCAGGCGCGCCGCCAGTCCACCCATGACGTCCGCGCCGATACGGCTGTGCAGATGGACCAGGTCCGGTCGAGAGGCTCGAATCAAACGATGGAGCCGAGCCGTCATCAGCGGATCGACGTCGCCGTGCATGGGCATGTCGTGCACCTCGGCGACCGGCTCGGCAGCCGAGGCGAGCGCGCAGCCGCGCGGGCAGGCGAGCAGATTCTCATGTCCGCGCGCGGCCAGCCCGCGCAGCAGATGCAGCACCTGAAATGAGCCGCCGTAGAGATGGCGCCCGCCCTCGACGTGAAGAATCCTCACCGGTCCACCCGCAGTACCTGACGCGCGCGCTCGATGATCTCGTCGGTGCTGATGGCACGCATGCAGTCGAAACGACCCTCGCAGGTCGGGCGACGCTTACAGGGCGAACAGGGCTGCGCGTGATAGAGCACCTTGGCGTTGTCCCGCGTCGTGTCGGTGTAGGGACAGGTGGAACCGAACAGCAGCAGGCTCGGGGTGCCGAAGGCGATGCCCATATGGCCGAGCCCGGTATCCACGGCGATCAGCAGATCGGCCCGGTCGATCATGGCGGCCGCCTCGGTGAGACTGGTCTGACCGGTGAGATCGACCAGATGCGCCTCGGCGGCATCGGTGATGCGGTGGGCTGCGGCCTGATCGGCCGGCCCGCCGAGCAGCACCGGGGTCAGGCCCAGCTCGGCGCGGATGCGCGGCGCAAGCCGTGCCCACCGGTCCTCGATCCAATGCTTCTGCGGCCGGGTGGTGAAGGGGCAGAAGACGGCATAACCGCCACCGAGCCCCTCGCGCTCGATCGTCTCCTCCGCGAAGGCCGCGTCCGAGGGGGCGTAGTGGACGGCCATACGGAAATCGTCGGTCGGCAGCCCGAGCTGGTCGGCCAGATAGAGATACTCGGAGCCGATTCGCTCAGGGTCGCCGCCGCGTGGCAGGCGGCGGGTCATGAGCCACTGACTGCCCTCGCGCGAACCGAGTCCAATGCGTTCCCGCGCGCCCGAGAGCCACGCCAGCAGGCCGCTCTTGAGCAGCCCCTGGAGATCGAGGGCCAGGTCGAAATCGCGGGCGGTCAGATTCTCGCGCAGAGTCAGAATGCAGTTCCAGAGTTCGCCGAAGCGGCGCTCGCGCAAGAGCTGCTGCCATCGGCGCAGTGGACAGACGATCACCTCGTCCAGGTCGGGATGCTGGTCGAGCAGGGCCACGCATTCGGGCTGCACCAGCCAGGTGATCCGCGCCTGCGGCCATTTGCGTCTCAGGGCCGCGATCAATGGCGAGGCGAAGACGATGTCCCCGATGGCGCTGAGTCGAACGATGAGGATGGAATTCATGCGGGTCGCATCTGGCGTGGCGATCGAGGTCTCACGGGGCGGCACGACCGGAAGAGATCGGAAAGAATGATCGGCAGTATAAACCAGCGTTACTGGCCCATGCCGACGGCAAGTCGCGCTCGCGATCTCCCCGAATCCTACACGGCGACATGATAGGATCGCGGGCCAACGACCCGAGGCGGAACGACCGGCCTTTTCGCCGAAAGACCCAGCATCATACCCGCCCGCTCGACAACCGACAGTCTTCACTGGGGTGACACAGGTGGCAAAGCTTCCGGCTTTTCTGGCGCGGATCGATGTGGAACAGCGCATCCTCCGCCTAACCCCGGCACTGCTCGCGGCTAGCGCCGCAACGATCACAGCGGCCTACTACCAGCTGCATGGCCCGATCCTCCACGGGATCATGTTGTTCAGCCTCCTCTGGTGGGTGCTGCGGCTGAGATCCGGACGCGGCATCGGTGCCGACGGATCAACCCGTGTCCTGGTCGGCGTTTTCCTCCTCTATGCCATGGCTGCCGTCATCTCGGCCGGGCGGATCGGCTTCAATCCGGATGCGGTCGACCGACTGGAGAACTTCGTCTACTTCCTCGCCGCCGCCCTGATGCTTCCCTTCTTGGTCCAGGTGCGTCCGCGCCCCGCCTGGTTCTGGGTGGCCGTGGCCATGACCTCCGCACTCTCGGGGATCTATGCGCTCTGGGAGATGCCCACCTTCGCCCATGCCTACGAGCAGGCCACCGGCCTGGTCTATCGCGCGGGCGGCAGCAAGGGCAAGCCGATCCCCTTCGGCGATATTGCGACCCTGAGCGCCGTGCTCTGTCTGCTCGGGGCCAGCACCTTCCAGGGACGTCGACATATCTGGACGATCCTCTTTCTGATCGCGGCCGGACTCGGTCTCTATGCAAGCCTGGTCTCGGGCACGCGCGGGGCCTGGGTGGTCCTGCCGACAGGGCTGCTCGTCATCGGGCTGCACCTGATCCACAGCTACCCGAAGAGACGCCGCGCCATCCTGTTCGGACTGCTGGGTCTCGTGCTGGTGGGCGTCGGTCTCATGGCGCAGTCGGACCAGATCCGCGAGCGCTTCGGCGCGGCGGTGAGCGAGATTCGCGACTATCGGCCGGGGGCGAACGTCGAGGCCGGCAACTCGCTCGGCGAGCGCTTCGAGATGTGGCGCGTCGCCTGGCAAGCCTATGAAGGACATCCGTTGATCGGAATCGGCGTCGGACAGCTCAACGCCTATTTCAAGCAGGCCGCCGATGAAGGGCGCATCTCGCAGGCGATCGTCGAGTTCGACCACGGCAACGGACACACCCATGCCCACAACGACTATATCCATGCATTGGCGACACGCGGTCTGCTCGGACTGGGATCGCTCCTGCTCCTCTATCTGGTTCCGCTCGCCTTCTTCATCCGCAACGCCATCCTGGGTGCCGAGATGTCCGAGCGCGCGCTGGGCTATGCCGGCGTGCTCCTCATCCTGAGCTTCATGCAATACTCGCTGACCGACTCCATCCTGCTGATGCGCTTCACCGCCGGCTATTTCGTCTTGCTGACCTGCTGGCTGCTGGCGATGAACCTGAAACCCCGAGCGAGCGGACAGCCCTCATGACGTCCAAGCCCATCGCCTTCATCGAGCCCGGCCCCAACCTGGTTCAATTCCTCGCGGCGGTCGGCGAACGGCTGGCCCCGACGCACCGAGCGGTCTTCTTCTCGACCCGAGTCAAGAGCCGCAGCCTGCTGCGCCGGCTCGGCCAAGAGGTTCTGCCGCGATCGGGCTCGGCACGCACGGACCAGCCACCCCCGGAGCTGGATACCAAGGCGCTGCTCGCGCGGCTGCGCAAAACGGACGACCGGGCGCTGGTCGAACGCCAGTCACCCGCCCTCTTCCAACTGGCAGGCGCAATCGACGCCTTCCTCGACCAGATCGAGCCGGCAGGCATCTTCCTTTGGAACGGCTCGGGCCTGAGCGCCGCCATCGCCGACCAACTGGCGCGCCGACGCGGCATCCCTCGGCTCTTCGCCGAGAACGGTTATCTGCCGAATACGCTCCAGATCGATCCCGAGGGGGTCAACGCCTTCGCCTCGATCGGATGCGAGCTGGATCTGGACGAAATCCGTGCGCAGATCTACAGCCAGGAACAGACTCAGGAATTCGAGACCCTGCTCGCCGACTACCGCGCCGGTCGGCCGCCACGTCGGAGCCCACCGCCGGGCGGTCGGGTGCGCCCCTCGCCACTCGCCTATCTGATCCAGGCGTGGAACGATTGGGGCGAGCGCGATCCCCGGATCCAGGCCAACCGGCTGATCCCGCGCGCGATCCCATCGCTGCCCGAGCGTTTCGTCTTCTTCCCGCTCCAGGTTCGCAGCGACAGCCAGCTCACCATCCATTCGCCCATCTACGCCAACCGGCTCGACCAGGCCATCGCCGACGTCAGAGAGGCACTCGCCAGCGTCGCCCCTCACCTGAAGTTGGTCGTCAAACTCCATCCGGCCGACCTGGACAAAACCGACTACGACCCGCTGGCTCGGGCCTTCCCCGACCTGATCTGGGTCGGCGGCGGCGACGTTCGGACCATTCTCCAGCGGGCCGAGTGTGTCGTGACCATCAACTCCACGGTTGGAATCGAGGGACTCATCTTCGACAAGCCGGTCGTCACGCTCGGCAACAACTTCTATGTGCGCGAGGGGTTGGTCCATCCGGTGACCGAGCGCGACCAACTCGCCAGCCGGCTGACCCAGGCACTGACCCTACCCCCGGATCGGGAGCTGGTTCGGCAGTATCTGCGCTATCTTTATTTCCACGCCTTCGTCCGTGCCCACTGGCGCGACTACTCGCCCGCATCCCTCGACAACCTCGCGCAACGCATCCGGCGAATGGTTGGGGGTTGAGGCGGTTGCCAGCTACCAGCCGATCATAACCGGGGCTTCGTCCTCCCCTGTCACCTCATTTCCGCAGCAAAAAGCTGCGAAACGCCCATCTATTGAACATGGTATTCATTGACGTTTCCGCAGATGCATCTATCTTGATGACCGTAAGCGGTCGAACGGACGCCAATCTTGAAGGGCGAGAGGTATGATGAACAGTTTTTGTTCGACCATTCCTTGCAACATCCGACAATCAAGGTGATCGATATGACCCAGGAAACAGTGCGTACCAACGAACGCCGGGCATTCTGGCTGGCGCTCGCCATCTGTCTGGTCCCGCTGATCCCCTACGCCCTGCGCGGCGGCGGTGCCTGAGGATCCGAGACACCGTCTCGAAACCAACCCAGCAACCACTACAGTGAAGCCAAGAAACGAGGTGACCGACATGACCCAGGAAACAGTGCGTACCAATGAACGCCGGGCATTCTGGCTGGCGCTTGCCATCTGCCTGGTTCCGCTGATCCCCTACGCCCTGCGCGGCGGATCCTGATACCTGACGCGAGCCGGCGCAACCGGTCCGCAAGACATCCTTCGGATCCCAATCAACGCATTCTCGACGGGGCCATTGGCCCCGTTCTCGCGTTCAGCAATCGGTCATTCCCGCTCCTCACGGCGAAGACCGCCATCGGTGCGGCAGCCCCATGGCATCCAGATAGGCGTCCGCACTCGCCTCGATCTCATAGGGACGCGCGGCCTGACGCAGAAAATCCGCTTCGAGCGGGGCATCCAGGGTCTCCGCCATCGCCACAGCCAAACCCGCGTCGTCACCCACCGCAACCAATGGACCATAGCGTCCCGACCCCAGGATCTCGTCCGGGCCGCTCGGGCAATCGGTGGAGACCACGGGCGTACCGACCGCAAGCGCCTCGATCAACACGAATCCCAGCCCCTCCCAGCGCGAGGTAAAGGCGAAGAGATCGGCGTGGGCCATGTAGGCGTAGGGATTGGGCACATAGCCGGGCAGATCGAAATCCTGCGCGACCCCGAGCTGCTCGGCCAGGACCAGCAGACGCTCGCGCGCGGCTCCCTTGCCGAGGATCATCAGCCGGCAGGGGCGGTCGGCCCGCAGACGCGCAAAGGCCCGGAGCAAGGTCTCGAAGTCCTTGCGGCTGCACAATTCGCCCGCGCTCAGGATCAGCGGAGAGCCCGGCTGCCCGAACCAGGGGTGATCCGGAATCGGCTGGCGCGCCTCGAACAGACTGGCCGGCACCACCGGGGGCGGAACTACACGGATGCGCAAGTGCGATAGCCCCGTATAGGCGGCCATGTCGTCCGCCACGCCCTCGCTAGCAACGATGACCTGATCCGCGAAGGGGTAGAGGCGTCCCATCGACCAGCGCTGAACCCAGCGCTCCAAAGCGCTCCGGCTCGCCAGATCGATCGAGATCGTGGTCCCCGAGCGCAGCACCAGACGCGTCGGCACCCGCGCCAACAGACGGGCGAAGAGGGCGACCCGATTCACCCGATCCTTGTCAGAGAGCATGGCCGCCGGCCGATAACGTCTTAGATAGCGCGCCACCGCCGGGAGACAGGCCAGAGTATGGCGCGATCCCAAATCGATCACCCGGACACCGTCAGGGATCGTATCCAGGACCGGACCGTGCCGACGCACCTTGAGCAGATCGACCCGATAGCCACGCCCTGCGAGTGCCGGAATCAGATGCCGAGCCGCGCGGTCCACGCCGCTGTGACCGGAGGTGGAAAAAAAGCAGGCGATGCGGTTCGGATCGGGCATGGGACACTCGTCGGTAGGGTGGCCAGATTGAGGCGTGAAACCGGGTGAACTCGGCGAACGGGCAATCTTAACCCTTGAGCGTACCGTCAGCCTCCAGCAATCAGCGCCATTCGGATGGACGCCGGATCCGTGACCCAATCATCGGGTGCGAGCGTGAGGAGCCTGTACCATGGAGTCTGATGAGATCGAGCGAGAGTCAGTGCCCCTTGAAACGCTATTCACTGATGCTATCCGGCGAGCTGCATCCAGGGACGCCACGTCACCAGGCCGTCGCCGCATTCGCCGAACTGCTGCGGCTGACCTTGCCGCAGGCCGATGCGGCACTCAACGGACGCCCCCGCAAACTCAAAGACGACCTCACCCTGGAGCGCGCGCAAGCCGCCCAAGCACGCTTCGAGGCAGCCGGAATCGCGTGTCTCGTCCGTGAGGAAACGACCGAAGCGCCCCAGAGCGCGGCGGCCGTCTTCGCGCAGCCCAGCGATCTGGACCTACAGAAGGGCGGTATGCGCTGCCCCAACTGCGGAGAGGAACAACCGCCCGGCGACATCTGCCGCCGCTGCGGCATCGCCTTCTCCAAGTTTGTGCATGCCCGATCGCCATCCAAGACGCCCGAGCGCGCCACCCTCCTCCGTCAAGCGGACGCCAGCGCCTTCCCTTACCGACTGGTCAACCAGCTCACCCTGCTCCTCTTCCTCGCCAGCCTCGGACTGCTGCTTTGGAGCCATTGGCAGAAGGACCAGCTGCCGCCCGCGAGCTTCTACGACAGCGCGCGACTGGTCGAGCCGCGCCAGACCCCGACCGGCACCGAGCCGTTCCAGATCGAGGCCGAGGGCATCCAATACCGCATCGAACCGCTGTTCGACTACGAACTCGACGGCGTGGTGGTCAGCCTGCACGACAGCGACGTCTTCTGGGACATCTACCACGCCAAGGATTGGAAGGACTTCATCAACATCCGCGACCTCTGCGTCGTCTGGGGCGACAACGTCACCAGCGGCGTCTTCCGCGACATGACCTACAAGAACACCACCTGGACCTGCTGGGTCGCCACCGACGACTCAGCCACCGCCCAGCGCTTCGCCTGGAACCAGCTCTCCAACAACCATCTGCTGACCCACAGCGGCTATCTCTACCGCGCGATCAAATCGGCCGAGATCGGCGACCAGATCCACTTCAGCGGCAAGCTGGCCAACTATTCGCACGCCGGCGGATTCAGTCGCGGAACCAGCACCCGCCGCGACGACACCGGCAACGGCGCCTGCGAGACCGTCTACGTCGAAGACTTCCAGATCACCCGCAAATCCAACCCCGGCTGGCGCCTGGTCAACCGCCTCTCCTTCTGGCTCACCCTACTCTCGCTGCTCGGACTGACGATCCTCTTCTTCGTCGCGCCCTACAGGCCCCGGCGCTAGAAACCAACGACAACAGAGACCGGGCCTTCCGAGACCGGCGGCTTGCATGAGACATCGGTGCGAATGCATTCGCATCGCGAATGATTTTTTCTGGTCACGAAGCTCCTGCTTCGTGACCTCAGCCATGAAGCTCTGCTTCACGACACCAAGTCTGCCTGGTAATCCGAGTAGCCTGTTTTACACGCCCACCAAAAAAGTAGTAACGTTTCTATATCAAAAGACAATGCGAGAGGTTGCTATGTCGATCACGACCCTTTCTAGCCGCGAATTCAATCAGGATGTCGGAAAGGCCAAGCGCGCGACGCGAAACGGCCCCGTGTTCATCACGGATCGAGGGCGACCCGCTCATGTGCTCTTGAGTCTTGATGAGTACCAACGTCTGACGGGTACACATCGCAGCATCGTCGATGCGCTTTCGATGCCCGGACTCTCAGATATCGAGTTCGAGCCACCGCGCATCGACATCCAAGGCCGAGCTGCGGACCTCTCCTGATGTATCTGCTCGATACCAACGTCATTTCCGAGCTACGCAAGGCCGGGGACGGCAGAGCCGATGCGAACGTCATACAGTGGTTTGCGAGCGTAGACGCCACGAGTTTCTACGTCTCGGTCGTGACGCTCATGGAGCTTGAGATCGGCATCTTGCGGATTGAGCGACGCGATGCGGCCCAAGGCGCCCGGCTGCGTACATGGATGGATGCTCGGGTGCTGCCCGAATTTTCAGGACGCACGCTGCCGATCGATACCACTGTAGCCCTTCGCTGCGCTCGGCTGCATGTCCCCGATCCTCGCTCCGAGCGGGACGCACTCATCGCCGCAACGGCTATCGAGCATGGGATGACGCTCGTGACCCGAAATCTGGCTGATTTCGAGGCCACGGGCGCTCAGCTGCTGAATCCTTTCCGTTTCGGACCGCAATAGCCGAACGCTCAATCAGCGCCCAGATAGGCCGCCTTTTTGGCCTCGTAACGGTCGACCAACCCCTGTAGCGCCTCCCGATCCAGACCACGCAGGCCGCTCAGGATCAGCGTCTTGGCGCCGCGTCCGATCGGCTCGCCCGCGCTGCTGACCTGGAACTCCAGACGCGCATCGCCGCGGCGGCCATTCACCTCAAGCCGGCTGCCGACCAGGGTCAGCTCCAGATCCGGCGCATCCAGTCGGTCCAGGTCGAACGACATGCGCTCGTAGATCACCAACGGACGATCGGTGTTGATCATGACGCCCTGCTCCTCCATCAGCGGCACCAGGATGTGCGGAAAATTCTGGCCGGAGAAGGCGACGTAGCGCCGCACCAGGGACTCGGCGAAATGCGCATCCCGGCTCACCTCGCCGCTCGATGTCACCTCCAGACAGGACTTGCCAGCCGCATCCGTCACCAATGCGCCACCCTCGACCTGCGCGAAGGTCAGGGTCGTGCCCGCTCCCACCATGCCGGTGAAACGAAACGTCATCTGTCGCGCGATCCCGTGCCGGCTCAGGGCGAGCGCGAACAGCAGGTCGCCCGGCACACAGAAGCGGGGATTGTCTGCGTCGTGGATCTGATTGAAATCGCCGGCGATGTCCTTGGCGAAGGCGCTGCCTTGGGCGGGGGAGATGCGGACGATGCCGGCATCCTCGGTGAAGAAGGGTGACAGAAACATGGTCTGGCGCTCGATGGGTCGATCAGGAAAAGTGCGCGATTGTAACCAGGATCGGCACGATGAGGGCGTCATCGCCCCAATCGTCCAACAGCCGCGTGCCTGAATTTCGTAGGTGCGAATGTATGCGCACCTACATCAAGCGGGCCTGTTTCCGAAAACCCAGATATCGGGAAGCAATCGATGGACGTTCAGGTCTATCGGGGCGATATCGGCGGGTTCGATGAGTCGTCGTCCGCCTCCGTGACGAGTCGGGGTAACTTCCAGGCATCGAGAACGATGATCAGACCGTCATCGGGTGGATGTCCGACACAGGCCAGAGCACGCACGCAGGCCAGGCTCTGGCGGGCCGCCAATAGCGGCGGCAAGGGTCGCAGGGCGCTAGCGGGGAAACGCCAGTGGATGACCGGCTCGTCCACCCGCAGGCTGTGCGGCCCTTCGGGATGGTCGAATTCCAAGAGACGGCCGAGGGTGGCGGCCGCCGACGCCGACGCCGGGATCTGGAGCAGGTCGGCCAGCCTGGGGGCGAGCGGATCCTGGGTTTCGCGCATGCCGAGCACCTTGGTCCGCTCCACGGCCAGCGTCAGGGCGCCGACGCGAAATCGCACCAGATCGATCCCGCTCGCATCGGTCGCTTGCTGGTCCATCGTCCTCGACATCAGCGCAGTGCGCAGCGGTAGTCTTGAAACAGCCGCTCCAGATCCAGGACGATGACCGCGTGGCCATGGTGTTGAAAAATGCCGGTGGCCAGGCCGCGCAGTTGCTCCGGCAGGGTGTCCGTCGGCGGTCGAATGGATTCCTCGACGATATCCAGGACATCCTCCACCCGATCGACACGCAGGCCGCTGCGCATGGGGACATCGTTCGTACCGCGACTCTGGCCCAGCAGGATCGCCGCGCGACGGCTATCGGGCGCGTGCGGGCATCCCAGCAGGTCGCCAAGACGAATCACCGAGGTGATATCGCCGCGCACGTTGATGACGCCTTCCAGCGAGGGCGGACAACCCGGCACGAAGTGAATGGTCGTCAGCGGCAGGATTTCGGCGACATTGCCGCCAGGAAAGGCGAAGAGCATGTCATCGATGGCGAAGATGACGAATTTGACGGTCGCGGCCTCGACCTCGACGACGCTCTGATCGGCATCGCGACACGGATCCAGAGCCGATGCCAACGGGTCTTGTTCGCTCGGCCCGCTCGCCGTGCTAATGCTCATTGCCCATCTCCCCCAGAGGATATTGATTCGCCGACTCGATCGTGGTCGTGGCGATCACGACCCGATTCCGGCCAGTACGCTTGGCCCGATAGAGCGCCCGGTCTGCGGCATCGACCAAGGCGGAGGCAGTGCCGAATTGCGGATAGGCGGCGATGCCCGCACTGAAGGCGCAATGGAATTCGACGCCGTCGGCGAAAAAGGACACCTCGGCGAAATCGGCCCTCAATTCGTCGATGATCGATTGCGCATGCGCGGCATCCACACCGACCAGGATGATCGCGAATTCCTCCCCGCCATAGCGTCCCACCAGATCGGCCTCGCGCAGTCGCAGACGTAGCGTGCGGCTCAGGGCCATCAGCACCTGATCTCCGACCGGATGCCCGTAGGTATCGTTGACGGATTTGAAGTGATCCACGTCGATCATGGCCAGACACAGACTGGTCTGACTCCGACGGCACGCGGCCTCGGTGACCTCCAGCAACTGGAGGATGGTGTTGTGATTGAAGAGTCCGGTCAGACCGTCGCGAATCATCAGCGAGCGCAGGGTGCGCATGCGCTCCGCACGCAGCTTGACTTCGGCAATCAGGCTCTCGGGCGCGAGCGGCTTGGTGAGAAAACCGTCGGCGCCGACTTCCAATGCCTTGAACTGACGGTCGGCATTGGTCTCCGAGGAGACATAGATGATCGGCAGGCTGAGGTAACCGGGCATCTGGCGCAACACCCGCGCCAGATCCGGCCCCGAGCAATTGGGCATGTAGAGGTCCATCAGCACCAGGTCGGCATCGAAACCATCGAGCGTATCGGGCACGCGTTCGGGCTCGTTCGCCACCCGAGTGACCATCCCCACCTCTTCCAGCACCATGGAAAAGAACTGGGCCACGTCGGGGTCGTCATCCACGATGAGGATATGGTAAGGCTCGGGAGGACTGCGGTTGGTCAGCTGGTCGAGAACCTCCGCCATCTCGACCGCATTGACGGGTTTGGCGCAGTAGGCGCTTCCACCGGACTGGACCGCCTGCAATCGGGCGCTGAAATCGTTGCGGCTCGATATGAAGACACAGGGAACCGGCCGCTCGATGGCGGCGTTCAGTTCCGCGATGACTGCGGGGCCTGCGTCCTGGCCTTCCGGGAACATCACGTCCATGATGATCGCGCTCGGACGTTCGCTCTGAAAGGCCTGACGCAGGGCATCCAAGGTCACGAAGGGGATGACCTGATAGCCGAAGCAGCTCAGTTGACCAGACAGCTCCTGGGCGATGACCGAATCGTCGTCGCACAGATAGACCAACCGCTGAAGCCGCCCCCTGGTACAGGCATCGACCGACTGACGGGCGGGAATCTCGAAGCTCGGCCCCGGGTCGGGACAGGCGGCCGCCTCGAGCGCGAGGTCGAGCGCCTCCAAGGTCCGCAGTCCCTGATCGAGATCGAGAATCAAGCGCTCCGTCACCCGTGCGTCCTGATCCAGCACCTCGCGCAATGCCTGCTCGGCGGCCTTGGCCGATGCGTTGATGGAGCCGAAACCAAAGGAGGCGCCAGACCCCTTGATGGTGTGAAAGATGAGATGGAGCGCCTCGAGTTGCGCACGCGGGTCGGCCCCAGGGGTCAGGCCGGCGAGCAGTTCGCGCGCCTTGGCAAGGCGCCCCGGAAACTGCTCGATAAAGGACTGACGCAACCGCTGTTTGCGCTCCCGGAAGGACTCGGTCTTGCCGCTGGCCATGTCCGTTGCTCGTGTATTTAGCGCTGTGCGATGACGCGGGGAAGATCCGTCTCCATCGAACTGTCCTTCATCAGGCAAGCCAGAAGCCCTGGCTGTTGCGCCGCCAGCGGCTGCGGATCGTCGCCGGTGAGTAGCACGAAGGGCATCGTCAGCCCTTGACCGCGCATCTCGTCGAAGAGTTCCAGCCCGTTCATCAGGGGCATGTGCATATCCGCAACCACGAGGTCGAAAGTCGCGGTGCCGCTGAGCACCTCCAATGCCTCCAGGCCCTGTTCGACGAGCCGGCATTCATGTCCGGCGTCCTCCAGAACGGCGACCGTCATCTCCCCGGCTAGTGGATCGTCATCGACGACAAGAATATGCATCGGTTTCCAAACTCTCTCTCGTGATCTAAAGATGCGTGTGCCAGGTCGGGTCGATAAACCGCACCCAGCCTTGCTCGATTGGCGTTCTCGACAGCGACGCCTCCCAACACAGAACGCCGCCGATCGGAGTGCGTTCAAGTCGGCTCACCCTAGCAGATTGCGCAGAGTCTCGACCAGACTGGACTGATTGAAATCGCCTTTCACGATATAGGCGTCGGCCCCCACCTGGATTCCACGCTGCTTGTCCTCCTCCTTCTGACGGGAGGTCACGATGACGATCGGGATACCGTGATAGCGATCGTTCTCACGCAGCCGGGCGGTCAGGGAAAAACCGTCCATGTTGGGCATGTCGACATCGGTCAGCACTGCATCGAAGTGGCCGCCCACTGCCTTCTGCCAGCCATCCAGCCCATCTTCGGCCAGGGTGACGCGATAGCCATGGGCCTCCAGAATCTCTTTCTCGATCTCGCGGGTGTTCCGCGAATCGTCGACGACCAGAATCTGCTGGCCCTGGCCCATCGGAGGCTTGTCGCCCGTGTGTGCTGGCTCCGTCCCGGTCAACGTCTCACCACGGACGCGGCGGGCGGCGGCCAGCAGTGCCGGGGCCTGAAGGACGCTGACCAGCTCGTTGGTCCCAGTGACCACCATACCGGCCACCATGCCCAGACCGCGCAGGTGTTCGGGCAGGGGTTTGATGACCATGTCGCGCTCATCGAGAAGCCGATCCACGACCAGCCCCAGCTTGGACTGATGGACCTTGATCACGACCACCAGATGGGACTCGCCGTCAGCGCCTCGATCCGATTCAGCTCCGCCTGCGGCCCCCGAGGGTTCTTGTAAATCCAGGAGTTCCGCCAAGGGGATCAGAGGCAGGAACTCGTTGCGCAGGACGATGGCCGGACGATCGGCGATCTGGATGGTCTCGTCGCCGGGGATACGGATCAGCTCCGCGACATGCTGGGCGGTTAACCCGAACGACTGGCCTCCGACCTGGAACAGAAGGATGCGCATCATGGCGAGCGACAGCGGAAGCTGGATACGCATGAGGGTCCCGTTCCCCGGACGCGAGGAGACCGACAGGGCGCCCTGGAGATCGTCGACGATGGTGCGCTTGACCACGTCCATGCCCACACCGCGACCGGAAACATCGGTGATGATGGCGCTGGTGCTGAAGCCCGGCTGAAAGATCAGCTCCGCGACCTGATCGTCGTTGATCGCACTCGCGCTGGCGGAATCGATCAAGCCCTTTTGCACCGCCTTGGCCAGAATCTTGTCGCGATCCAGCCCGCGACCGTCATCGTCGATCTCGATCAGGATCCCCACCCCCTCCTGACGCGCCGACAGACGGATCCGGCCGAGTGGCGGCTTGCCCGCAGCCTGGCGTTCTTGAGGAGACTCGATCCCGTGGTCGATGGCGTTGCGCAGCAGATGCACCAAGACATCGCTCAAACGGTCGATGAGATGGCGATCCAGCTCGATTTCGCCACCGCTGATCTCGCAATGCACCTCCTTGCCCAAATCCCGACCCAGTTCGCGGGCAACCCTGGCGACGGGATCGAAGACGATCGCCAAGGGCAGCATGCGCATGATCAAGGCCCGATCGTTGAGGTCGCCGGTCAGCAGCTCCTCTTCCAGGATCAGGTCGCGCAGGCTCAGCGTAAAACGATGCAAGGCCGCCGCCTGTTCGGCCAACCGCGTCGCGTCGACGTCCGGCGCGGCGCGCGTGTCACGCAACATCGATTGAAAGGCGGCATCCAAGGCCCTCGCCTCCACCAGCTTCTGGCGGAATCGCCCCTGGCTGGAGACGACCTCGCCCATCAGCTTGATGAGCTCGTCGAGCTTCTCCATACGCACGCGCACGGTCTCAGGGGCGCGAACGCCGGCGGACGATGCGACAGCGGGAGCGGGTGATCCGGCCTCGGGTTCGGGGTCAGGGGGGGCGGGGGCGGCCGCGCCCGGACGCTCATCATCCGCCGTGGAGGGGTTACCGGTGGCGGCCTGGGCGAGCGCAGCGCACAGCGCCTGATCCGGCGGTGGGAGCTGTCCGCCGCTCGGCTCCACCTGCTCGACGAGCGCGCTGATGGCATCCACCCCGCGCATCAAGAGGCCGCCAAGCTCGGGGGGCTGTTGAAGCTTGCCATCGCGCAGCGCCCCCAGCACCTCCTCCAACTGATGGGCGGTCTCCGCAATGCTGTCCAGCTTGAGCATGCGCGCGGAGCCCTTGATGGTATGGGCTGCGCGAAAGAGTCCGTTGATGGTTTCGCCGTCGAGCGACCCGCCGGCGGACAGCGTCGCCAACCCGGTCTCGAGTCGAGCCAGATGATCGCGTGCCTCGCCGGTGAAGCGACCGAGGAATTTCTTGATATCGAGGGCCATGACCGCGCCTCAGGCCTGCATCGCGTCGAGTCGGGACAATCGGGTCTCGCAGAGCAGACGCAGATCCCGAAGCGAGTAAGGCAATGCCAGTAGCACGACATCTTGCACGCGATCGACGTGCTCGCCGTATTGGACGGGGCTCGCCATGTCCAAACGCTCCAATTGATGCAGGACGATCCGATACTCGCGCCGCGCCAGATCCGACTGCCCGTCCTCGCGGTAGATCTCGGCGAGCCGAAAGTGGGCCTGCCAGGCATCTGGACGATGGTAGATCGCACGGCGCAGATGGCCGATCGCCCCTGCCACATCCGCCTGTCCCAGGGCGATACGGGCCAACAGCAGCAAGGCATCCAGAGACCAGGGATCGATCGCGAGCGCTCGCTCCACCGCCGCGCTCGCTGCGAGCCTGTCGCCACGTTCCAGTAGGATGTGCGCCAGAAGCGTCAGGTCTTGGATGCGTGAGTCAAGGCCAGCGCACAGTGGGGCAAGCCGGTCCAAGGCGTCGTCGAAGCGCTCGGACTGGGTCAATGCCAATGCCTCTTGGTAGACGGCCTCCGCAGACGTGGAAACCGGAACCTCGGCCCTTGCTCCAACGGGCGGCGCAGCGATCGGTGTCTCTACGAGGGATTGCGCGAAGACTGGATGTTCGCCAACCGCTCGAATCGGGTCCACACCCGACTCTCGCCGGTCGGCGTCGCCCCTCAAAGGTGGATCGCCGAGCATCGCCGGGCCGGCCTCCGGGACAGCGTTCGGTCGCCGGTTGGAGATGTCCGATGACGCGAGCTCCACCGCCGCGCCCGTCACTGGTCCAAGACCGGATTCGAGCGATGGTTGGAGGATGGGTCCATCCGCGCACGCGTTCGCGAAGAAAAACACCCCGTCTAGCTCGCGCAGCGCCAGAACCCCGAGGTCGTTGGCCAGCGTCTCCGAGATCCCGACGATAAGATACCCCCCTGGATTGAGCAGCGATTTGAGCCGACGCAGAACGAACTCGCGGGTCTGCGCGTCGAAATAGATGGAGACGTTGCGGAAGAACAGCACATCCTGACCCCGCAAATCCGCCGGATACTCGGGTGCCAACAGGTTCAGTTGCTGGAAGGTGATCTGGCGGCGGATACCTTCATCGATTCGACGAAGGCTTCCTTCGGCGGACGTGAAATAGCGCTCGATCAAAGCCGGCGACAGGGTGCGAAATGAAAAGCGATTGTAGATGCCCGCGCGCGCGCGCTTCAGCGCGGCCTGATCGACGTCCCCGGCATTGAGATCGAAGAGTCGATCGGCGAGTTCGCCATAGCGTTCGCGCAACGCCATCAGGATGGAATAAGGCTCCTCTCCGCTGGAACACCCGACCGACAGGATCCGGATCGGCCGACCGGGTTGCATGCGGGCGATCAGCTCGGGGCAGAAACGCTCGGTCAACAGATCCAGGTGCTGAGGCTCGCGGTAGAAGTAGGTCTCGTTGATGGTCAGCAGACTGGTGAGCGTCTGCAGTTCATCCTCATCGGTACGCAAACGCTCCAGGTAGGCATCGGCCGAGTCTGCGCCAACGCGTGCGATGCGCTTGGCGAGCATCGCACGCCATGCGTCGCCGGACTGTTCGGTCAAATGCAGTCCAAGTCGTTCCTTGATGAAGGATTGAACCGCTTGGAGATTCATGGCGTCACGGCCTGCCGCGCCGCCGGCGGGAAACGTGCGAGCCAACCGAGCTCTTTGGCGATGGCATCCAGCGGAAGCACGGACTGTACGGCGCCGGACAGGATGGCCTCTCGGTTCATGCCGAAGATCACCGAGCTGCCCTCGTCCTGACCGATGGTGATGCCGCCCGCGCGACGGATATCGAGCATGCCGCGCGCGCCGTCGCGACCCATGCCGGTGAGAATCACGCCCACCGCTCGGCGGCCGTAGACCTCGGCCACCGAGGCGAGCAGACGGTCGCAATTTGGATGATAGATATCCGACTCGGCACAGGGCGTCAGCTGGATACGCTGGTCCGTGCCGATGGTCATGTGAGCGGATGGATCGGCCAGATAAATGCACCCAGGTCGCAGCGGCTCGCCCTCCCGAGCGACCGCGACGGTCAGCGGACAGAGATCGTTCAGCCAGCTCGCCATGGCCTCGGCGAAGCCCTCGGAGATGTGCTGCGCGATCAGAACGGGGGACGGGAAGTCCGCAGGCAGTGCGGGCAGCAGGCTGGCCAGAGCCTGGGGACCGCCCGTCGACGAGGCGATCGCGAATACACGCCCCTGATCGGTGCTCGCCTCCTCGCAACGACCGGCCTCCGATGCAGAGGGAGCGCGCATGACAGCGCCTGCCAGGATCGGGGCGACAGACATTTGAGGCGAGATATGCGTCGGAGCGACCGCTTGGCCCCGGCGGATATGGCGGATCACCGGAACGCCGGCGAGCATCTTGAGCCGGGCCGCCAACGCGCAACCGTCATCGATGGTCGGCTTGGAGGTCGCCTCCAAAGCGCCGCGCTCGACCGCCAGCATGGCGTTGCGCGCATCGGCCAGGTCGGACAGCACCAGGATGGGCGTGGCCCGAACGGCCATGATCTCCTCGATGGCGGTCATGCCGTCCATTTCGGGCATCTGCAAGTCCATGGTGACGATGCTCGGTTTGAGCGACAGCACCTTCTCGACCGCCTCGCGACCGTTTTCGGCCTCGCCGCAGATCCGCAGCCCAGGTTCGTCTTCCAGCATGGCGCGAATCAGCGCCCGCACCGAGCCACTATCGTCGACCACCAGCACGCTGATCGGCTGCATGTCGCCCGGTTCCATCAGTCGGTCCGCGCGACGGGATCGGCCGAGTCGGGCGCCGCCGTCGCCGGTTCGTTCAGAGTGAAGCGGTCCATCTGGACCTTAAGATTGACGGAGAGCTGGGTCATCTCCTGAGCAACCTCAGAGATCCGCCGGACCGACTTGGCGGTGTCGGAACTGGCGGTCACGATCTCCCTGAGCGCCACCACGACCTGACTGCTCGCGGTCCGCTGCTGCTGGGTCGAAAGGCTGATCTGCTGAGCGGAACTGGTGGCTTCGCTCGCCGCCTGAACCAGATCCTGGAGGAAGGAAGCGGTGCGCGAGGAGGCCTCCATGCCCTGATCGATCCCGACCGTGCCCTTTTCCGAGGTGATCACGAGACGGCTGATGGATTCCTGGATTTCACCGACCTTGCGCGCGATCTCGCTGGTGGATTCGGTGACCGAATCGGCCAACCGACGGATCTCCGCCGCCACCACACCGAAGCGTTTACCCGCCTCGCCCGCCGAGGCGGCCTCCAGCGCGGCGTTGAAGGCAATCAGCTTGGTCTGATCCGCAACCGTGTCGATGATCTCCATGATCCTAGAGATCTCCTTCGATTTGCTGCCGAGGTCGACGATCTCCTTGAGCGAGTGCTGATTGTCGCGGCGAATCTCCTCCATTTTGCCGACCAGCTGCTGCATGGCCTCCGAACCCTGACGGCTGCCATCGTAGGTGCGGCGGGCGACCTCGACCACGGAGCCGGAGTACTCGGCGATCTGACCGGAGGACGCAGAGAGCTCCTCCATGGTCGAGGTGATTTCCGACACCGAGGTCGACATCTCGCTGGAGGTTGCCGCCTGACCGTCGACCGCCTGGGCGATCTCGCGCGCGGCGGTCAGCACCGAGGCGGCGTCGGACTCGACCTGGGACACGAGCCCATGCAGATGATGGCGCATCTGGTTGGTGACCTGGGCCAGTTCAGCCAATTCGTCGCGTCCCTTCAGCACGATCTCGCCGGTCAGATTGCCCCCGGCCACGCGGTTCAAGCCCTCGGAGACCCGGAGGATACGTCGTGCCAGCACGCGTGCGGTCAGGATCGCGATCATCAAACTGAACAGCAGCATCAGAGCGCCGATCAGCCAGGCCTGGTGGGTCGCCCGAGCCTCGACGTCAAGGTAATGCAGGCGATCCTTGGCCACCTCCAGGACACCGAGCGGAGCGCCGGCATAGTCCTCGACCCGCTCGGCATACACCACCATGGGGAGGCCGTCGATCTCGACTCGCTTGTATTGCGGGGTCCCGTCAAAGGCGGCCTGCAGGCTGGCGGTATCCAGGAACGGCTTATCGCCCTTGGTCATGGCAAAGGTTTCGATCTTCCCGTCGCGAAACACATGGAGCCCGGCCTCCACCCCATGGGCCTTCTTGAAGGCGGCAAAGAAGTCCGGACCAAAAGACATGCCGAATTCGACTGAGCCCAGGTGGCGTCCTTGATGGAACACCGGCACCACGCCGCGAGCACCCAGTCCGGCGACCCCGGACTCCAGACCGCGCTGTGGCTTCAGCTTGGTATTGGTATCCACGACCGAATGGCGAAAACTGGAAAGATCGTCGCCGTATTTCTCGACCTTGTGCAGCCGCAGAAAGGAGGTCGCGGGCGGTGTGTGGAACTGGAACTGGACGGCGCCGTAGTCGTGCTCCAGGACCTTGAAGGGCGGAAGCAATTGCGCTTGCAGCCAGTCCCGATCGCCCGCTGCGAAATGCTGCTGGACCTCGGGGATATTGGCGACAAGCGCACTCATCGCCCCGGAGAGACGGGTCTCGGCCGCAACGTCGTCCTGAATGGCCTCGAAGTATTGCTGCAGTTCAGTCCGCTCCGCTTCCAGGAGCACATTGTCCAGACCGCGCAGATTGAAGAAGGTCAGCACCGAGACGGCGAGGAGGATCGCGGCCCCGACACCGATGAGGTTGTTGGCCCAAAGACGGAGATTCGTGAACATCGCGGGACTCTTGGTTATGACGGATACGCTCGCCGAACGGCTCCCAAAGGACCTTGGCGACCTCCAACAAAGACCCTCCACCGTAGAATGCGGTGAGCGTGCGAACCGCATCTTTCGCGACCGATGCGGTTCGTTGCTCACCACATCCTACGATAGGTACATTCTTTCGCGGAGATCGCCTTCAAGATGGGCAACCGAACGCTCATAGCACGAAGCAACCCCAGAGGATGAAGGCGTGCTCTTCAGGGTAGCCACCTCTGAGCCGGACAGCCCGGACGCTAGCCGCAAGTTCGCCCGGGGTCAAGGCGCGACGGGGCAGAACGCCGATGAGCGTCCGAACGGCACGTGCGGCATTCGATGGTATCCTGGGAAGCACGACAGGAAGCAGCCCACATCACGGAACCCTCGCGCATGAATCTGTTGTTCGTCGTGCTCATCCCTCTGATGGGCGCTGGTTTGACCGCCTGGATGTCTCGTTTCGGCCGGCTATGGTCCGCTTGGACGGCCGGTCTGGTGGCATTGGGCGCGCTTGGCACCCTATCCCCGTCGATACCGATCGCCTTCTCTGGCGAAACGGTGATTCAACGCTGGTCCTGGATCCCTGACCTGGGATTGGATCTGGCCTTTCGACTGGATGGATTGGGCCTGGTCTTCGCCTCGATGGTGCTGGGCATCGGGCTGCTGGTCATCCTCTACGCCCGTTACTATCTCACCGCGACCGACTGCATGGGGCGCTTCTACGCCTATCTGCTGCTCTTCATGGGATCCATGTTGGGCGTGGTGCTGGCGGAGAATCTCATCCTGCTGCTGGTCTTCTGGGAGCTGACGAGTCTCTCGTCCTTTCTGCTCATCAGCTATTGGCGTCACGAGGAAGAGGCCCGCAACGGGGCACGCATGGCCCTCGCCGTGACCGGGCTGGGCGGACTGGCGATGCTGGGCGGTTTCCTGCTGCTGGGCGAGATGGTCGGCAGTTACGATCTGTCCGTGATCCTGGCGGCGGGCGATCAGGTCCGCGCCGATCCGCTCTACACGCCCATGCTGGTGCTGATCCTGCTCGGGGCCTTCACCAAGTCCGCGCAGTTCCCCTTCCACTTCTGGCTGCCGCACGCCATGTCGGCGCCGACGCCGGTATCGGCCTATCTGCACTCGGCGACGCTGGTGAAGGCCGGAATCTTTCTGATGGCCAGGCTCTTCCCGGTGCTCTCGGGCACGTTCGAATGGAACCTGCTGGTCATCGGAACCGGGCTGACGACCCTGCTGGTCGGTGCCTGGATCGCGCTCTTCAAGCACGACCTCAAGGGACTGCTGGCCTATTCGACCATCAGCCACCTGGGACTCATCACGCTGCTGTTCGGACTGGGGACACCCTTGGCGGCCGTGGCCGGGATCTTCCACGTTATCAATCATGCGACCTTCAAGGCATCGCTGTTCATGGCGGCCGGTATCATCGATCACGAATGCGGCACGCGCGACATGCGGCGAATCAACGGACTCTGGCGCTACATGCCCTATACCGCCAGTCTGGCGATGGTGGCGGCGGCGGCGATGGCCGGCGTGCCGCTGTTCAACGGCTTTCTCTCCAAGGAGATGTTCTTCGCCGAGACGGCCGATTTCTTCTCCGAGCATCCCTGGGGCTGGCTGCTTCCGGTGGCGGTGGCCTTCGCGGGCATCATGGCCGTCGCCTATTCGCTGCGCTTCATCCATGACGTCTTCTTCAATGGCGACCCGATCAATCTGCCGCGCAAACCCCATGAACCGCCCTTTTGGATGAAGGCGCCGGTCGGAATCCTGGTCGCCATCTGTCTGGTAGTCGGCATCTTGCCTGCGCTGACCGTGGCCCCTTTGCTCAAGGTCGCGGTCACCAGCCTGCTCCAAGCGCCGCCGCCCGAGTACGACCTGGCGATCTGGCATGGATTCGGCCTGCCGGTCGTCATGAGCGTCGTCGCGCTCTTCGGCGGGATCGTGGTCTACGCCGGTCGCCAGCCGCTATTCGAAATGGCCGATCAGATGTCGGGCCGGTTTGGCGGACGGATGCTCTTCGACCGGCTGCTCGACGGTCTATTCGCCCTCGCCCGCCTGACGACCGGTATGCTGGACACCGGATCCCTACAGCGTCTGATTATGCTGTTCCTGGTCTCGGCGCTCGGATTGGGTCTGGCCGGGGCCATCGGAAGCGGCTCGCCGCTGACCGGCGAACGCGGTCTACTGACGCCGGACGGCGTGAGCATCTTCATCGCCCTGGCCCTGTCCATGGTGGCCGTGGCCACCCTGCTGCTTCACCGACTGCGGCTCACGGCGCTCATCGTCATGGGGGCGCTGGGTCTGTTGGTATCGCTCATCTTCGTCAAATTCTCCGCCCCCGACCTGGCCCTGACCCAGCTCACGGTGGAGGTGGTCACCATCGTGTTGCTGCTCCTGGCGCTCTATGTCCTGCCACCGCGCAGCCCGGCAGAATCGCCGCTTTGGCGGCGTCTGCGCGACCTGACGTTGGCCCTGCTGGTCGGTGGCGGTGCCGGAACCTTGGCCTGGTCGATCCTGACCCGCCCCTATACGCCCATCTCGGACTATTTCCTGACCAACAGCGTGCCTGGAGGCGGCGGACACAACGTGGTCAACGTCATCCTGGTCGACTTCCGAGGCTTCGATACGCTGGGCGAGATCTCGGTACTCGCCCTGGCCGGATTGGGAATCTACGCCATGCTCCACAAACTGCATCTGCCAGGACCGACGTCCAATCCTCAGGGCCGTCCATGGAACTGGGACAGACATCCCACCATCATGGCCGCTCTGGCCCGATTGCTGTTGCCGCTGGCCCTGCTGGTATCGGTCTTCATCTTCCTGCGCGGACACAACCAGCCCGGCGGCGGCTTCATCGCCGGGCTGGTGACGGCTGCGGCACTCATCATGCAATATCTGACCAATGGGGTTGAATGGACCCATCGACGTCTCTCGGCCAACATGCACCCCCTGATCGGCGTCGGTCTGCTCATCGCCACCGGAACCGGGCTGGCGAGTCTGGCATTCGGATACCCCTTCCTGACCTCGACCTTCACGCACATCCACTGGCCGCTGTTGGGCGACTTCGAGCTGGCCTCGGCGATGGCCTTCGACCTCGGGGTCTATCTGGTGGTGGTCGGCGCGACCCTGTTGATCCTCGTGCATCTGGGTATGATGCACCGGGTCAGTCACATCCCAGTCGGCACGATAACGGAGAGCGCGTCATGGAAGTCCTGATGAGCGCCATCATCGGCGTTCTTACGACCATCGGGGTCTATCTGACCCTGCGCGCCCGAACCTTCCCCCTGGTGATGGGGCTGACCCTGCTGTCCTACGCGGTGAACCTCTTTCTCTTCGCCACCGGGCGGCTTTCCATCGGCCGGCCGGCGATCATCGCGGACACCGCCAACGGTTATACGGATCCGCTGCCGCAGGCGCTGGTCCTGACGGCGATCGTCATCAGTTTCGCCATGACCGCCTTCGTCATCATGCTCTCGCTCAAGGCCCATGCAGAACTGGGTACGGATCAGGTCGACGGCCACCGCGATGAGGAGAACGTCGCTTGAGCCATCTACTCATCCTCCCTCTCGTCCTGCCGCTCCTGGCGGGCACGCTCCTGCTGCTTACGCGCCGCTGGCTGTCGCTCGACGTGCGGCGCGCCATGAACCTGACCGCCACCCTGGCTCAGGTGGCGCTCGCCATGCTGGTGCTGATCCAGGTCGATTCGGGCGAGATTCTGGTCTACGCACTGGGTAACTGGCCCGCGCCCTATGGCATCGTGCTGGTCGGGGATCGGCTGGCGGCTTGGATGCTCCTCGTCACCTCGGCGCTGGCCAGCTTCGCACTCCTCTACGCAATCCAGGGAACCGATCGCGGTAGCCGCCATTTCCATCCGCTGTTCCAGCTACAGCTCTTCGGGCTCAACGGCGCCTTTCTGACCGGCGATCTCTTCAACCTCTTCGTCTTCTTCGAGGTCCTGCTGCTGGCCTCCTACGGTCTGCTGCTGCACAGAGGCGGGGCCGAACGCACCCGCGCCGGGCTGCATTTCGTAGCGCTGAATCTGGTCGGATCGACGCTCTTCCTGTTCGCCGCCGGCACCCTCTACGGAACCCTGGGCACCCTCAATCTGGCCGACATGGCGGTCAAGGTGACCGAGACGCCGGCCGAAAATCTGGGGCTGGTACGCGTTGGCGGGCTGCTGCTGCTCGGCGTCTTCGCCCTCAAGGCGGCTGTGGCCCCGCTGCATCTGTGGTTGCCGGCCACCTACGCGGCGACCTCGGCACCAGTCGCGGCCCTGTTCGCCATCATGACCAAGGTCGGCATCTACTGTCTGCTGCGAATCGGTACGCTGGTATTCGGCACCGACGCCGGTCCAGTGGCCGGGCTCTATGCCGACTGGCTGCTGCCCCTGGCGCTGACGACGCTGATCCTGGCCACGCTGGGCACGCTGGCGGCGACCGGATTGCGTCGCCAGATCGGTTATCTGGTGCTGGTCTCGGTTGGTCTGCTGCTGACCGCGCTGGCCCTGGGAAGCCCGGACGCCACGGCGGCCGGACTCTATTATCTGGCCCACACCACCTTCGCGACGGCGGCGTTCTTCCTGCTCGCCGACCTGATCGCGAATGGACGCGGCAGCCATGCGGATCGTCTGACGCCCGGACCGGCGATCCCGGCAGCAGGACTGATCGGCGGACTCTTTTTCGTCGCCGCACTACTGGTGGCGGGCCTGCCTCCGCTGTCCGGCTTCGTCGGCAAACTGCTGGTGCTGCGCGCAACACTGGAGACCCCCGTTTGGCCTGGGCTGATGGCGATCATTCTGATCTCATCGCTGCTCGGCATCGTCGCGCTCGCGCGCTCGGGCAGCCTGCTCTTTCTGCGCGCCGAGGGTACCGGTTCGGCGGCGCCTTCGACCCGCCGCACGGCATCCAGAATCACGCCGATCCTCGGACTCATGGGGCTCTGCCTGAGCCTGACGATCTGGGCCGATCCCATCCTGAGATTCGTGACCGAGACCGCCGAGCAACTGCTGCATCCAGGTGACTACATCCAGGCGGTTCTCGCCCCCGACGCAGGAAGGACGCTCTCATGAAGCTGAAACTGCTGCCCCACCCCATCCTGACGCCCACGCTGACGCTCATCTGGATCTTGCTGTCCAACAGCTTCGACCTTGGCAATCTGCTGCTCGGACTGCTGCTTGGCTGGGCCATCCCCATCTTCACCCTACGCTTCTGGCCCGACCGCATCCGTATCCATCGGCCGCTGACGCTGCTGCGCTTCATCGTCCTGCTCCTCCACGACATTCTCACGGCCAACCTGACCGTCGCCTGGCTCATCCTGCGCGGATCGCGGCGGGTCGCGCCCGGATTCGTGGTGGTTCCGCTCGACCTGCGCTCGGATCTCGGGATCAGCCTGCTGGCGAACACCATCTCGCTCACGCCTGGGACGGTCTCGGCCTGGCTGGATCCGGAGCGGCGCAATCTGGTCGTGCACGGACTGAACGTGCGCAACCCGGAGGCGCTGGTCGAGAGCATCAAACAGCGTTATGAGACGCCACTGCTGGAGATCTTCGAACCATGCTGAATCCCGCGAGCTTTCTCGACCTTTCCATCTCCATCGCCTTCGGACTGGTGACGGCCGCATTGGCACTGACGCTCTGGCGACTGCTGTTCGGACCGGACAAGCCGGACCGCATCCTGGCGCTCGACACACTCTATGTGAATGCCATCGCCCTGCTGGTGCTGGTCGGCATCCATCTGAACTCGGCGCTCTATTTCGAGGCGGCGCTGCTGATCGCCATGATGGGATTCGTCGGAACGGTCGCGTTCTGCAAATACCTGTTGCGCGGCGACATCATCGAATAGAGGGGGATAGCAGCGAATGGCCGATTCCGTGCTCGACATCCTACTCGCCGTGCTCATCCTGCTCGGCGGGCTCTTCACCTTCATCGGCTCGCTCGGACTGGTGCGGCTACGTGACTTCTACAGCCGGCTGCACGGCCCAACCAAGGCCACCACGCTGGGCGTCGGCAGCCTGCTGATCGCCTCCATGATCCATTTCAGCCTTCGGGGAGAGGGCCTGAGCCTGCATGAGCTGCTGGTCACCTTCTTCCTCTTCATCACGGCGCCGGTCAGCGCGCACCTGCTGTCCAAGGCTGCGCTCCATCTACGAGTGCAGTCGGTGGCGAAGATGCCGGCAATCATCGAGGAGACGGAGGGAAGGGACTGAATACAGTCTGCTGGTGCGAGATCCGCAACGATCAGAGTCGGCTCACCAACGCTCGGCGGCAGCCTGATCGGTCGAGCGTGCCTCGACCCAGCGTTCACCTGCGTCGGTGACCTCTTTTTTCCAGAATGGCGCACGGGTCTTGAGGTAGTCGATCAGAAATTCGCAGGCGCGGAAGGCGTCGCCGCGATGCTGACTAACAACACCGACGAAGACGATCGGATCCCTGGGCTCCAGGATTCCGACACGATGGACGATGCAAATTCCCTCCAGCTCCCAGCGCTCGGCGGCCTCGTCGGCGATGGCCGCGAGCGCCTTCTCGGTCATCCCAGGATAGTGTTCGAGCCGCATGCGCGAGACGCCGAGTCCGGCGTTGAGATCGCGCATAAGCCCAACGAAGCTGACCAGCGCACCGATCCGGGCATTGTCCCCGACCAGCGCCGCCTGCTCGGCGGCGCTATCGAAGGGCGCGCTCTGAACCCGGATTCGATGCATGACCCGGTCAGCCGATGGGTGCGACACCGATCAGCGCCTTGTGCAGCCAGAACATGAAGAGCAGATAGAACAGTAGACCGCCGACGATGGCGATGGCGTCGTTTAGGGGACTCGGTGGCGCGCCCTGGACCGGCGGACCGACCCGGTGCTTGAGTGAGATGCGATCGGCGACGGCCCAGGCCAGGAAGGCGCCGAACAGCAGGATGTCGGCCAGGGTGCCGTTGGCCAACAGATGGGCAAAGGCCCAGATCTTCACCGCGAGCAGCATGGGGTGCTTGACCGCAGTCTGGATACGGCCGGGCAGATAGGCGGCGAACAGCAATGGAAAGACGGGCAACATCAGCAGCAAGGTGATATGACGCATCCAGGTCGCGGGATCGTAGACCAGGATGGGGGATTGGCCCGCCATGCCGAAACCGGAGAGGATCAGCATGAAGCCGATCAGCGACAGGATCGCGTAGACGGCCTGCCAGGGCACGACCCCGAAACGGGCGACGATGTTGCCCCTGAGGTCGGGTTTTATGATGGAGATGGAGTGCGTCCCCAGGAAGAGGATCAAACCCAGTATGAGTACGGCCATTGGATGACTCCTTTATCGAGGGCTAGCGATGGCTTGCGTCCAGGGCTCCAATTGGTCAATGAGCGCCCTGTTTGGCGAGAAATGCGTCCAGGGCATTGGCGAAGGCCTGCTTGTCGCGCGGCCCGAGGCTCGCCGGTCCACCGGTATCGACTCCGGTCGAGCGTAACGTTTCCATGAAATCGCGCATATTCAGGCGCTCGCGAATGTTCTCCCTGGTATAGATCTGTCCACGCGGATTCAAGGCGTGTCCACCCTTGGCGATGACCTCGGCGGCCAGAGGGATGTCCGCCGTGATGACCAGATCGCCCGCCTCCAGACGGCGGACGATCTCATTGTCGGCAACATCGAATCCGGCCGAGACCTGAATGGCGCGGATCAGACGCGACGGCGGAACGCTCATCGGCTGATTGGCGACCAGCGTCATGCCGATTCCGACACGCTCCACTGCACGGAAGAGGATGTCCTTGATTATCCTTGGACAGGCGTCTGCGTCGACCCAGATGTGCATCGCGTTTCCTGTACCAAAATCCAAGGCTTGACGACCACGGCCCAGAGGCTGGATTGAGACTCGAACCAGTTTCTGGCCTGATCGTCGCTGACGCGGGAGAGCGTGCCGCGCGTCATCTCGGCGTCGATGGCGGCGGCATCGTCCAGGGTGAACCGCAACGCCATCTCGACCAGATCCAGATCGTCATGCACCCAGATCACATAGCCCTGCGCAAAGAAGCGCTGAAGCTCGGACCAGGGGATGCGCGCCGTCTCCTGATTCAGCCGGACCCGCTGGAGTTCGAGCGGATCCACGTCCAGTTCGGACGCCAGTTCTGTCTCAATCGTCGACATCGGTCGGCTCCGCTGGGGTATCTGCGGCTTCGGCGGCATCCTCGGACGGGATCTCGTCCGTCTCGGTCTCCGAGGGTTCGTGGACCAGGATGATGCCGGCGAGCGGCGGGAGCGAGATCATCAGCGAATGCGGCCGCCCCATCCAGCTCACGGGCTCGGATTCGACACCGCCCTGATTGCCGACATTGCTGCCACCATAGATCTCGGCGTCCGAGTTGATGGCCTCGCGGTAGAAACCCGCCTCGGGAACGCCGATACGATAGTCGTTCCGAGGAACCGGTGTGAAATTGAACGCCGCCGCGACGATCTCTTTCCCGGACTGGGACTTGCGAATGTAGCTGAGCACGGACTGGGAGCTGTCGTGGCAATCGATCCATTCGAACCCCGAGGCATCGAAATCCACGTCGTGCAGCGGCACCTGCTCGCAATAGAGCCGGTTGAGATCGGCCACCAGGCGCTGCATGCCCTGATGCGGCGACCGCTCCAAGAGATCCCAGTCGAGCGATTCGTCGAACTTCCATTCCCGGCCCTGAGCGAACTCGCACCCCTGAAAGAGCAGCTTCTTGCCGGGATAGCTGAACATGAAGGTATAGAGCAGTCGCAGGGTGGCGAACTTTTGCCAGGCGTCGCCCGGCATCTTGTCGATCATGGATTTCTTGCCGTGCACCACCTCGTCGTGCGAGAAGGGCAGGACGAAGTTCTCGGTGAAGGCGTAGAGCAGCCCGAAGGTCAGCAGGTCGTGGTGGAAGTGGCGGTAGATGGGATCCTTCTGCATATAGGACAGGGTGTCGTGCATCCAGCCCATGTTCCATTTCATGCTGAAGCCGAGACCGCCGAGATAGGTCGGACGCGACACCGCCGGCCAGGCGGTCGATTCCTCGGCGACCATGAGGCTGCCAGGATGCTGCTCGTGGGTGACGCTGTTCAGCTCGCGGATGAAGTCCACGGCCTCCAGGTTTTCGTTACCGCCGTATTTGTTGGGGATCCACTCGCCCGGATTACGCGAATAGTCGAGATAGAGCATGGAGGCGACCGCATCCACCCGCAGCCCGTCGATGTGGAACTCGTCGAGCCAGTAGAGTGCGCTGGAGAGCAGGAAATTCTTCACCTCGTTGCGACCGAAGTTGAAGATGAGCGTCCCCCAGTCCTTGTGCTCGCCGAGACGCGGATCGGCATGCTCGTAGAGCGCAGTGCCGTCGAACCGGGCCAGGGCGTAGATATCCTTGGGAAAGTGCGCGGGCACCCAATCCAGAAGCACGCCGATACCCAGATGATGGAAATAATCGACGAAGAAGCGGAAGTCGTCGGGTGAACCGAAGCGGGCGGTCGGGGCGAAATAACCGGTGCACTGATAGCCCCAGGAGGCGTCGAGCGGATGCTCGGTGATGGGCAGCAGCTCGATATGGGTGAAGCCCATCTTGGTGACGTAGTCGCCGATCTCCTTGGCGAGGGTCCGGTAGTTGAGGAAACGACCGTCGGACGACTGGCGCCAGGAGCCGAGATGCACCTCGTAGACCGACATGGGTCGATGCTGCCAGTCGACCGTGGATCTTAGCCGCATCCATTCCTCGTCCGTCCAACGGAACTGGCTCTCGGGCGAGATCAGGCTGGCGGTCTGGGGACGCACCTGAAACGCCTGGGCATAGGGGTCGATCTTGACGTGGATGTTGGTGTGTTGATCGCGGATCTCGTATTTGTAGAATCCGCCGCGCTCCAGCCCTGGGATGAAGAGCTCCCAGACGCCATGACCGCCACGCACGCGCATGGGATGGGCGCGTCCGTCCCAGGCGTTGAAGTCGCCGACCACGCTGACGCGCTCGGCGTTGGGCGCCCAGACCGCGAACTGGATACCTGGAATGCCCTCGACCTCGGTCGCGTGCGATCCGAGCAGACGATAGGCATGCCAGTGGCGGCCCTCGCCGAACAGATGCAGATCGAAATCCGAGAGCTGTAGCGGAAAACAGTAGGGATCGTATGCGCGATGCGAGATCCCGCTCTTATCCTCCCATTCGACCTGATAACGGTCTGGAATCTGATCGGCCGCGCCCTCCCAGACGAAGAGGTCGGTCCCGTCGATTCGCTTCATGGGAGCCGCAGGTTCGACCAGGGTTACCCGTTCGGCGAGAGGCAGAAAGGCCCGCACGATCGCCCGGCCACCGTCCTCGTGTCGCCCCAACACTTCGAAGGGGTCATGGTGGCGCGCCTCGACGATGCGCAGCAGAGATTCGGGAAGCTTGGGTGAGGAGCCATGTGCGGTTGCCATGTCGTTCGTGTTCCTCTGGTATCAGGAAATCGGGTCGCCCAGGAATAGCCCTGGAGACCAGTCCTGGTGCGGACGGGGTGCGGCGACGCACCCTTACGGGCATGATGAATCCTAGACTGTTCGTTCACGCCCAGGGCGCGACGCGTAGCCAGGAAACCGTCGCCGATTCGAATCGAGATCGAGCCGCTCCAGGACTCCGAAGCTGGAATCTAGGAGGGTTGAAATGCGCTTGATGGTACCATACGGGCGCTCTCATATTTGCCGAAGCGTCAACTAGACAGGAGGATTTATGCCCCATACAAACCCCAGATTCATCAGTCGCCTGACGCGAAACACACTGGCGCTGATTCTGGCAGGGGGTCGGGGCTCCCGATTGAAGCACCTGACCGCCTGGCGCTCCAAACCAGCCGTTCCCTTCGGCGGTAAATTCAGGATCATCGATTTTCCTCTCTCCAACTGCATCAATTCGGGCATCCGCCGCATTGGCGTACTGACCCAGTACAAGGCCCACTCGCTCATTCTGCACATCCAGAAGGGGTGGGGATTCCTGCGCGGCGAATTCGGCGAGTTCGTCGAGCTGTGGCCGGCTCAGCAACGTGTCGCCGAAACGGCCTGGTATGCCGGTACCGCCGATGCCGTCTTTCAGAATCTGGATATTATCCGGGATCACGATCCTGACTACATCCTCGTGCTGGCTGGCGACCACATCTACAAGATGGACTACGGCGCCATGATCGCCTACCACGTCGAAAGTGGGGCCGACATGACCGTCGGTTGTCTGGAGGTCGACGTGGATCGGGCACGCGAGTTCGGCGTCATGTCCGTCGACGAGGAGGGTCGCGTGTGCCGCTTCGCCGAAAAACCGGAGAATCCAGAAACCATTCCCGGCTCGTCGGATCGCTGCCTGGCCTCGATGGGCATCTATGTCTTCAACAAGGGCTTCCTCTTCGAACAACTGTACAAGGACGCGGATACGTCCACCTCGAGCCACGACTTTGGTAAGGACATCATCCCTTCGGTCATCAAGCTCTATCGCGTGATGGCCCATACCTTCCGCGATCCCAAGAGCGGCGAACAGGCCTATTGGCGCGACGTGGGAACCCTAGACGCCTTCTGGGAGGCCAATCTCGAGCTGATCGGCATTACCCCGCCGCTCAACCTCTACGACAAGAACTGGCCGATCTGGACCTACCAGGAACAGTTGCCTCCGGCCAAGTTCGTCTTCGATGACGAGGATCGCCGCGGCATGGCGGTGGATTCCATGGTCTCGGGCGGTTGCGTCATCTCGGGCGCGACGGTCAGACATTCGCTGCTGTTCTCGAACGTTCGCGTGAATTCCTATGCCTATGTCGCCGACTCGGTCATCCTGCCGGACGTGGACATCGGGCGGAACTGCACCATTCGCAATGCGGTCCTAGACCGCTACTGCCAGGTCCCGGAAGGCACCGTTATCGGCATGGACCCAGAGGCCGACCGCAAGGCGGGCTTTTATGTCAGCGAAGGCGGCATCACATTGGTGACGCCGGAGATGTTGGGCCAGGATGCCAACCACGTCCGCTGACGCCCTATCCGCATTCTGAGCGCGGGCCGCCCACGCGGCCCGACTCGCAGTACGACCGGAGTCGAGATGAACATCCTTCTCAACGGAGAACAGAGAGAGATCGCCGAGGGCAGCCTCATGTCGGACCTCCTGGAGCAACTGGCGCTCGGCGGCCAGCGGTTCGCGGTGGAGGTCAACGCCGAATTGGTCCCACGCAGCCGCTTCGCCGAGCATCGGCTCAATCCCGAGGACAAGGTGGAGATCATCCAAGCGGTCGGCGGAGGCTGATCTCTCCCGAAGGGTCCATGCTTGCGGTCCTCTTCATCCCCCCTCATTGCACAGTCAACACCAGCGCAGGAACTCCATGTCTCAAGACAACCAGATCACCGACCCGCTCCTGATCGCGGGCCGCGAATACCGCTCGCGTCTCCTGGTCGGCACGGGCAAATACAAGGATATGGACGAGACGTCCCGGGCCATCGAGGCCAGCGGGGCCGAGATCGTCACCGTGGCCGTGCGGCGCACCAACCTGGGCCAGAATCCGGGCGAACCCAACATCCTCGACGTGCTCTCGCCCGATCGCTACACCATTCTGCCCAACACGGCCGGCTGCTACGACGCCGAAACCGCCGTGCGCACCTGCAAACTGGCGCGCGAGCTGCTCGACGGCCATAAGCTGGTCAAGCTGGAGGTCCTGGGCGACGAGAAGACGCTGTTCCCGGACATCATGGCCACGCTCAAGGCGGCGGAGGAGCTGGTCAAGGACGGCTTCGACGTCATGGTCTACACCAACGACGATCCCATCGTGGCGCGCGAGCTGGAGTCCATGGGCTGTGTCGCCGTGATGCCCCTGGCCGCGCCGATCGGCTCGGGCCTCGGCATTCGCAATCCGCTCAACATCCTGACCATCGTCGAGAACGCCAAGGTCCCGGTGCTGGTCGACGCCGGCGTGGGCACGGCGTCCGACGCCGCCGAGGCGATGGAGCTGGGCTGCGACGGCGTGCTCATGAACACGGCCATTGCGGCGGCCAAAAATCCCGTGCTGATGGCCAGCGCCATGCGCAAGGGGATCGAAGCCGGGCGCGAGGCATTCCTCGCCGGACGCATGCCGGCCAAGCGCTTCGCCTCGGCCTCCTCGCCGATCGAGGGGCTGTTCTTCCGATGATCGCACCTCGCATCGTCCCCGTCATCCATGCAGTCCGATGAACCGACCGTGAATCCCTCTCAACCACCACACAGCCCCTCGCGTCTGCGCGCCATCCGCAGCTTCGTACTGCGCGAGGGGCGCCTCACCAGCGCCCAGGAGCGCGCCTTCGCGGAACTCTGGCCGCGCTTCGGCCTGGACTGGCGAGCGGATCAACGACTCGATTTCGCCGACCTGTTCGGTAACGCACGCCCCGTCGTACTGGAGATCGGCTTCGGCAACGGCGAGTCGCTGGCCCAGATGGCCGAGCAGGATCCCGAGCGCAACTGGCTCGGCATCGAGGTCCATCGACCGGGCGTCGGTCATCTGCTGCTCGAAATCGAGCGGCTCGGACTGACCAACCTGCGCGTCATGCGCCACGACGCCGTCGAGGTGCTGACCCACTCGATCCCGGAGTCCAGCCTGGACGCGGTCCAGCTGTTCTTCCCCGATCCCTGGCCCAAGCGCAAGCACCACAAGCGGCGCATCCTCTCGCCCGAACTGGTCGAGCTTCTGTCCAGACGCATCCGTCCAGGGGGCATCTTCCATGCCGCGACCGACTGGGAGCCCTATGCCGAGCAGATGCTGGAGATCCTGGAATCGGCGCGGGAGACCTTCGTCAATAGCGCCGGTCCCGGACGCTACGCGCCCCGCCCCGAGTCGCGTCCGCTGACCAAATTCGAGCAACGCGGCGAGCGGCTCGGCCACCCCGTCCACGACCTCGTCTATCGACGGCTCTGATGACCGCCCTGCGCATCGACGGGATCCGCCATCGCGTTCTGTCCCCCGTCGATCTGACGCTGATTCAAGGCGAGCAGGTCTTTCTCTCCGGTCCCTCGGGCTCGGGCAAGAGCCTGTTGCTGCGCGCCATCGCCGACCTGGATCCGAACGAGGGCGAGGTCTGGCTGGGCGATGAGGCGCGCTCGTCCATGCCGGCCCCGCTCTGGCGACGCCGTGTCGGGCTGCTGCCGGCCGAGTCCTTCTGGTGGGCCGAGACCGTCGGCGAGCATCTGCCCGAGGACGCGCGTGGGATCACCGACTTTCTGGAGCGGCTCGGTTTCGAGGCAGGAGTGCTCGGCTGGTCGATCTCCCGACTCTCGACCGGCGAGCGCCAGCGGCTCGCGCTCGTCCGTCTTCTGGCGCAACGCCCCGAAGCCCTGCTGCTCGACGAGGCAACCGCCAACCTGGATCCGACCAATCGCGACCGCGTCGAGTCGCTGATCGCTCGGTATCGAGAGACCGATGCCGCCAGCGTGCTCTGGGTCAGTCATGACCCGGAACAGCGCCAACGGCTCGGCGGCCGCTCCTTCATGATTCGCGACGGACGTCTGGAGCCCGAGTCATGACCATGATCCATCTGACGCCCTGGGACTTGGCGCTCGCGGCGGCACTGGTGCTGCTGCTGGCCGGCATGTCCTGGTGGCTGCGCCTGGGAGTCGAGCGGCGCATCCTGATCGCCGCCGCGCGCAGTACGATTCAGCTCATGCTCGTCGGACTGGTACTGAAGATTCTCTTCAGCCAGACCCATCTGGCACTCATTGGTCTCATGTCCATGGTGATGCTGTCGGCAGCGGGCTTCGAGGTGATGCAGCGTCAGAAACGACGCTATCGCGGGATCTGGAGCTATGGAATCGGCGCCTTCTCGATGTTCCTCTCCTCCTTCACCGTCATCTTTCTGGCCCTCACGGTCGTCATCCGGGTCGATCCCTGGTTCGAACCTCAGTATCTGATTCCACTCCTCGGCATGATGCTGGGCAATACCATGAATGGGGTGGCGATCGCGCTCGACAGCCTCACACGCCAGGCCTGGGAGGCTCGCGGACAGATCGAGGCCAGACTGCTGGCCGGGGGGAGCTGGGAGCGGGCGATCGAGGATATCCGCCGCGACGCGCTACGCTCGGGCCTCATCCCCATCGTCAATGCAATGGGAACCGCCGGATTGGTCAGCCTCCCCGGCATGATGACCGGCCAGATCCTGGCCGGCAGCCCTCCGTTGGAGGCGGCCAAGTATCAGTTGCTGATTATGTTCTTGCTGTCGGGCGGGACCGGACTCGGTTCGGTCGCGGCGGTCTGGCTCGGTTCCAAACGTCTGTTCGATCGACGCGAACGACTGCGGCTGGACCGGCTTCGGATCGCGTAACACCCATGTTCGGCTGCCAGCGACCATACATATTTCACGGCAATCGCCGCACCGAGGTCTCCGTCCACCCCGGCTGCGCCCGCCAGGCATCAGGCGTGAAGCGATTTCAATGCCTGAATAATTGACTAAATCAATCTATTAAATCCGTATCCCCGCATTCTCTCTATGCTCCATATGGGCTAGTGTGATGCATTGTTGCGCCGCACAAGCACTGCTGCGATCGGCATTAGGCCGTTCTAAGGAGACAGAAAGATGCCCGCTTCGACTCACTACGATGTCCTCATCGTCGGTGCCGGTGTCACCGGCACGGCCCTGCTCTACGAATTGGCCAAGTTCACCGACCTCAACCGACTCTGTCTGGTCGAGAAGTACGACAGTGTCGCCAAGGTCAATTCACACGCCCACAGCAACAGCCAGACCATCCACTGTGGCGACATCGAGACCAACTACACCCTGGAAAAGGCCAGGGCGGTCAAACGCACCGCCTACATGGTGATCAACTACGCGACCAAATTGGCGCCCAGCGAGCGCGATGGCATCGTTCACGCGATGCCCAAGATGCTGCTCGGCGTCGGTCGCGACGAATGTCAGCTCATTCGCCAACGCTACGAGACCTTCAAGGACCTCTTTCCGCGCATGCAGCTGCTCGAACGCGAGCAGATCGCCGAGCTGGAACCCAATGTGGCCCTGACGAACGGGAACTGGCGCAATGAGGAGATCGTTGCGACAGGAACCCCGAACGACTATTGCGCGGTCGATTTTCAGGCCCTGGCACAGTCGTTCTCGCAGGCCTGTACGCGTATGGATCGCACCAACGGCAAGCAGATCAGCCAGCTCTTCTCGACCAAGGTCGACTGGATTCGCAAGGAGAACGACCTCTACGTTCTCTCGACCAATCGAGGTCTGCTACAGGCGCGCGCCGTGGTCGTCTGTGCAGGCGGACATTCGTTGCTGATGGCCCAGGCGATGGGCCTGGGTTTGAACTATTCCTGCCTGCCGGTCGCCGGGTCCTTCTATTTCGCCCCGGAGGCCCTGAACGGCAAGGTCTATACGGTACAGAACCCCAACCTGCCCTTCGCTGCGGTACATGGCGATCACGACGTCAAGGAGCGCGGCAAGACCCGCTTCGGACCCACCGCGCTCATGCTGCCCATGCTCGAACGCTACGACCGCTCATCGATCGCCGAATTCTTCAAGGTGCTGCGCTTCGATCGACGGGTCGCGGCCGTGCTCTGGGATCAGATCAAGGTTCCCGACATCCGCCGTTACATCCTGCGCAACTTTCTCTACGAGGTCCCCAAGCTCAACCGCCATCTGTTCGTGAAGGAGATCCGCAAGATCGTCCCCTCGATCTCGGTGTCGGATATCAGTTACGCCGAGGGATTCGGGGGCATCCGTCCACAGCTGATCGACAAGGAGGCCAAGAAGCTGCGCATGGGCGAGGCCAAGATCACCGATGGAGCGGGCATCATCTTCAACATGACCCCCTCCCCCGGCGGCACCAGCTGTCTCGGCAGCGGAGAGGCGGATATGCGCGCCATCGCCCGCTATCTTGGTGCGCACATCGACGAGGCCGCCTTCGAGCGCGAAATGCTGATGGGGCTCGAAGACACCCGTGGCACTGAAACCCGGATCGCCGCGAGCACGATCGACAGAGCCCAGGCGGCCACGGCGGTCTGATCCGTTCGAGACCGACCAATACAGGAACGAAAAAAGGGGTCGCAAGGACCCCTTTTTTCGTTCCTGGCGGCGTGACTCCCAACGAGGAGACTGCCGCCTTTCCGATCCAGATCAAGCGTGATAGGGCCGGCTCAACTCATGGACGGCCGCAACCATCGCAGCCGGAATCTCCGGATCCACGTCGGGGGTGATGCCATGCCCGAGGTTGAAGACATGGCCGGGGCCCTTTCCGTAGCTCGCCAGCACGCGCGCGACCTCCTCCCGGACGCGCTCGGGTGAGGCGTACAGCGTGCAGGGATCCATATTGCCCTGCAGCGCCACCCGATCCTCCACCATGCGACGGGCGTCAGCGAGATCGGTCGTCCAGTCGAGACCGAGCGCGTCACAGCCTGTCTTGGACATATCGCCCAGCCACTGACCACCGTTCTTGGTGAAGAGAATCACCGGAACCTTGCGTCCCTCCGCCTCGCGGGTCAGGCCCTCGACGATACGCTGCATGTAGGCCAGCGAGAACTCACGATAGTGGGCCGGCGCCAATGAGCCACCCCAAGTATCGAAGATCATGGTAGCCTGCGCGCCCCGGGCGACCTGAGCGTTGAGATATGCGGTCACCGCATCCGCCGTCTTGGCAAGCAAGGCATGCAGCAAATCCGGGCGATCAAACATCATGCCCTTGATTTTTGAGAAGTTCTTGGAACCTCCACCTTCCACCATGTAGGTGGCCAGAGTCCAAGGGCTACCCGAGAACCCGATGAGAGGCACCCGACCGTTCAGCTCGCGGCGAATGGTCGAGACCGCATCCATGACATATTTCAACTCGCCTTCCGGATCGGGCACGACGATCCGTTCCACATCCGCCTGCGTGCGTACAGGACGCTCGAAGTGCGGACCTTCGCCTTCCGCGAAGTAGAGACCCAGACCCATGGCGTCGGGCACCGTGAGGATGTCCGAGAACAGGATGGCGGCATCCAGCGGATAGCGCTCAAGCGGTTGCAGAGTGACCTCACAGGCAAGCTCAGGATTCTTGCACAGATCCATGAAGCTCCCGGCCTTGGCTCGGGTCGCGCGGTATTCGGGGAGATATCGGCCTGCCTGGCGCATCATCCAAACCGGCGTGTAATCGACTGGTTCGCGCATCAAGGCGCGGAGAAAGGTGTCATTGGTCAGTTGCGTCATGAAGCAGTGCCCGAAATGTGTGTAGTGAAAAGACCCGAATGGTCGAGTCGAGCCGCGCATTCTACTACGGGGCCGCTGTTTCGGGCGCGGATCGGGCCGAAAGGGACATAGCGCCTCCCCTCTTCTTCCGAACGAACATCCTGCCTTATTCAAAATCAACGACTTAGGTCGTTGATTGCGTTGTTTACAAATCTGTTATCAAGCCTGTAGATATCTTGTGGGTAACTTGCACGCTTAATTCTATCCACGGCTTACCCACAGGATTAGTGGTTATTTTATGTCACATAACCCTATGTTCGAGATGTAAAAAAATGAATTTACGAGTTATCCACAGGGCTTATTATTACAAATTTAAGGCTTAAATTAATTATAAGAACCGGTCCTTTGAGCACATTACAACCTCCGTTTCACCGAGCCAAATTTCCAGGCGACGGAAGCAGATCGGTTAGGGCTCCGCCGCAGAGATTGCTAGAATCCGCCGATGGACGTTTCTCCTCTCCTCGATTCACTCAACGAACCCCAACGCCAGGCGGTTTCCGCCAGTTCGGGCAATCTCCTGGTCCTGGCCGGTGCCGGTTCGGGAAAGACCCGGGTCCTGGTCCATCGCATCGCCTGGTTGCTTCAGGTCGAGCAGGTACCTCAATGGAGCGTGCTGGCGGTGACCTTCACCAATAAGGCGGCGCGCGAGATGCGCGGTCGGATTGAAGAGATGCTCGGCACCCCGGTTGGGGGCATGTGGGTGGGGACCTTTCATGGCCTGACACATCGCTTCCTGCGCGCGCACTGGCAAGACGCCAAGTTGCCGCAGCATTTCCAGATCATGGATTCGGACGATCAGTTCAGATCGATCAAGCGCATCCTGAAGGCGATGCAGCTCGACGAGTCGCGCTGGCCGCCACGCCAGGTTCAGGGCTTCATCAATAAGCAGAAGGACGAGGGTCTGAGACCGGCCCACCTGGATCCGGCCGGTGACTTCTTCATGGAGAAGATGGTCGAGGTCTATCGCCAATACGAAACCGCACGGATCCAGGCTGGCCTCTTGGATTTCGCCGACCTGCTGCTGACCTCGCTCGAACTGCTGCGCGATCGGCCGGATATCCGGCATCACTATCAGCAGCGTTTTCGTCACATCCTCGTCGACGAGTTCCAGGACACCAACGCGATCCAGTACGCCTGGCTCCGATTGCTCTCGGGGGACAACGACAATCTCTTCGCCGTGGGCGACGACGACCAGTCCATCTACGGCTGGCGCGGCGCACGGGTGGAGAACATCCAATCCTTCCAGAAGGACTATCCCACTACGCAGACGGTGCGTCTGGAACAGAATTACCGCTCGACCGGGAACATTCTCGCCGCAGCCAATGCGCTGATCGCGAACAATCCGAACCGCTTGGGTAAGAATCTCTGGACCGACGGCTTAAAGGGCGAGCCGATCCGTCGCTATACCGCCTTCAACGAGGTGGACGAGGCTCGGTTCGTCGTCGAGCGGATCCGACGCTTCGTGCAGAGCGAGGGCATACGGCGCGATGCGTGCGCGATCCTCTACCGCACGACGGCCCAGTCGCGACTCTTCGAGGAATCGCTGATGCAGGCCGGCATCCCCTATCGGGTCTATGGCGGGCTGCGCTTCTTCGAACGCGCCGAGATCCGTGATGCCTTGGCCTATCTGCGGCTCGTCGCCAATCCCAACGACGACGTGGCCTTCGAGCGGGTGGTGAATACCCCGACCCGTGGCATCGGCGAACGCACGCTGGAGATCGTCCGCCAGCAGTCGCGCGAATCGCACGTCTCGCTGTGGAAGTCGGCCCAGGATCTGATTCGTGCGGGCGGACTCGGGCCGCGCGCGAGCGGCGCCTTGCGCCAGTTCATCGATCTGATCCAGGGGCAGCGTCAGGCCAGCGAGGACATGGATCTGGCCGCAACCGCCAATACCCTGATCGAGGCGACCGGGCTTCGAGAGTTCTATCTCAAGAACAAGGACGGCAAGGGCCAGGACCGGGTCGAGAACCTGGAACAGCTGGTCGATACGGTCGGCCGATTCGAGCAGGACCTGGATCAGGAGGAAGGCGATCCGCTGGGTGCCTTCCTCGCCCATGCCGCCCTGGAAGCGGGCGAGACACAGGCCGACGCGAACGAGGACAGCGTCCAGCTCATGACGCTGCATAGCGCCAAGGGATTGGAGTTTCCCGTCGTCTTTCTGGTCGGGCTCGAAGAGGGCCTCTTTCCGCACAGTCTGTCGGCGGAGGATCCCGAGCGGCTCGAAGAGGAGCGGCGTCTCTGCTACGTCGGCATGACTCGTGCCATGCGGCAACTCTTCGTCACCCATGCCGAGAGCCGTCGTCTCTATGGGCGCGAGGACTACCCGGCTCCCTCGCGTTTCCTGCGCGAGTTGCCCGCCAATCTGCTGGAGGAGGTCCGTGCCGCTGGCGTGGCTCGACGCAATCCGGCACCTGCCGCCAAGCTGGCCGGTCAGCCCGGCGCAGCCGCAGCGGGTGGCTTCCAGCTCGGTCAGCGCGTCCGTCATCCCAAGTTCGGCGAGGGCGTGGTCCTCAACAGCGAGGGCAGCGGGACCAATGCTCGGATCCAGGTCAATTTTCAGAATGCCGGAGCCAAGTGGCTGGTGCTCGCCTATGCTCGATTGGAGTCCGCCAGCGTTTGATGAACGCGTTTTACTGAAGGCGGTGCAGGATTCCGCCCGACACTTCATTGGATCCCGATCGATGCGCGGCCCTGTTCGTGGGCGAATCGATCGAGGATTTTTTCGATCAACAACCCTGCGGCGTTCGCCTAAATCATGTCCAACCCTGAAAATTTCGAAGATTTACTGAAAGAATTCGACCAAACCCATCCAGGCTCACAGCAGGCCGAACCGGCTCCGGGCGACAAGGTGCGTGGCGCGTTGATCGCGATCGGCGAGGACTATGCCTTCGTGAACCTCGGCGCCAAATCGGAAGGTCGGATCGACCTCTCTGAGCTCAAGGATGCCGAGGGCGAACTCAAGTATGGGGTCGGCGACGAGATCGAGACCCTGGTGACCGGCAAGGATGAGGAGAGCGGCATGCTGCTGCTCGGCAATCAGCACGGACACAAGTTCCACGGCATTCATGAGGTCGAGCAGGCGTTTCGTCAGGGATTGCCCGTGCAAGGGAACGTCAGCGCGGCCGTCAAGGGTGGGCTGGAGGTTCTCATCGCCGGGGTGCGGGCCTTCTGCCCCGCCTCTCAGGCGGATCTGCGCTTCATCGAGGATTTGAGCGAATTCGTCGGCCAGAAGCTGGACTTCAAGGTCACCAAATTCGAGGGCGGACGCCGGCCCAATCTGGTCGTCTCGCGTCGCGCGTTGCTTGAGGAACAGCAGCAGATCCTGGCCGAGCAGACACGCGCCCAGCTCAAGGAAGGGGTCGTCATGTCCGGGGTGATCACCTCGCTGAAAGACTATGGCGCCTTCGTCGATCTCGGCGGTCTGGAAGGTATGATCCATATCAGCGAGCTGGCCTTCGGTCACGTCAGACACCCCAAGGAGATCTTGCAGGTTGGCCAGACGGTCGAGGTCAGCGTGCTGCGGATCGAACCGGCGACCGATGCCAAGAAGCGCGAAAAGATCGCGCTCTCCATTCGCGCCTTGAGCCGAGATCCTTGGCTCGACGCGGTGGATTCATTCCCGGTCGGAACTCGGGTCAAGGGCAAGGTCTCGCGTTTGCAGACCTTTGGTGCCTTCGTCGAGCTGGCACCCGGTATCGACGGACTGGTCCATATCAGCGAGCTGGGCGCCGGACGTCGCGTCAATCATCCGAGCGAGGTGCTCAATCCGGGCGACGAGGTGTTGGCCACGGTTCTCGGCGTCGACCTCGAACGTCACCGTATCAGCCTGAGCCTCGATGAAAATCGAGAGCCGGGCGAGGTGCAGGAGTCTATCGCTGCGTCGGTCCGCAAGACTCAGGAGCCGGCGCCCGAAAAGACGCTCGGCAGCTTCGGCGAGTTGCTGAAGGAAAGCCTGCGGCAACAGCGTTGATCGATGCGATTTGAGCGATCCCAGTGCGTGGACGCTCGGATCGCGGTGTCTGGGGACGCGAGATGCGACGCCGTGATTTCATCCGAGGAATGGGGGCCGGTTCCCTGACCCTGGGAGCTGCGGCAACCAGCGTGGGCGCGTCCCTCGGCAAGCCGCAGTTCAATTGGACGATGGTCACCACCTGGCCGACGAATTTCCCCGGCCTCGGTACGGGGGCCAATCGGCTGGCCGAGAGCATCGTCGCGATGAGTGGCGGACGGATCGCGATCCGTGTCCATGGGGCGGGCGATCTGGTGCCGACCTATGGCGTGTTCGAGGCGGTATCCAAGGGCGCGGCGGACATGGGGCATGGGTCCGCCATCTACTGGAAGGACAGGAGCCCCGCGATTCCCTTCTTCTCCAGCATTCCATTCGGGATGTCGGCCTCTCAGGCCAATGGCTGGCTCTACCATGGCGGCGGCCTAGATCTCTGGACGGAGGTCTACGACCCATTCGGCCTCATTCCAATGCCGGTCGGCAATACGGGCGTCCAGATGGGCGGATGGTTCAACAAGGAGATCCGAACGGTCGCCGATCTCGACGGGTTGAAGATGCGTATCCCTGGGTTGGGCGCCGAGGTATTGGCCCGCGCTGGCGGACGCCCCGTCGATCTTCCCGGCGAGGCGTTGCTCGGTGCCCTGCAGGACGGTTCGCTCGATGCCGCAGAATGGGTTGGTCCCTACAATGATCTGGCCTTTGGGCTCTACAAGGCTGCCAAATATTATTACTACCCGAGTTGGCAGGAGCCGGCCACCGTCATGGAGGCCATTATCAACCGACGCAGTTACGAGGCGCTGTCGCCCGATCTCCAGGCGATCGTCGTGCATGCCTGCAAGGCAGCGAATCAGGATATGCTGGCCGAGTACAGTGCTCGGAATCCGGTTGCGCTACAGACGCTGGTGAGCCGGTTCGGGGTCGAGGTGAGACGTTTCCCGGACGCCGTCATCGACAGGCTTCGCGCGCTGTCCGCGAAGGTCTTGGAGGAACGCGTCGCCAAGGACGAGCTTGCCGCGCGGGTGCATGCCTCCTATCGCAAGTTCCAGATCCAATCGCTGGAGTGGGCTGCGATCGACGATGCGACCCGCAGCATGAGGAACGGTCTTCTGTGACCATTTCGGATTCAGGCCTGATTCGGGAGCTTCCGCCGCTCGCGCTCTATGTCCATATCCCCTGGTGTCTGCGCAAATGTCCCTACTGCGACTTCAATTCGCATGCGGCGGGCCGCAATCCCCCCTTCGAACTCTATGTGGATCGGCTGCTCGCCGATCTCGATTGGGAACTCGAAGGCTTGTCCGATTCACGTCGTCTGGCGTCCATCTTCATCGGTGGGGGAACGCCAAGCCTGTTGCCGGGGCAACTGGTTCAGCGTCTGCTGGAGGGGGTTCGAGCGCGAATCGCATTGGACGAAGCGGTCGAGATCACACTGGAGGCGAATCCTGGCACTACGGATGCCGCCCATTTCGCCCGCTACGGCGAGGCGGGCGTCAACCGACTGTCCATCGGTGTCCAGAGTCTGTCTGCCGTTCAGTTGAACCGACTCGGACGCATCCACGATCCACGACAGGCCAGGGACACGGTTGCCGTGGCACGCCGAGCGGGCTTTCGCAACCTCAATCTGGATATGATGTTCGCCCTGCCAGATCAGGGGCTCGCCGAGGCCGCAGCCGACCTGGAGGCCCTGATCGACCTGGGTCCCGATCACATCTCCTACTACCAGCTGACCCTTGAGCCCCATACGGGATTCCATGCGGACCCACCGCCACTACCGGATCCGGATCTTGCGGCCGACATGGCGGAGCAGGGAGCCGAGCGTCTCGAAACGGCAGGGTTCGGACGCTACGAGGTCTCCGCCTATGCCCAGCCGGGAAAACGCTGCCGCCACAACCTGAACTATTGGGAGTTCGGCGACTATCTGGGGATCGGGGCCGGCGCCCATGGCAAGATTTCGCGGCGATCGAGCGACGATCTCGCGATCCGACGCAACGCGAAGATCTCAGACCCTCGACGCTATTTGGATGCGACGCCAGACGCCATGCTTGCGTCTGAGCGCGAACTCTCGGAAGCGGATCGTATCTTCGAATTTGCGCTCAATGCCTTTCGTCTCACTCAGGGGTTTCCGCATGCGCTGTTTGCCCAGCGAACCGGGATTGGATGGGCGCGATTGGCTCCATCAATGGAAGAGGCGGTTAGTAAAGATCTGGTCGAAGACGACTCGGACAGGATTCGTCCAACCCCCTTGGGACGCGCTTTCCTCGATGATCTCATCGAGCTCTTTGCGCCCGGTATGCAGTAAGTCGCACGAAAAAGTCAATAGGGAGTTGCAGACAGGTGCCGGGGGTGGTAGCTTTGCGCGTTTTACAAGAATTCCACAGCCCAAGTGGCAAAAGGTCATCATGAAAGAAGGCATCCACCCGCAATATTCCGAGGTGAAGGTGGTCTGCAGCTGCGGTAACGAGTTCACGACTTGTTCCACCAAGGCTGAAGGCATGCATGTGGAGGTTTGCTCCGCGTGCCACCCCTTTTACACCGGTAAGCAAAAGGTCTTGGACACCGCTGGTCGCGTCGACAAATTCCGTCGCAAGTACGCCCGCTAACCCAGCCGGCGGACAGCACCTCGGCAGGACATGCGGCGGTTCCGTTTCGTCGGAGCCCCGCGCATAGACTGGCGATAGAATCGCCCGCCCCAATACGCACGTCGTCTTGGGTCCATCCTCAGTGGAGCGCCATCGTTTGACTCGCCGAATCCGGTGAGCGGATGATCGGAGCCTGCTGAGTTTTGCGTGCGCGAAAGATCCTGTACCGAACCCCAGGGTTTCGCAGCACGCCAAATGGATGAACCCTTCGTACCCGATCGCGCGCCGGTCAGCCGGCGATTGCCCGAGCATCATCAACGGAGATCACCGTGACCGATCCTGAGAGTTTTGCCCACCCAGACGCCGATTTGAACCGCCAGGCATTGGTCTATCACGCCGAGCCTCGCCCCGGTAAGACGGGTATCGCGGTCACCAAGCCGGCGGAGACCCAACGGGATCTGTCGCTCGCATACACGCCTGGCGTAGCCGAGCCCGTGCGTCAGATCCATGCGGATCCGCAGAATGCCTATCGCTACACCAACAAGGGCAATCTGGTTGCGGTCATCACCGACGGAACGGCGGTGCTCGGGTTGGGCGATGTCGGCGGACTCGCCGGTAAGCCGGTGATGGAAGGAAAGGCCGTGCTCTTCAAGCACTTCGCCGATATCGATTGCTTCGACATCGAGGTCCACGCGAAGCGTCCGCAGGAGTTCATCGAAACCGTGATGCGCATCGCCCCGACCTTCGGTGGCATCAATCTCGAGGACATCGCCGCTCCGCACTGTTTCGAGATCGAGCAGGCACTGATCGAGCAGCTCGATATCCCCGTATTCCACGACGATCAGCACGGCACGGCGATCATCATCGCAGCGGGCCTGTTGAATGCGCTCGAACTTCAGGGCAAGTCGATCGAAGAGGCGCGCATCGTGGTATTGGGCGCTGGAGCGGCCGGAATCGCGGCCATTCGATTGTTGATGAGCCTGGGCGCGCATCGCAACAACATCTTCTGTATCGACCGCCAGGGCGTCATTCATCTGGGACGCAAGGATCTCAATCCCTACAAATTCGGGGTCGCGGCCGACACCGAGAAGCGCACCCTCGCGGATGCGATGGACGGTGCCGATGTCTTCATCGGCGTTTCCGGCCCGGATCTGGTCACGGCCGAGATGCTGGCCTCCATGGCGCCACGTCCGGTGGTCTTCGCACTTTCCAATCCAGTGCCCGAGATCCGCCCGGATGTGGCCAAGTCGGTTCGCGACGATTTGATCATGGCCACGGGCCGATCCGATTATCCGAATCAGATCAATAATGTGCTGGGCTTCCCCTTCATCTTTCGCGGTGCCCTGGACGTGCGCGCCTCGCGCATCAACGAGGATATGCAGATTGCTGCGGTCGAGGCGCTACGCGCACTCGCGCACGAGCCCGTTCCGGCCGAGGTGCTGGCCGCATACGGGATCACGGAGCTGGGTTTCGGGCCGGACTACATTATTCCGAAACCCTTCGATCCGCGTCTGCGCGAGCGGGTGCCAAGCGCCGTTTCGCGTGCCGCCGTCGCCAGCGGTGTTGCCCGGATCCCGTACTCCGGCGCATGATCCGCCCCACGTAAAATAGGACTCGGGGTCGTCGCCGACCTCCGCAAGCGCAGCAAGATAGGCCCCGGGGTTTCCTTGGCTGTCATTCATCAGAACCGGAGAAACAGCGACGTGAAGAAGATCACCATCGTAGGCGCTGGCCGGGTCGGAGAGACAACGGCCCAGATTCTGGCGGAAGAGGAACTCTGCCGCGAGGTTGCGCTCTTCGACGTGCGCGAGGATGTCCCCGAGGGGATCGCGCTCGATATCGTCCAGACCGCCCCATTCTTCGAGTTCGACTGCGCGGTACATGGGAGCAACGATCCCCGCATCCTGAAGGATTCGGATCTGGTCATTGTCACGGCCGGTTTTCCGCGCAAGCCGGGCATGTCGCGCGCGGACGTGTTGGAAAGCAACGTCCGCGTCATCGACGAGGTCACCGACCACATCCTGGCCTATGCCCCCGAAACCATGGTGCTCATGGTCTCGAATCCGGTCGATACTCTGACCTATCGGGTTGCTCAGCGCACGGGCTGGAGCCGCAATCGGGTGTTCGGCCAAGCCGGGGTGCTCGATGCCTCGCGGATGGCGAGTTTCATCGCTCAGGAGACGGGCTTCTCTGCCAGGGATATCACCACCATGGTGCTTGGCGGTCACGGCGACACCATGGTGCCGGTTCCGCGTTTCTGCACCATCAACGGGGTCCCTCTTTCCTATTTTCTGCCCGAGGATCGCGTCGAGGCGATCATGGAGCGTACCCGCAAGGGCGGCGCCGAGATTCTTGCGCTACGCAAGAATTCGAGCGCCTACGACGCGCCCGGCGCAGCGGTCGCCGCCATGGTCGATGCCATCGTCAACAATCGGCGGCGTCTGCTGCCCTGTGTCGCCCTGTTGGAAGGGGAATATGGCGAGGCGGATATCGCCATGGGGGTTCCCTGCGTCCTCGGCGAAAAGGGTGTGGAATCGATCCTCGAACTCGAACTGAACGAACGCGAGCAGGCCGACTTCACCCAATCGGCCTCGGCCGTGCGCTCCGAGATCGAGCGTTTGCGCGACATCCGATGACTCGCCAGCCGGCGCACATCAGACTCGAAACCCAAAACTACTAGCTGCCGCGCAGGTGCATGTGCGTGTGCATCTCCGCCAGCGTGGCCAGGAGCGAGCTTATGTCGAACGAAACCATTACGATCACCAACAATGCCACAGGAGAGCAGCACGAATTCCCGCTGAGGGCCGGAACCCTGGGGCCGATGTCGGTCGACATCTCGTCGCTTTACAAAGAGACGGGCATCTTCACCTACGATCCGGGCTTCATGTCCACGGCGAGTTGCAACAGCGCCATTACCTATATCGATGGTGAGGAGGGAATCCTGCTCTATCGGGGATATCCGATCGAGCAGCTGGCGACCAAGGCGAGCTTCCTCGAAGTCGCCTATCTCCTGATCTATGGAGACCTGCCGGACGAAAAGGCGCTAGTCGGGTTCGAGCATCTCATTACCCGACACACCATGCTCAACGAGAACCTGAAGAATTTCCTCAACGGGTTCCATTACGATGCCCATCCGATGGCGATGCTGGTCGGCGTGGTCGGCTCGCTCTCCGCCTTCTATCACGACTCGTTGAGCGTCAACGATCCGCGCCATCGCGAGATCTCGGCGCATCGCCTCATCGCCAAGCTGCCGACGATCGCGGCCGTCGCCTACAAGCACAGCATTGGCGAACCCATCATGTATCCGCGCAACGATCTGCGTTACTGCGCGAATTTCTTGCACATGATGTTCGCCACCCCCTGCGAGGACTACAAACCGGGCCTGATCGCCGAGAAGGCGATGAATCTGCTCTTCATTCTCCATGCCGATCACGAGCAGAACGCCAGCACCTCCACCGTCCGTCTGGCTGGCAGTTCCGGGGCCAATCCGTTCGCCTGTATCGCGGCGGGAATCGCCTCATTGTGGGGACCGGCCCACGGCGGCGCCAACGAGGCCGTTCTCGACATGTTGCTGGAGATCGGCGACGTCAAGAACGTGCAGCGCTACATCGAGAAGGCCAAGGACAAGGACGACCCCTTCCGTCTGATGGGCTTCGGGCACCGGGTCTACAAGAATTACGATCCGCGGGCCAAGATCATCCGCGAGGTCTGCCACCAGGTGCTCGACGAACTCGCCGATGCCAACAATCCCCTGTTCGAATTGGCGATGAAGCTGGAGGAAATCGCGCTCAGCGACGAGTATTTCGTCGAGCGCAAGCTGTATCCGAACGTCGACTTCTATTCAGGCATCATCTATCAGGCGCTCGGCATTCCGCGCAATATGTTCACGGTCATGTTCGCCGTCGCGCGTACCGTTGGCTGGGTCTCTCACTGGCTGGAGATGATGTCCGATTCCAACAACCGCATCGGTCGGCCCAGACAGATCTATCGCGGACCGACGCAACGGGACTATTTGCCGATCTCGAAGCGATAGGCCGAGTCGGGCTCGTCGAGCATCCGAATCACCTCTTCACGGGTGGCCCCGCGTTGGGGCCGCTCGGTGATCGGATCAAGCGGCGGATGCCGTTGAGCGCGCCAGGGTAGAATGGCCAGCTCGAATGGGATGTCGCCGGCCATGAAGCGAAAGACCGGATGCGCGCAACGCGATCCGCCGGGATAGCGGAAGGTGCGCTCGCCCTCCTGCCAGGGAATCTGTTGCTCCATCAGGGCAAACAGCACATCCTCGGGTCGATCCGCGAAGAGAAAGAGTTCGACGCCCATCTGCGGGTCCGCCGTTCCTGCCAGTACCGCTCCCACCAGACGAGGGGAAAAGGCATCGAATACCCGCATGGCCTCGATGGCCTGGGTGCGCAGATCGCGCGTCGCACGCGTCTGGCTGGAATTCAGAAAGAGCCGTCGCTGGGTCACGACCGCCTCGTGAACCGCTTCGTTGGATGGCCAATTGCGCCGATCCAGAATACCCGTGCGTTCGGCGGCCTTGCGCCGCGCGCGGTCGAAATCGGACAGGCCCTGCTCGATCATGATGCGCGCGGCCTCGTAGGCCAGGCGTTCCTTTAAGGCACTGGAGCGATCACGTCCGGACATGGGCTTCTCCCGAGCGTTGACGAGGCGATCAGGCCATCATGATACCCGAGACGCGGTATCGGATGAGGCGTCTATTCGATCGCAAACCAGGCGTCTTCTCATCGCGATTTGCGGCCATTCTCGGATGTGACGGCTTTCCGGTCGCCCCTTATGCCAGGGTTATGCCAGAGTACTAGCACTCAGCGTGCTCTATATGGATATAATGCCCGGGGTTTCTAGCAAGGCGGCCTGTCTGTGGGCGCTGCTTCACGTCTTCGCCAGTTTCGATAGCGATGCTGGATTCACAAACCCTTCGGCATCCTAATGTGCCCTGTCTCGGCGGCTGTTTGGACTAAGCATTCGGCGCCGTGCTTGATAGATCTTCGTCGGGTTGGCGAAGGGAGGCTTTGACGGACGGATCTTCGCAAGAGCCATTCCTTTGCGCGCAAAGTCCGTCAGATTTGTTATCTTTGGAGCCGGCATGGAAATTCAGGTCACTCACTCGGCGACGGATATCACCCAGCGAGATCACTATGTTTGGCCTCACTCAGCGCAATAAGCCCCTTCTTGGAATCGACATCAGCTCGACCGCGATCAAATTGATCGAGCTGTCCCTGACATCAAGCTCATCGTCGAAGCATTACCGCGTCGAGCATTACGCCATCGAGCCGCTGAGTCCGAACGCGGTTTCCGAGCAAAAGATCGCCGATCCCGACGCCGTTGGGCAGAGCCTTCGCAAGGCCTTGTCGAAGTCGAAATCCAAGACGAAACGCGCGGCCGTCGCGGTGGCCGGGTCTGCCGTTATCACCAAGACGATCAGCTTGTCCGCCAGTCTCAGTGAAGAGGAGATGGATACCCAGATCCAACTCGAGGCGGACCAGTACATCCCGTTCCCCCTCGAAGAGGTCAATCTCGATTTCGACCTGATCGGTCCCACCAAGAATGCACCTGACATGGTCGACGTGCTCATCGCCGCGTCGCGTCGCGAGAACGTGGACGATCGGGTCAGCGCGCTGGAACTTGCCGGACTCACCGCCGCCGTTGTGGACGTCGAGGCCTATGCCATGGAGAACGCCTGTTCCCTGCTGTTGCGAAACCGGCATGACGAATTGGCGGACAAGACCATCGCAGTCGCGGACGTGGGTGCCGCGACGACCACGCTGCACGTATTGAGCCAAGGGCAGATCATCTACACACGCGAGCAAAACTTCGGCGGCCAGCAGCTTCGCGATGAGGTTCAACGCCGTTACGGGCTTTCGCGCGAGGAGGCCATGCGGAAAATCCTCGACGGCGACGTCGCGGACGACTACGAGGATGGGGTTCTACAGCCCTTCAAGGAGGCATTGGCGCAGCAGATCGGTCGTGCGCTGCAGTTCTTCTACTCGGGTACCACCTTTAGCCGGGTGGATCAGATTTTGTTGGCGGGCGGCCCGGCGAGCATCCGCAAGATCGACGTCCTGATCGAGGAACGACTGAAGGTACCGACCATGGTCGCCAATCCATTCGGTCAGATGTCGTTGTCTCCCAGCATCAAATCCCAGGAACTCATGCGAGAGGCACCCGGAATGATGGTCGCGGTCGGGTTGGCCTTGCGAGGATTCGACTAAATGGCTCGCATCAATCTCCTTCCCTGGCGCGAAGCGGCCCGTCAGCAAAGACGCAAGGATTTTCTGACCGCACTGGTTGCCGCGCTGCTCATCAGTCTCGGTGGCATCATCCTGGTCCATATGAATTTCGAGTCCAGGATCAGCTACCAGCAAGAGCGCAATCAGCTGCTCAATCTTGAAATCGCCTCGCTGAACCGACGCATTGCTGAAATACAGAGCCTTCAGAAGACCAAGGAGGCGCTTTTGGCGCGCATGGAAATCATCCAGCGACTACAGAAGAGTCGTCCGGAGATCGTGCGCCTTTTCGACGAACTGGTCACGGCGATCCCTGAAGGGGTCTATCTCACCAAGGTCGAACAGCAAGGGCGCTCCATCGTCGTCGAGGGACGCGCGCAATCCAATGCGCGCGTTTCGGCCTTCATGGGCAAAATCGAGCAATCGCGCTGGATCGGCAATCCGCGACTCATGTTGATCGAAAACAAGGATAAGACGGGAACGGGTCTCAGCCATTTCCGCCTTTCGTTCGATCAAACCACTCCCGCCGAGGGCACCGGAACGGACAAGAAGGCGTAGGTCGCCACCGCCGATTGTTCATTCGGCAGACTCAGGTAAACCTCAAGGGATCTGGTGATGGATCTTAACGAACTGAACGAACTCGATCTTGACAGCTTCGGCGAGTGGCCGACCCCGGTCAAGGCGATCGCCATTCTTCTTGCCTGCGCTCTGGTTGGTGGACTCGGCTATTACCTGGATACCAAGGATCAGCTTCTGAGGCTCGAACAGGAACGCAATACCGAGGTCGACCTTCGTCGAACCTTCGAGAAGAAGCAGGAGCAAGCGGCGAACCTCAACGCCTACAAAAATCAGCTTGCGGAGATGAAAGAGTCCTTCGGGGCGATGCTGCGTCAGCTGCCGAACAAAACGGAGGTCGGCTCGCTCCTGGTCGAGGTGTCCCAGACCGGACTGGCCAACGGCCTCGAGTTCGAACTTTTCCAGCCCGACAATGAGCTGAAGCAGGATTTCTACGCGGAGCTGCCGATCCGCATTCGTGTGAACGGCACCTATCACGACTTCGGACGTTTCGTCAGTGGGCTCGCCGCCCTACCTCGTATCGTCACCGTGCACGATGTGCAGATCGCCGATGCCGGCAAGGGATCGCAAACCGGACAGGGTCAGAAGGAAACGAAACTGAATCTGCAGGCGACGCTGAAGACCTATCGCTATCTGGATGAGGAGGCGGCCCAATGAAACGGCGCCAGGACCCGAGGTTTGCGCTCTGCCTGCTTCCTGTCGTCTTCTTGGCTGGATGCGTGAGTCACGACATGACGGACCTTGAGGGCTACGTGGCACGGGTGAAGTCGAAACCGCCCGGAGCGATCGAGCCCTTGCCCGAGATACAGCCAATCGACGTCTACGTCTATGAACCGGGCGATCGGCGCGACCCCTTTACCCCGGACGAAGAAACCGAGCCGACGCAGCAGGCGATCGCCGACAATGGTCTTGCCCCGGATCCGATGCGGCGCAAGGAGGAGTTGGAAACGCATCCGCTGGATTCGCTCCGGATGGTCGGTACCCTGGACCTGGACGACGTGCGCTGGGCCCTTGTCCGAACCAAAGATGGCATTCTCCACCGCGTGAAGGTAGGCAATTATCTCGGCATGAATAACGGACAGATCACGAGTATCAGCGACGACCAGATCCAATTGACTGAGATCGTTTCCGATGCGCCTGGCCAATGGCGCGAACGCTCGGCCACGATTGCGCTGACCCAATAATCGGTGGAGGGAAGACGGCGATGAAGAGCGCATTTCAGCACGTGTCAAAGGCCAGGTTGCGTTCATTGGCTATTCTGTGGCGCGTCTCTGCGGTACCTGGTTTCGGTATCCTCATGTTTTGGAACATGTTGGCGCCTTCGGTCGAGGCGGCCGACCTTCAGAAGGTCGACTTCGCCGCCTTGCCTGGCAGCCGCGTGGAGGTGGAGCTGACGCTATCGGAACCCATCGCGCTACCTCAGTCATTTGCGACGGAGTCTCCGGCGCGGATCGCACTCGACCTGCCTGGCGTCGCGAGCAAATTGGACTCCAAGTCCATTCCGATCGGCGTTGGTGCGGTTCACAGCCTGATCGCCGTCGAAGGTAGCGACAAGACGCGCGTGGTCCTGAATCTGACCGATCCAGTCGCCTACGACGTCAGCACCTCGGGAAACCGCATCATCATCAAGGTCGATCAACATGGCTCGCTCGCGAGCGCGGCTCCGCCGCCGGTCGCACCGCCACCGACGGCCGCGAGCGCCTCGCCGAGATCCGTTGCAACGAGTGCTCAACAAACACCGCCCGCTTGGAGCTACCCGACGCGCTCGGCGCGTGCTGCGATCGCCGGTCCCCCCGTGAAAGACATCGATTTCCGGCGCGGAGCAAGCGGTGAAGGTCGCATCATCATCCGTCTACCGAGTTCCGACACTCGGGTTGCGGTCCGAGAACAGGCGACGCGGGTCTATGTGGATCTCTACGACACTTCCTTGCCTCAGAGGCTGTTTCGGCGACTGGACGTCCTGGATTTCGCGACCCCGGTGGTCGCGGTCGAATCTCGGCCGACGGGGCGCAACGTCGAGGTCGAGGTTCAGACCGAGGGTGATTTCGACTACATGGCCTACCAGACGGACGAGATCTTCACGCTCGATTTCAGGCCCTTGACCCCTGCCGAGAAGGAGGAGATGGCGCGCAAGAAGGTCGTCTATGAGGGTGATCGGCTGTCGCTCAATTTCCAGGATATCGAGGTGCGGGCCGTCCTCCAGGTTCTCGCCGACTTCACCGATCTGAATCTGGTGGCGAGCGACACCGTCCAGGGCAACATCACCTTGCGGCTGAAAAACGTGCCTTGGGATCAGGCGCTGGACATCATCCTAAAGACCAAGGGATTGGATATGCGTCGCAACGGCAATGTCATCATGGTCGCGCCGACCCAGGAACTCGCCGAGCAGGAACGACTGGCCTTGGAATCGGAGAAGAGTTTCGAGGAACTGGCTCCGCTTCGCACCGAGTTCATTCAGATCAACTACGCCAAGGCGTCCGATATCGCGCAGTTCATCCGAGGCGGATCCAGCTCGGGCAGGTCCGCGTCCAAAACGTCGCGCAACACCGGTCTGCCAGCTCCGGCTGGCGTCGACAAGGAGTCCATCCTGTCCGATCGCGGAACCGCCAGTTTCGATGAGCGTACCAATACGTTGGTCGTGATGGACACCATGGCCAAGCTTGAGGGGATTCGTGCGATCGTCGCCAAGCTCGATGTGGCGGTTCGGCAGGTGATGATCGAGTCTCGGGTCGTCATCGCCAATAACGACTTTGCGCGCGATCTCGGCGTCAGATTCGGGGTATCCGGTTCCATGGGGTCCATCGGCGGCAACGAGCTGCTGATCGCCGGTGGTCAGGACGGGAATCTCGCCTTGTCGGGGTTCGACTCAGGACCTTTCGGTCTCAATACAGGGACGGGAACCGCTTACAATTCGACATTGACCGACGACGACGGAAATACCACCCTCATCACAAACCTTCCGGTTGGCTCACCATCTGGATCCATCGACTTCCTGCTTGGAAAGGTCGGGTCCTACCTGCTTCAGCTGGAGCTCTCGGCGATGCAGCGCGAAGGCCGGGGAGAGATCGTCTCAAGCCCCCGGGTCATCACCTCGGACCAGCATCAGGCGACCATCAAGGTCGGCTCCGAGATTCCCTATCAGGAGTCGTCTCAGAACTCGACCACCAATACGGTGTCCTTCAAGGAGGCCGTACTTAAGTTGGATGTGACGCCCCATATTACGCCCGACGATCGCATCATGATGGATCTCAAGGTCAACAAAGATAACCCTGACTTTACGAGAACGGTTCAAAATGTGCCGCCTATAGACACCCGAGCCATTGAAACGAATGTCGTTGTCGACAACGGCGAAACCGTGGTGCTTGGCGGAGTCTACGAGCGTGAAAAGACGTTCAACAAGGAACAGGTACCCTGGCTAGGCGACATACCCGTCCTGGGTCGTTTGTTCAAAACCGAGAGTCGCCAGGACAACAACTCGGAACTTCTGATCTTCGTGACGCCGAAGATTCTGAAGAGCGATCTCGTTCAGCGTTGAGGCGTCTCATACCGATCAATGGCGATCGAGTCGGTGCCCATTCCGCGATGGTTGGCGCAATGGGTACACGGACGCATCGTGTCGCTAGCCGGAACTCGGATCGAATCACGCGTTTCATCCGAGGTTCTAGCCTTCCAGAACGGGCGTCTCTCGCCTGGTCTTCCTTTCCACGGCGCGCGCTCGGCGCGCGCGCCCTTGCTTGCATGCCAAAAATCTGGCATACCTTTCCGCTATGATGCGCGCACAGAACATTTTTATCGTCGGCCCCATGGGCGCCGGCAAGAGCACCGTTGGCCGACAGCTGGCCGAAACCCTGTCCTATACCTTCAAGGACAGCGACCAGGAAATTCAGCGTCGTACCGGCGTCGATATTCCAACCATTTTCGAGTTCGAGGGCGAAACAGGTTTCCGGGCCCGCGAGAGGCAGGTTATCGAGGCCTTAGTGGCCGAGGAGCGGATTGTGCTGGCCACCGGTGGCGGTGCCATCTTGAGCCCTGAGAACCGTCAGGATCTCTCGGCGAGGGGCGTCGTCATCTATCTGCACTGCAGTCCCGAGCAGCAATATTCCCGTACGGCACGCGATCGCAATCGGCCCCTGCTCGAAACGGAGGACCCGCTCGAACGGCTCCGCGAGATCATGGCGGAGCGCGAACCGCTCTATCGACAAGTGGCCGATATGGTGGTCTCCACCGAGAAACGGGGCACCAGTTCGGTGGTTAAGGAAATCTGCCGTCGACTCGAATCCGAAGAGATCTGAATCTTCATCATGGCTCAAACACTGAACGTCGACCTCGGATTGCGCAGCTACCCGATCCATATCGGAAGCGGGCTGATCGCAAATCCGGAATTCTATCGGCCGCACGTTCGGGGCGAGAGCGTGATGATCGTCACCAACGAGACGGTCGCTCCGCTCTATCTCGACTCGGTGAAGGCGGCTCTGGCGGACTATCAGATTTCCGATGTCGTGCTTCCGGATGGCGAGCAATACAAGACACTGGAGGTCTGGAATCGGATCTTCGATGCGTTGTTGCACGAGCGCTTCGCTCGGGATTGCACCCTGATCGCACTCGGTGGCGGTGTCGTCGGCGATATGACCGGATTCGCGGCAGCCTGCTATCAGCGCGGGGTGCCCTTCATCCAGGTTCCGACGACGCTGCTCGCACAGGTCGACTCCTCGGTCGGTGGCAAGACGGGGATCAATCATCCGGCCGGCAAAAATATGATCGGCGCCTTCCATCAGCCTCTGGCGGTGATTGCCGATACCGACACGTTGGCAACACTCGCGCAGAAGGAGCTGTCGGCCGGGCTCGCCGAGGTTCTGAAATACGGCTTCATCCGGGATCTCCCCTTCCTGGCCTGGATGGAATCCCACATGGCCGAACTCCTCGCCCGCGACCCGAGCGCCTTGGGACATGCGATCAAGCGATCCTGCGAGATCAAGGCTGCGATCGTCGCCGAGGACGAACTCGAAGCGGGCCAGCGCGCGCTTCTCAATCTGGGTCACACCTTCGGTCACGCGATCGAAGCCGGAACGGGTTACGGAACCTGGTTACATGGGGAGGCCGTCGCGGTAGGGACCTGTATGGCGGCCAACCTCTCACAGCGGCTCGGTTGGCTCGACGAACGCGATGTGGAACGCGTGCGTCGACTCGTTTCCTCAGCCGGTCTGCCCACCGACCCGCCGGCCGATTTGTCGCCGGAGCGTTTCCTCGACCTCATGTCGGTGGATAAGAAGGTGCTCTCCGGAAAGATGCGCTTCGTTCTCCTAAAGGCCTTGGGTGATGCACTCGTGACCTCCGATGTCGAGCCGGACCTGCTCTACGCCACTTTGGCCGATCGGCGTTCTTGATGGATGTGAGGAACGCTCGATAATGTAACATTCCGCACTATTGTGGTGCGGCTCGCCTTGTGCCCCGCCAACCTTTTCCGCTCTCTGACCTCTCAAAGACCCTTGTTTTTGCTGGCATGCTCAATGCAAAGGCGATATGATCGTGGGTTCGCGATTTCAACCCGGTCTGGTTGCCTCGTGATACGTCGATGCGAATGACGATCTCCCGCCGGACTTCCGCGCTGGACGACCGGGCCGCTGAAGTCTGATCACACTGGATATCGGATGTCGATCACGGCCCGTTGCCGTCGACCCGCTGCTATCCGGCCCAAAGATCACAGGATGGTGGTGTCCGTCCGAAACTGAACCATTCGGTTTCCCACGAGAGCCGGTGGACGCTTATTCGGCAGACGCCATACAGTCGGAATTACTTACCTTAGGTATCAACGAGGTCAGCGATGAGCCTTCGTGCACTACCACCCGCACAGGGTCTCTATGACCCAGCCAATGAGCGTGACGCCTGTGGCGTCGGCTTCGTCTGTCACATCAAGAACAAGAAAAGCCACGCGATCGTTCAACAAGGGCTCGAAATCCTCGACCGGTTGACCCATCGCGGTGCTGTCGGCGCCGATCCGAAGGCTGGGGATGGAGCTGGAATCTTGGTCCAGATCCCCGATGCCTTCTTCCGCGCGGTGGTCGATTTCGAATTGCCGCCCGTCGGTGCCTATGGTGTGGGCATGGTGTTCCTGCCCAAGGATGCGAGCGCTCGCGCCGGCATGGAGGAGACGGTCACCCGTCGCCTTGAGGAAGGCGGTCAGCGCGTACTCGGTTGGCGTGACGTCCCGGTGGACAACAGTTCGCTCGGTGAGAGCGTGCTGCCGAGCGAGCCCGTGGTGCGCCAGGTCTTCGTCGGCTTGGGCGATCATTGTCCCGACCAGGCAGCCTTCGAGCGACGCCTGTTCGTCATCCGCAAACGCATGGACAACGAGATCCGTAGCGCCGGATTCGACAAGACCGCCTATTACGTGGTCTCGCTGTCCTCGCGCACCATCAATTACAAGGGCATGCTGCTCGCCGACCAGGTCGGCAAGTACTACCTCGATCTCGGCGACGAGCGCTTCACCTCGGCCCTGGCCCTGGTGCATCAGCGCTTCTCGACCAACACCTTCCCGACCTGGGACCTGGCGCAGCCGTTCCGAATGATCTGCCACAACGGCGAGATCAACACCGTGCGCGGCAACGTCAACTGGATGGCCGCGCGCCGTCACACCATGCGCTCGGAGATCCTCGGCGACGACCTCGACAGCATCTGGCCGCTGATCCCCGAGGGGCAGTCCGATTCGGCCTGCTTCGACAATGCGCTCGAGTTGCTGGTGATGGGCGGCTATTCGCTCGCCCACGCCATGATGATCCTGATCCCCGAGGCCTGGTCCGGCAACAAGCAGATGGACGCCGAACGGCGTTCCTTCTACGAGTACCACGCCGCGCTGATGGAGCCCTGGGACGGTCCGGCGGCGGTCGCCTTCACCGACGGCCGCCAGATCGGCGCGACCCTGGACCGTAACGGTCTACGCCCGGCACGCTATCTCGTCACCAACGACGATATGGTCATCATGGCCTCCGAGATGGGTGTCCTGGATATCGCCGAGGAGCGGATCGTCAAGAAATGGCGGCTACAGCCCGGCAAGATGTTCCTGATCGACCTCGAACAGGGTCGCATCATCGACGACGGCGAGCTCAAGGCCGAATTGGCCTCGGCACAGCCGTACCGCGAATGGCTGTCCAAGACCCAGATCCATCTCGACGAGTTGCCGACCAACGTCGCCCCCATGGCGCCGGACGACGACACCTTGCTCGACGCGCAGCAGGCCTTCGGCTATAGCCAGGAAGACCTCAAATTCCTGCTCACACCGATGGTCGTCACGGGTCAGGAGGCGATCGGATCCATGGGCGCGGACAATCCGCCCTCGGTGCTGTCGAGCCGTCCGAAGCATCTTTCGACCTACTTCAAGCAGAACTTCGCTCAGGTCACCAATCCGCCGATCGATCCGATCCGCGAAGAGCTGGTGATGTCGCTGGTGTCGCTCATCGGTCCGCGGCCGAACCTGCTCGGTCTCAACGAAGCCGGCAAGAACTGGCGTCTTGAGGTCAACCAGCCGGTACTGACCAACCAGGACCTGGAGCGGGTGCGCCATATCGAGGACAACTGCGGCGGAGCCTTCCGCACCACCTCACTGCACATGGTCTATGCCTCGAGCGAAGGTGACGCTGGGATGTCCGCTGCGCTCGAGCGTCTCTGCAAAGAGGCCGAGGATGCGGTGCTCGCAGGCTACAACATCCTCATCCTCTCCGATCGCAACACCAATCGCGATCACATCGCCATCCCCGCGCTGCTGGCGACCTCGGCGGTCCATCACCACCTGATCCGCCGTGGGCTGCGCACCAGCTCCGGTCTGGTGGTCGAGACGGGTGCCGCGCTCGAGGTCCATCACTTCGCCACCTTGGCCGGCTATGGCGCGGAGGCGATCAACCCCTATCTGGCGTTCGACACCATCCAGTCGATGCTGCCGCAGCTCTCCGAGAAGCTGAGCTTCGAAGAGGCGCAATCGCGCTACATCAAGGCGGTCGGCAAGGGGCTGAAGAAGGTGATGTCGAAGATGGGCATCTCCACCTTCCAGTCCTACTGCGGTGCCCAAATCTTCGATGCGATCGGTCTCAACAGCGGTTTCGTCGCCGAATACTTCACCGGCACCCCGACCACGGTCGAGGGCGTGGGTCTGTCCGAGATCGCCAAGGAGGCGGTACGCTGGCACGACCAGGCATACGGCAACCACCAGATCTACCGCAAGCACCTCGACGTCGGTGGCGACTACGCCTTCCGGCTGCGCGGTGAGGATCACATCTGGACTCCGGAGACCATCGCCAAGCTGCAGCACGCCACACGTGCCAACGACGCCAAGACCTTCTCCGAGTTTTCGCGCCTGATCGACGAGCAGAGCGAACATCTGCTGACCTTCCGCGGCTTGATGGACTTCCGTTTCGCCGCCGATCCGATCCCGTTGGATGAGGTCGAACCGGCCAAGGAGATCGTCAAGCGCTTCGCGACCGGTGCCATGTCCTTCGGCTCGATCAGCTACGAGGCGCACTCGACGCTCGCCAAGGCGATGAATGCCATCGGCGGCAAGTCGAACACCGGCGAAGGCGGCGAGGAGCCCGAGCGCTTCAATCCGCTACCCGACGGTTCGACGAACCCCGAGCGTTCGGCGATCAAGCAGGTCGCCTCGGGTCGATTCGGCGTCACCGCCGAGTATCTGGTCAACGCCGACGACATCCAGATCAAGATCGCCCAGGGCGCCAAGCCCGGCGAGGGCGGTCAGTTGCCTGGCCATAAGGTCAACGCCCAGATCGCGCGGGTGCGTCATTCGACCCAGGGTGTCGGCCTGATCTCACCGCCGCCGCACCACGACATCTACTCGATCGAGGATCTGGCGCAGCTCATCCACGACCTGAAGAACGTCAATCCCAAGGCGCGCATCTCGGTCAAGCTGGTCTCAGAGGTCGGTGTCGGCACCGTGGCTGCGGGCGTGTCTAAGGCCCATGCCGATCATGTGACCGTCTCCGGCTATGACGGCGGCACCGGCGCGAGCCCGCTGACCTCGATCAAGCATGCCGGCTCGCCCTGGGAGATCGGTCTCGCCGAGACCCACCAAACCCTGGTGCTCAACCGCTTGCGCGGGCGCATCGCGGTTCAGGTCGACGGCGGTATGCGTACCGGTCGCGACGTGGTCGTTGGCGCCCTGCTCGGCGCGGACGAGTTCGGCTTCGCCACTGCGCCGCTGATCGTCGAGGGCTGTCTGATGATGCGCAAGTGTCATCTCAATACCTGTCCGGTCGGTGTTGCCACTCAGGATCCGGAGCTGCGTAAGCGCTTCACCGGCAAGCCCGAGCACGTCATCAACTACTTCTTCTTCGTCGCCGAGGAAGTGCGTCAGCTGATGGCCAAGCTGGGCTTCCGCTCCATGGACGAGATGATCGGCCGGTCCGACCGGCTCGAAATGCGTCGTGCGATCGAGCACTGGAAGGCGCAGGGGCTCGATTTCTCGCGTCTGCTCGCCACCCCGGAGGTCGGTCCCGAGGTCGCCATCCACAACTGCGAAACCCAGGACCACGGTCTCGATCGCGCGCTCGATCGCGAGCTGATCCGCCAGGCCGAGCCAGCGCTCGAACGCGGCGAATCCGTGCATATCGAAACCCCGGTGAAGAACTTCAACCGTTCGGTTGGCGCCATGCTCTCCGGCCGGGTCGCCGAACGCTACGGTCATGCCGGGCTGCCCGACGACACCATCCACATCAAGGCCAAGGGCACTGCAGGTCAATCCTTCGGTGCCTGGGTTGCCCGTGGCGTCACTCTCGAACTCGAGGGCGAGGGTAACGACTACGTCGGCAAGGGCCTTTCGGGCGGTCGCCTCATCATCTATCCGCCAGCCGAATCGGCCATCGGCAAGGCCGAGGAGAACATCATCGTCGGCAACACCGTGCTCTACGGCGCCATCGGTGGCGAGTGTTTCTTCCGAGGCGTCGCAGGCGAACGCTTCTGCGTGCGCAATTCGGGCGCCACGGCCGTCGTCGAAGGGGCTGGCGATCACGGTTGCGAGTACATGACCGGCGGTATCACGGTGGTGCTCGGTCCCACAGGACGTAACTTCGCAGCCGGCATGTCCGGCGGCATCGCCTACGTGCTGGACGAGGCAGGCGATTTCGCCGATCGCTGCAATCTCGCGATGGTCGGTCTGGAACCGATTGCCGAAGAGGACGATGCGCTGGAGTCGCTCGACCACCAGGGTGGCGATTTGGAGTCCCACGGGCGCGTGGATCTGAGTCACGACATGACGCGATACGACGCCAAGCGTCTCAGACAGCTGATCGAAAAGCACCTGCACTACACCAATTCTGCGGTCGCTCGCCGTATCCTCGACGATTGGTCCAGCTATCTGCCCAAGTTCGTCAAGGTGATGCCGGTCGATTACCGGCGCGCGCTGGAGGACATGCAAGCCAACCAGAGCAGACCGCCACAGCCGAACAAGCCGCTGAAGGGGATCGTCGACCATGGGTAAGCCAACCGGTTTCATGGAATACGCGCGTCGCGACCGGCGTTACGAGCCGGCAAGCGACCGCATCGTGCACTACAAAGAGTTCGTTCTGCCTCTCACCGAGGGCGATCTCCGCGAACAGGGCGCCCGTTGCATGGACTGCGGGATTCCCTTTTGTCATCAAGGCTGTCCGGTCAACAACATCATTCCGGATTGGAACGATCTGGTGTACCGGGGCGACTGGCAGGCCGCGATCGAGGTGCTGCACTCGACCAACAATTTTCCAGAGTTCACGGGCCGCATCTGTCCCGCTCCCTGCGAGTCATCCTGCACCCTGAACCTGAACGATTCTCCGGTCACCATCAAGACCATCGAGTGCGCCATCGTCGACCGTGGCTGGGAAGAAGGTTGGATCAAGCCGCAGGTGCCCGAACGGCGCACCGGCAAGCGTGTCGCCATCGTGGGTTCCGGGCCCGCTGGTATGGCCGCCGCCCAACAGTTGGCGCGGGCCGGTCATAAGGTTTCACTGTACGAGAAGGCCGATCGTATCGGCGGTCTGTTGCGCTACGGAATCCCCGATTTCAAGCTGGAAAAATCGCTCATCGATCGCCGCATGGCGCAGATGCGCACCGAAGGGGTCGAGTTTCACACCAACACGCACGTTGGCGTCGATCTGCCCATCGGCACGCTGCGCGAGACCTATGACGCCGTGGTGCTCGCCGGTGGCTCCGAGAAGCCGCGCGATCTCCCCGTTCCTGGCCGCGACCTGAAGGGCGTCCATTTCGCGATGGACTTCCTGTCGCGGAACAGCAAGCGGGTTCAGGGATCCTTCGTTCCCGATGCCGACTTCATCTGCGCCCAAGGGAAGCACGTCCTGGTCATTGGTGGCGGCGACACGGGGTCGGACTGTATTGGAACCTCGAATCGGCACGGCGCCAAGTCCGTCACCCAAGTCGAGATCCTTGATCGCCCCCCGGAGAAGGAGAACAAGGCGCTGACCTGGCCCAACTGGCCGAACAAGATGCGCACCTCCAGTTCGCAGGAAGAAGGTTGCGAACGGATGTGGAACTTCGCCACCAAGGAATTCGTCGGCGACGCCGACGGCAACGTGACCGCCGTGCGTTACATCAAGGTCCAATGGGACAAGGACGCCGATGGCCGTTGGCAGATGAAGGAGCTCCCCGGGACCGAGGGTGAGATCAAGGCCGATCTGGTGTTGCTTGCGATGGGCTTCGTGCATCCGGTGCACACAGGCATGATCCAGCAGCTTCAGGAAGAGGCCGGTCTCGAACTCGACGCACGCGGCAACGTCAAGGGCGTCACAGAGGGTAGCGATGCCTATCGCACCTCGGTCGATGGTGTCTTCTGCGCAGGCGACATGCGTCGCGGTCAATCGCTCGTGGTGTGGGCGATTCGCGAGGGACGTCAATGCGCTCGCGCGGTCGATGAATGGCTGATGGGCCAGACGGATCTACCGAGATAAAAGCTCGCCCGACGGGACATAAAAAGGCGGCCATCTGGCCGCCTTTTTTATTACCAGCGACCAGCAAAATGTGCGTCGTTCTCTTGCTGGTCGCCGAGAGCTGGAGGCTGGTCGCTCACACCATCAGAACTTGAAATTGAGCCCCTTGACCTTCTTGCGGAAATCCTCTGTCACGGCCTCCACGTCCTGGTCGCTCGAAATCACCTTGGGGGTCAGCACCACGATCAGTTCGGTTCGGTTGGCCGATTTGGTGCGCTCTCCGAACAGGATGCCGGCGAAGGGCATCTTGTAGAGCCCAGGTATCCCCGATTTGCCCTGTTCTCGTTGATCCTGGATCAGACCGCCCAGAACGACCGCCTGATTGGAACGGACGGCGACCGAGCTGTTGATGCTGCGCGTCTGGAAGGTTGGCGAATCGAGCGCGGAACTGGTGGTCTCCGCGACCGTGCTCACCTCCTGCTCGATTTCCATCTGTACCAGTCCGCCGGGTGTCACTCGTGGCTTGACCGACAGCATTACGCCCGTGTCCTTGTACTCGATGGTATTGATGACGCGATCGTTGTTGGACGAGGTGCTCTGCTGTTCCGAGGTCGCGATCGGAACCTGCTGACCGACCTGAATCTTCGCCGTCTGATTGTCCATGACCATTACGGACGGCGAGGACAGCACATTGACCAGGCTCTCGCTCGCCAGGGCGCTCAGGGTTGCCTTGATGGTGTTCGGGTTGGAGACCAACGCCCAGTTGAATCCGGGGAATGCGGTGCCGATGCCGGAGGTTTTCGAACTATCGAGCGTACCGTCGAGCGTAGCGTAACTCTTTCCCTCTGACCCGGGACCGAACAGCTCCCATTGAACGCCGTATTGCAGATTGCCCGCCAGGGTGATCTCGACGATCGTTGCCTCGACCAACACCTGTAGAGGCACGATGTCGAGCTGCTTCAGGGCATCCAAGATCTTCTTGTAGTCGCGGGCCGTGCCGCGAATCAATAACGAGTTGTTCACGCCGTCGGCGACGATGCTGACGGCGGAACTCATCTGGAGTTCGTGCGACGACGAGCTGGGCTGGGTTCGCCCCGAGGTGCTGGAGGAACCGCTCGACGAGATCCCACCCACGCCGCTGTCGGTTGCCATCACCGCATTGGCATTCGACTGGGTTCGGGAGCCGATGCTCGATCGCCCGAGACCGGGCGCCACGCTGCCGACCGAACGGTTCGAGCCGCTGCTGCCGCCACCGAACAACTGGGAGAGGATCTCGGCCATGTTCTCGGCATCGCTGTGCTTCACGCGATAGACGAACAGACGCTCGGCTGCGTCCCCGCTCGCTTCGGCCATATCCAAACGCTCGATCCAGTTGCGCGCCTGCTGGATATAGCGCTCCTGGGGCGAGACCACCAGCAGGGCGTTGGCGCTTTCGATGGGTACGAAGCGGAACAGGCCCTTCAGCGGATTGCCGCCTTCATCGGCGAGCAGGCTCTGGAGCTGGGTCTGGACCTCGTTGGCCTTGGCGAACTCCAGGACGAAGAATCCGACCGACAGGCCAGACATCCAGTCGACGTCGAAAACGCGGATGGTATCGAGCAGATTGCCCATTTCCGAGCTGGTTCCGGCGATCACCAGCAGGTTGCGCAGGTTGTCGACGCGGATGACGCTGCCCTCGGGCGCCAGGGGCTGGAGAATGCTGCTCATCTCCTCGGCGCCGATGTAGCGCAGCGGTACGACCTGGACGCTGTAGCCCGCTGGAAGCGCGCGCGTGGATTCGCCGAGCTGAGGTACGACCTTGCCCTGCATAGCGCTCGTGAGGGGGACCACCTCATACGTGCCGTCGCGATAGACGATCGCCGCATTGTTCATGCGCAGCAAGGTTTCCAGGGTTGGAATCAGATCCTCGCGACGGAGCGGTCGCCCTGTCTGCAGGGAGGTCACGCCTTGCACCGAAGGGTGAAGGACATAGTTCACCTTGAGCAGGTCCCCAAGGATGACCTTCACGACTTCGCGGATGTCGGTGCCGTCGAAGTTGAGTGTGACGTCTCCCGGGGTGGTGTCGACGCTTGGCGGGGTGACCTTGCGCACGAAGGTGCCGGTTCCGCGTTGGAGCGAGTCGAGTGCTCGGGGTGCCTTGTCCGTAGCGTCGCCGAGCGCGATGGTGCCCGCGCTTCCACCCCCGCGTTTACTGTTTTCCCCCAGCTTTGTCAGCTGATCGCCATCGACGATGTGACCCTGAGGATCGCCTACCTTTAGGGTTGGATCCCAGTTCTCCTTCTCACACGCGGACAGACAGGGGATGACGGCGATCAGTACGATGACTCTCAGCCAGTCTCCAAGCCGGATACGGCGATCGATATGAAGCGCGGGGTACATTGTGCCTCGATTGATACGGTGCGTGAACGACGACCGACGGATCATCTACGGAGATTTGGAGCAGCGCGATCCGGACGGGGACGCTGCTTGGGGGGAACGCGCGCGGGCGCCGTCGGCGGCGCCTTGGAATAATCGCGCAATATTAGCGCATGCTCTTCACCCTGTCGCTCCATGAGCACCCGATCCTCCTGGATCTGTTGCACCGACCAGCCTGAATACTCATCGCCGATCCGTAGACGGACGAGCTTGGGCTGTCCGGGATCGCGAATCCATGCCGATACGACTGCGGGGCTGATGAGCACTGCGGTCAGATCGACCTTATCGAGTTCTGCGACGGTTTCAGGCGTTGAGGGTTGCTCGGGCGCTTCATCTTCCGGTGGAAGGGGGCGGCGATCGGGACGGAACAGCGGGCGTTCCAAAACGCTGGCATAGGTGTCCTTGTCCTCCAGGGATTTGAGCTGTTCCAGCGGAATGGGCTGGGAGGGTCCCGTGCTGCTGGGTTGCGCGGACTGGCCCGATCCGTCGCCGACCTTGGCTAGCGGGGCTGTTGGAGGCCAGGATTTCCACTGCAACGCCAGAACCGCGAGCAGCAGGAAGAGCAGGATACTTGGAATCAATTTGGTCAAGATTCGCCCCCCAGGGTGAACCCGAAGAGATCCAGTCTTACCGTCAACTCGTCGCGATTCATCGGCGGACGGCGCACGGGCCGATTCGGCCGGCTCTGATTGACAACGATCGGTCGGGCCGAGGATCGAATCGACATCCGCTCGACGAAGAGGAAGGGACGGGCCTGCTCGATCTGATAGAGGATGGACAGAAGCGCATCTGTCGAACCCTGGATCTGGGTGCGAACGCTGATTCTGGCCGGGGTCGACGCCCGTTCTTCGTTCAGCAGTTGCGTGCTGATCAGACGCCCCTGGGCCGTGTTGACGATATCCTGAACCAACGATTGCAACTGGGCACCCGCCAGGGATTGCGTGGGCGCGTTGAAATAGAAGGCCTTGTAGCTGTCGTTGTTGCGTACCTGTTGGAGTTCGGACTCCAGTGCCGGGCGCGAGTCCAGAAGTCGCTGATAGCGTACCAGCTGGTCCTCCGTGCCGGAGATGCGCCGATTCAGGTCGGCGTTTTTGGTCCACCAAGGAATCAGCGTCCCACCGAGGAGAGCCAGCACCAAAACGGCTGCGGCACCCCACGCGAGCAGACAGAATGCCTTGGGCTTGGAGATCGCGCTCATTGCGCCCGCTCCCCCGGTCCGGTGAATGTGAAGGTGATGTAGAAACGCTCCTTCCCCGTGCGCGCGACCTGGGTCACCGGGGATTTGAAGGAGACGCCATCGATGTCGGGAAGCTTCTCCAGAACGGCGATCAGTGCGGTGGCCTGTCCGGACTCGCCCCGGATATCCACCTGTCCATCGTTGAACTCGAGATTTTGAATCCAGGTATCGTCCGGCAAGCTGTCCGTGAGTTCGCGCAGCAGATCCAGAATCGGTGTCTGGTTGATCTTGCGTTTCAGCACCTCCGTGCTTCCTGCGCGCGCCTTCTCCAGCTCCTGACGCAATTCATCGACCGCAACGGCCTGGGTTCGAGCCTGCTTGAGGTCCGCTTCCAGCCCCTCGAGGATCCGCGACTTCTGCCAGATGGGCGTCATCATTGCGGCCAGGAACGCGAGGCCGACCAGGATCCAGAGCGCCAAACCGGCACTGAGATGCAATCGGCGACGGCGCGGCCTTTGATCGTGTGGAAGCAGGTTGGCGCGCGACCAGGCCCCGATCCAATGGATCTTGTCGACGGCGACTCCGAGCTCGGAGAGTCGCTGGATCCAGGGCTCCGCCAGGTCGCGGCGGCAGATCGCCAACTCCAGCGACACCCGATCGGTTCGTTTTGGATTCCCCTGAGGCTGAAAGTCGAACAGGACGTCCTTGGCCTGAAAGGGCGACAGACGATCCATTTCGTAGCCGATGACCTGGGAGAGATTGGTTCTGACCTGAGCCGGGAAGGACAGGGGTCTCAGCAGGATGGCCGCTTTCGGCAGCACGAGCTCGATCCGGATCGAGGGATCTTTAGCGAGCTCAGTGAAGACTGCGGGAAGCGTCGCCGGTCCGTTCAAGGCTACCTCGCCCAGTGTTTCGCGCTGCGGGCCGGCGATCAGGATCAGGCGTGCGAACTCACCCTCGACCTCGATCAGCAGACGCCGATGGCGGCGTGCCAGCGCCTTGCGGGCCACGCTCGGTAGACACTCCACGAGGCGCTCGCCGAGATCATCCGAAAAGGCGTTCGGCAGGGAAGCGCCCGTTCGGGAGAACCCGCCAACGAGCTGATTCAGGCGATCTGTGAGAGCCATGTCTAGGGTTGCAATCCAGTGGCTAGTGGTAGCCGGTGGTCATCCTGATGGGGTGAGTCTGAACGAGGGTTTGGTCCGAAAGATGGAAAAAGGACGATATTCAACCGATCTCACCCAGTGTAAATCGGAGGCTGCGTCCTAGGCCAGCCAGCCTTCATTCCGATGGAACGGCGATCGGCGCCGAGGGAGGCATGCCGTAACGTCGCCAATCGACGAAATAGGGAGGATTTCGACCAGGGTCGAGCTCGAACACGGCCTCCATGGCATGGCCGCGTCCACCTCCCGCGCCATCCTCGACCCGGATGCGATACACCGGGCCCCCGCGATTCCGAGTGGTCGGTGCCGTGGCTCCAGGCACCGTTGGCTGGTCGCGCTCGGCGACATCCTCGATGGCCTCTTCGAGCGAGATTCCTCGCAGGGTAGCCAGAACCGCCGGCGAGGCGAACGCCTCGTCGACCGCCCCGCTGGCGGTGACGGTCAGCTCTGGGGCCAGCCTGCGGTAGATCGCCTCCGTCATGCCCATGACCTGGCGCAGCTCCTCCACCGAATCGAAAGGGGCATCCTTGGCGCCGAGCGGCAGCCCGGCATTTTCGTAGTCATCGTCTTCCGCGCCGTTGAGTTGGGCCAGATCGTCCGCGTCGCGCCAATCGGCGATTGCGGCCGCGATCGAGGTCGCCTCTTCTTCCTGAACCCCGAGCACCTCCATGAGCGAGCGCAGCAGATCCGGCTGGGCATCGTTCAAGTTGATACGCGAGGACTCGTTCGACACGCGAAGGATCAGCGACTGGCCATCGAAATTCCAGGGTCTGGGAGCCCCGTTCGGTAGCCAGACGCTGGAACTGTCCTGCTGGTCCTCCGTCTCGGTGCTCGACGGCCGAGACATGAAGGACAGGGCCGCGTAGGCGATCGCCGCGTCGGCAAGCGTGCGGAAGCGCGCGGTGGCGACGGCGTTTTCGGTCAGTGCGGTTTCGGTGCGCTGGGTCGCCGTCATGCCGAGCGCCATGATGGTGAGCAGGGTCAGCACCCACATGACGAGCATCAGAGCGATTCCGCGCTGTCGGTCGGGACTCTTCATCTCATTGACGTCCTGGAACCGTGACATAGAGGTCCGGCCAGGTTTGGGAATGGGTCCAGAGCCGGATGCGGACCAGGGTCGGCCATTGCGTCTGTTTGAGCCAATCCTCATGCCAATGCGGCTCGCTGTCGCCGTCGGCGAGCCCATAATAGGCGATCCTGAGCACATCGACGTCTTCGAGCAGCTGGGTGCGTCCGAAGGCCCCGCCGCCGGCGTCCATATCGGTGGGGAAGCCGTCGAGCGACATGCCTCGGCCGCTTTGCAGCGGCTCCCAGGGCGGATAGTCGTCTCCCCCCTCAAGAACCTTCGGATGGTACAGCCAGCGGCTGAGCACCAGATTGCGCTTGGATCCCTCGCCTTCGAGCGAGAGACGCAGGACGTAGAGTCCGGGAATGCCGACGTGATCGGACAGCGGGGCCACGAATTCGATCCGCTCGGCATCGCCGTTGAAGAGCAGGATGGGCTCGGAGTCGAAGGTGGTCGAGATGATCCGCATCTGGCCGAGCGTCCGAGCCAGGAAGCCGTGAGCCAGCCTTAGATCCCCGGTGCGCAGCGCCACGGCGTCCACCGCCTCCCAGGCGCGCGATCCAAGACGCAAACCGGAGAAGAGCAGCAATGTGATGAGCCCGATGATGGCGAGCGCGATGAGCAGTTCGACCAAAGTGAAACCGCGCGATCGCAATCGAGCCGAGGCGACGGCGCGCATTTCAGAGCTTCTCGCCGAGACGCAGGGTCGAAAGCGTCAGATGACGTGCGCGTCCAGCGTCGTTCCAGAGGACGGTCGCATTGACGCGATAGAGCGTGGCGGGCGGATCGAGAAAGGCGTCTTCGTTGAACTCGACGCGCACGATGGTGACCTCCCAGTCGAATCCATCCTCCGAGCGGTCCGAGGTCGCGCCTTCGATCAGTGGGATATCGATTCCCGCGTCCTGCAGCAGCGACTCGGCGAGCGAGGCCGCCTGACTGTATTGCGATGTGGTGACGGCGGTCAGGGTGGCGCGCGAGAAGATCTGCATCAGGACGCCGAGCGAGATGGCCAGGATGGCGAAGGCCACCAGCACCTCCAACAGCGAGAAGCCTCGCTGAGCGCGCCCCCTCATTTCGTCTCCCAGGGCGTCAGTTGGATCCGGCCGGTAAGCCAGGTCACCCCGACCTGATAGCCGTGATCCTCATGCAGGATGAGGATTCGGCCACCGGTCGAGCTGCCGTCGGGAAAGAAACGGATCACCCCGCGCTGGTCGTCCAGCATCTCGCTGCTGGCCGCCTCCAACTGGATCATGAGGCCTTTGGGCAGTACCAGACTGCGGTATCCCTGAAGATCGAGCCGGTGATTCTCCAGATCGACGAGCAAGGCGGCATCCGTCCCCTGACGGATGGCCGTCTCTCTCGCAAGCCGCAGGGTCGCCGCAGTCCGCCGGGCGGCGGACTTCATTTCGAGGCCCGGCATGGCGGCGGAGAAGAGCGATGGAACCGCAGTCATCATGAGGGCCGCGATGGCCATTACGACCAGCAGTTCGACCAGGGTGAAGCCGCGGTTGGACCAGCGCACGTCAGGGCATCCCGGCGATCATCATTCCCAGCTCTTGACATCGGCGTTCTCGCCCTCGCCACCCTCGCGGTTGTCCGCGCCGAGCGACCAGATATCGAAGCTGCCGTGCTCGCCCGGGAAGCGGTACTGGAACTCGGTGCCCCAGGGATCCTTCGGCACCTCGCCCTTTTTCAAATAGGGTCCGTTCCAGTTGGACATGTTGCCCGGATTCTCGACCAGGGCCTTCAGTCCCTCGGACTCGGTCGGATAGCGGCCCAGCTCCAGACGGTAGAGATCGAGCGTCGAGGACAGATCGTCGATCTGCAGCTTGGCGGTCTTGGTTTTCGAGGTGCCGAGGAATTTCATCACTTGGGGACCGACCAGACCGGCCAGCAGACCCAGGATGGCCAATACGACGAGCAGTTCGACCAGAGTGAAACCCTTCGCGCGACGAGAGTGGTTGGAGCGCATCTTATTGCCTCGATATCCGTTGATTTTGGGCCGGCATTTTAGGGTGCCGGTCGTTGGCGGCCAAGCGATGGGACGATTGGATCAAAAGACCAGATCGTTCGCCCCAAGGATGGCCATGAGAATGGAAATGATGATGCCGGCGACGACGACGCCGAGACCGATGATGAGTATTGGCTCCAGCAGCGTCAGCATGCTTTGGACGCTGTTGCGGCTTTCCCGGTCGTAGATGGAGGCCACTTTGGCGAGCATGGCGTCCAGACTACCCGATTCCTCCCCGACGCGGATCATCTGCAGGGCCAGATCCGGGAGCACCTCCAGACGTGCGAGCGGGCCGGCGAGACCTCGGCCATGCTTGAGTTCCTCGCTCGCCTCGTTGAGGAGACCGAAGAGCTTGCGATTGGAGACCACCTCCTTGGCGAGGGTCAAGGCGTTGAGCAGCGGCAGGCCGTTCTTCAGCAGCGTCGAGAGCGTATGACACAGCCGCGCAGTCTCCATCTTCCAGATCAGATCGCCGAACATCGGAAGTTTCAGCACCTGTTCGTCGAAACGGTCGCGCACCCGTGGGTTCTGCAGCCAGCGCTCGATGAGCACGGCGATCAAGGCAACCGCGCACAGCATGGCCCACCAATAGTTGCGAAAGAGGTCTCCGGCCGCCACCACGATCTGGGTCGACAGCGGCAGGGCCGCGCCCATGTCGTCGAACAGGACGGTGAACTGTGGCACCACGAACACCAGCAGCATGATGACCGAAAGCCCGGAGACGAACAGTAGGATGGCGGGATAGACCAGCGCGGAGGTTACGGTCTGACGCAACTCGGCGACGCGTTCCAAGTAGTCGGCGAGACGGTCCAGCACCTGATCCAAGGCCCCACCGGCCTCTCCGGCCCGGACCATGTTGACGTAGAGCTTGGGGAACTGGCCGTCCTGGGCCTCCAGGGCGCTCGAAAAGGTCGCGCCGCCGCGTACCCGCTCCTGCAGATCGTTCAGGACCCGGACGATGTGCGATTCCTGAGTCAGGTCGATCAGAATCTGTAGCGAGCGGTCGAGCGTCATCCCGGCCTCCAGCAGGGTTGCCAGCTCGCGCGTGATGATCCCGGTTTCCTTCTGACTGAGTCGACGGCGACGGGTTCGACCGAGACGTGCCCGAAGTCCTCGGTTGGTGCGGGTCTCGATGGGGATCAGACCCTGTCCCTGGAGCTGGCGGATCAGGGTCGCCTCGTCGGCGACCTCGACCTCGCCCTCGACGGTCTCTCCGTCGAGTTTCACGGCCTTATAGAAGAACTTCGGCATCCCGCGTCTCTGGTGATGGGTGGCAACCGGGCAGGTGTGTTTCGACGATCATCCTCATCAATTGCCCTCGGCCACGCGCAACACCTCTTCGATGGTGGTTCGACCGTCGAGCGACTTACGCAATCCGTCCTGATACATGGTCACCATGCCCTCGGTCATGGCGATCTGGCGGATCTCTGTCGCGGTGGCATGAGCCAGCACGGCCTTGCGGATGCGATCCGACATGGTCAGCACCTCGGTGATGACCAATCGTCCGTGGTAGCCCGTGCCGTTGCAGGCGTCGCAGCCGACCGCGCGGAACAGCTCCAGTGGCTCGGAATCGGTGTGCATGTGCCCGAAGCGCTCGGCCAGCTCGCGGACCGCCGGATAGGGCGCGCGACAGTGCGGGCACAGACGGCGAACCAGGCGCTGCGCCAGGATGCCATTGATGGTTGAGGTGAGCAGATAATCCTCGACGCCCATGTCGAGCAGACGCGTGACCCCGCTGGCAGCGTCGTTGGTATGCAGCGTGGAGAGCACGATGTGGCCGGTCAGCGCAGACTGGACCGCGATGCGAGCCGTCTCCAGGTCGCGCATCTCGCCGACCATGATGATGTCCGGGTCTTGGCGCATGATGGCGCGCAGCGCCCCGGCGAAGGTCATGCCGATCGCAGACTTGACCTGGATCTGATTGATGCCGGGCAGCTGGTATTCGACCGGGTCCTCGACGGTGATGATCTTGCGCGCCTCGGTGTTGAGCCGGCTGAGCGCCGTGTAGAGCGTGGTGCTCTTGCCCGAGCCGGTCGGCCCGGTGACCAGGAGAATGCCGTAGGGGCGCTCCAGGATCTCGGCGAGGCTCTGACGTGGCGGACCATCGAAACCGAGCGCGTCCAGGTCGAAACGGATGCTTTCCTTATCCAGCAGGCGCATGACCACGCTCTCGCCGAACATGGTGGGGACGGTCGAAACACGCAGGTCGAGGTCCTTGCCCTGGATGCGGATCGGGATGCGGCCGTCCTGGGGCAGACGGCGCTCGGCGATGTTGAGTTTGGCCATGATCTTGACTCGCGAGATCACGGCCGCAGTGGAGCGTACCGGCGGAGCGTCGACCTCGTTGAGGATACCGTCGACCCGGTAGCGCACCTTCAGGACATCGGCGAAGGGCTCGACATGGATGTCCGAAGCGCGCGATTCCACCGCCTTCTGGATCAGCTGGTTGACCATACGGATCACCGGCGCCTCGCTGGCCAGATCCTTGAGGTGTTCGATGTCTTCCTCGTCGAAATCGCCGAACTCGGATTCGGCCTCCGCCGGTTCCTCCTCGACCTTTTCGTAAAGCTGCTCGATCGCCGATTCGATCTCGGTCGGCAGCCCCACCAGCGGAGAAACCGTCTTTCCGGCGGCCATGCCGATCGCGGCCAGGGCGTAGTTGTCGAGCGGATTGGCGATGGCGATTCGGATGGCGTCGTCGTCTTCGCTCAGCGGCAGGATCCGGGCGTCCTTGAGGAAGCGCAGCGAGAAGAGATCCTCGCGCACGGGCTCGCTCGGAAAGCCGCTCGGTTCGGCGAGCGGGATGTCCAGAATCTCCGAAATCGCGCGCGCCATGTCACGCTCCGAGATCAGACCCAGACGCACCAACATGGGGACGAGCGGATCGCCGGCGTCATCGGCCAGACGACGGGCGCGTCCGAGATCCCCCGCCGTGATCTTGCTCCGGTCCTGGAGGTGGGCGAGCACACGGGCCTCGGCAGAGCGCAGATCGTCTCCGGCCGAACGCTCATTGGAGGTGTCGATGTCCTCCATCGACCGTTCGGGCGATTCCTGTATCGTCTCGTCCGGTTCGTCGCGGAGGCCCCGAATGACGGGGGCGTCTTCGCTCAGAAGCGCATCTTGTGCGGGATTGGTATCCATGTTCGACCTTGGATCAGGCGTCTTCTGTGGTGAGTCCGGCGGAGTGGAGCGGTGGACGCTCTGGGTCCGGCTCCTTCGACCAGCATGGCAGCAAGCGGTTCAAGGCGAGGAGCATCGCCTCATGGTCGAACAGGTCGGCCGACGTCCGCAAGGCGTCCAGCCCCTCGGTGAGCTCGGTCCCCGATGGGCCATCGATGTGCCGCGCGGCTCGGATCTTGGGGTGACGCGTGGGAACCAGCTCCTCCGAGGCGTAAAAGAGCTCTTCGTAGAGCTTCTCGCCCGGGCGCAGACCGACGTACTGGATCGGGATGTCCTGATCGGGCTCGCGGCCCGAGAGCCGGATCATCTGTTCGGCAAGATAGCGGATCTTGATTGGCTCGCCCATGTCCAGCACGAAGATCTCGCCGCCGTCGCCGATCACGGCCGACTGCATGATGAGCTGGCAGGCCTCCGGGATGGTCATGAAGAAACGCTCGATGTCCGGATGGGTGACCGTGACGGGGCCGCCCTGCTCGATCTGACGTCGGAACAGGGGGACGACGCTTCCGGCCGAGCCCAGGACATTGCCGAAGCGCACCGTGATGAAGCGGCATTCCGAGCCCCCGTCCAAGGCCTGGCAGATGGATTCCGCGATGCGCTTGCTCGCCCCCATGACGTTGGCCGGATTGACCGCCTTGTCGGTCGAGATGAGGACGAAGCGCTCGCAGCCATGGACCGCTGCGGCTTCAGCGACGATCTGGGTCCCCATCACGTTGTTGCGGATCGCGGCCCGTAGCTGGTTCTCCAGCAGCGGAACATGCTTGTAGGCCGCCGCGTGGAAGACGATGACCGGACGTTCGGATTCGAACAGATTGCGAATCGCCCGTTCGTCGGTCACGTCGAGCAGGTGGCGGGAGAATTCAAGACCGGGTTGCGTCTCCAGTAGCTCCATTTCGATGCGATAGAGATTGAACTCCCCATGGTCGACCAGGATCAGTCGGGCCGGATCGCTGCGGGCGATCTGTCGCACCAGTTCGGAGCCGATCGAGCCGCCGGCACCCGTGATGAGGATCCGTTTACCGGCCAGGCCGGCGCGAATCTCGGGCCAATCGAGCCGGACGGGATCGCGTCCCAGCAAATCCTCGATCGACACCGGCCGCAACTGGCTCATGTCGAGCTGCCCGTTCATGAGCGCGCGCAGCTGAGGCAGGATGCGGAAGGGTAGACCGGTCTGCTCGCAGATCTCGACCAGACGGCGCATCTCGCAAGCCGTCGCGTTGGGCAGGGCCAACATCAGTAGATCGATGCCTTTTTCGCGAACGATTTCGGGAATCTTCGACGTCGAGCCAAGCACCGGCAGTCCCTGGACCTCGCTGCCCTGACGGCGCAGCTTGTCGTCGACGAAGCCGACGGGGAAATAGGCCCGATACGGATCGCGCATCATATCCCTGGCGAGCATGTCGCCATCGCGCCCGGCACCGATGATGAGTACCCGCTGACCGGAGGACAGATTGAGCCGATGGTCTTTCATCCATCGGTAAATCAGCCTTGGACCCGCCAGCATCATGAGTTGCAGCCCGAAATAGATGACGGGGACCGAGCGCGGGATATGGGTGGACCGGTCCACCAGGAAGAGCGCGACCACGATCAGCAGGGTGCCGGCCGACACGGCCTTGGTGATGCGAACCAGGTCCGGAAGCGATGCGAAGCGCCACACCCCCCGATAGAGACCGAAGATCCAGCACATGGATCCCTGAATCAGCAAGACCCAGGGTAAGGAGTGCCATGCGCTGGTGATGAACTGGGGCGGAATCTGGTCCAGATTGAACCTCAGCCAATAGGCGAGGAGCCAAGCGACCGGAATGCTGATGAAGTCGTGAGTGAAGGCGGCGGTGCGCGAACGCAGCCGATCGACGAGTGGATTCATGGTCGATCCAGTGCCGAACCAGGGGCGCAGGATCGCACCCGGAGATGGATGAGTAGGTAGATGACGGCCCAGGCTGCGATGAGCATCCATTGCTCCCGCTCGACGAGTCTGGGAGAGGCGACCGCGCAGGCGGCCGAGGCGGCCATCAGCACATAGGCGCGCAACAGGGTCTTGCGATGGGTCCAGCCGGACAGGACGAGGCGCTGATAATGGTGCGAGCGATGCGGCTCCCAGATGCGCTCGCGGCGCCAGGCTCGGGCCAACAGGGTCCAGGTCGCATCGACGATGAATGGCGAGAAGGCCAGCCAGGCGGTCCAGATCGGAAAGAGCGCGAGCTGGGCGCCCCACAGCGACAGACCCGCAGCCAGCAGACCGAGACTTGAGGATCCGACGTCGCCGAGGAAGATGGAGGCGGGAGGAAAGTTCAGGATCCCGAATCCGGCCGCCGCACCCGCGATGCAGAAGGCGACGAGCGCGAACTGCGGCTCGCCGCCGATCAACCCCAGGATACCGAACGCCGAGAATCCGAAGACCGCCATGCCGGCGGCAAGCCCGTCCATACCGTCCATGAAATTGTAGAGATTGATCATCCAGACCAGGTACAGCAAGGTCGCCGGGACCGCGACCCATAGGGGCCAGGAGATCCATGTCCCTGGCAGATCCAGATGACTCCATCCCATTCCGGCGAGCAACACTAGGACGGCCGCCAGCAGATGGACGACCAATCGTCCGGCCGCCGGAACCTCGCCCAGATCGTCGAGAAAGGAAACGCCCGCCACCATGAACAGGGCACCGCACAGCCAGAGAAGCTCGGGCGCGACCGGCTCCCAGAGGCCCAAGGCCAGGAGCGGAATGACCAAGCCGAAGAGCACGGCCAATCCTCCGGTTCGCGGAACCGGGTGCGAATGCAACGAGCGCGCGTTGGGGCGGTCCATGGGACCGCGCCGCGCCGCGCGGTCCGAGCAGAGCCAACGGGTCGCGGTTAGACTCGACAGCAGCGACATCGCCGGTGCGGCGATCAATATCCAAAGTGACGAGGTCATGGCGTCGGATCTGCGTTCCCGATCACCGAAAGAGAGGGGGTCATGACGGATTCGAGCCGCTCATCTCAGATGTTTCGAACCAGGTCGCGCTCGACGCTGTCGCGCGTAGTGCGCCCTTGCAGAATTTCGACGAGCTGAAGTGCGAAATCCATGGCGGTTCCCGGTCCGCGACCGGTCACGACCTTGCCATCGACCTCCACTGGTGCGTCGGTCAGTCGGGTTCCCGGCAGGTCGTCGGCCACCAAGGCTCCGGGGTAGGCGGTTGCGGTCCTGCCTTCGAGCAACCCCGTGGCGGCGAACACGCGGGGCGCAGCGCAGATGGCGGCGACATGGCGGTCCTGAGCCTGCTGGCGGCGCAGCAGATCGCAGACCCGAGAATCCTCCTGAAGGTTGGTCGCCCCGGGAAGTCCGCCCGGCAAGACGATCATGTCGAAGTCCTGATCCAGGACGGCGTCCAGGGTGGTGTCCGCGATCAGAACGGTTCCCCGGCTGGCCGTAACCGGCTCATCGGTCAGTCCTGCGGTGACGACATCGATCTCGGCGCGACGCAGTAGATCGATGATGGTCACGGCTTCGAGTTCTTCGCATCCCTGAGCGAGCGGAACGAGTACCTTTGGCATCGGATGTCTCCAAGTGGATCGCAATGGATGAGTTGAAGGGTGTCTGGTGGGCGGATCGCCGCTCGCGAAAACCCGCGTCAGCGGTCCGCTCGGGTCGGGCGACCCGAGCTCTATTGCGCACGGATCAGTCGGCCTTCGAGTGTCCGAGGATGGTCAACCCTTTGAGCACGTTGAGTGCCTCGGAGAGCTGTAAGTCTTCGATCGCCAGGGGTTTGGGTTCTTCCTCCCCGGATTTCGCCTCATCCGGCGCCTCTTCGTCGAGGTGACGCATCAGATCGGCCTCCTTGACGGGTTTCAGCGTGGCGTTTTCGATCGGCTTGAACTCGCCTGGCTGGAGAAGGATGTCCGGCTCGATGCCCTGTGCCTGGATGGAACGCCCCGACGGGGTGTAGTAGCGTGCGGTCGTCAACTTGAGCGCGGTGCTGTCGTCGATGGGAACGATCGTCTGCACCGAGCCCTTGCCGAAGGTTCGGGTGCCCATGATGATGGCCCGTTTTTGATCCTGCAACGCGCCGGCGACGATCTCCGAGGCCGAGGCGCTGCCGCCGTTCACCAGCACGACGAGAGGCGCGCCGTCGAGGATGTCATCCGGTCCGGCATCGAACTGCATCTTGCTGTTCTTCACCCGTCCCTGGGTATAAACGATGAGACCCTCGGTCAGGAAGGCGTCGCTGACGCCAACCGCGCCACTGAGTACGCCGCCCGGATTGTTGCGAAGGTCCAAAATCAGGCCCTTGAGCGGTCCCTCGTTGGACTTCTCCAGCGCGGTCAGGGCCTTCTGCATGTCGTCCGAGGTATGCGCCTGGAAGTTGGTCAGGCGAACATAGCCATATCCCGGTTCCAGCATGCGGCTCTTCACGCTCTCGACCTGAATGACCGCTCGCTCGATGCTGACGTCGAACGGAGACTGATTGCTGCCGCGCATGATGGTCAGTTGGATCTTGGTGCCGGGTTTGCCGCGCATCAGCTTGACCGACTCGTCGAGGCCCAATCCCTTGATCGGTTTGTCGTCGATGCGGATGATCAGATCTCCTGCCTGCAGACCCGCACGCTGTGCCGGCGTGTCGTCGATCGGGGCGATTACCTTGACGAAGCCATTTTCCAGTCCGACCTCGATTCCAAGCCCTCCGAACTCGCCGCTCGTTCCGACCTGGAGATCTCGATATGCGTCAGCGTCGAGATAGGACGAATGGGGATCGAGCCCGGATAGCATGCCTCGAATCGCACTCTCGATCAGCGTTTTATCATCGACCGGTTCGACATAATCGTCCTTGATTCGGCCGAAGACGTCTGCGAAGGAGCGCAGCTCTTCGAGTGGCAGATCGGCGTCCGCCTGAAGTTTGGCAGGCGTGGATTCTTCGGCATGGGAGAGGGGCAGCCCCGCCAACAGGAAGGCTGTGAGACAGAGGCGTTGGGCGAAATGACGACGCATCATGATGTTCTGGAATCTGTGCATGGGCTGTGAATGTGGGGCGAGTTCGCAGTCCCGGCACCATCCTGGATGGACCGATCGGCTGCGACACATCGAGATGGTGGCGAAGGATCGCATGTTTTCATTCGCCTCGACAGTGCGCGGTGGGTTTCGTCTTGGACCGCGATCGGCGGCAAATGTCCCTGCGCTTCGACATGGACGATCAGCTATGGGTGCCAGAGCCGGTGCACCATTGCGCCGGATCCTGCGGCTTCCCCATACGACGGATGGCGAAATAGAGTACCGCTTTGCTCCGCCCCCCGCTGTTTCCTCCTAGGGCGATAATGTCGCCGCCAGAGACCCACTCGCCCACCTCGCGCATCAATGCTTCGTTGTGACCGTAGAGGGTCATGAAGCCATCTCCATGGTCGATGACCATCAACAGGCCAAACCCCCGCAGCCAATCGGCATAGACGACACGCCCACCGCTGACCGCACGGACCTCTTCGCCCTCCCGAGCCGCCAGCAGGACGCCGTCCCAGGCGACCTCGGAGTCCTCCTTTCGGCTCCCGAAGGAGGCGACGATCCGGCCTTCGAGCAGCGGCCAGGGGAGTCTGCCCTTGCGTTTCTCGAAGGGCTCGCGGCGGATGTCCAGCTCGGCCCGGATCTGGGCGCGTTGACGCAGATGCTCGATCAGTCGCTTGAGCGATTCGGCATCCTTCTTGAGCGTCTCCAGGGTTTCGGAGCGGCTGGCGATGGTCGCTTCCAGTTGCTTCAGAACCTTGGCGCGCTCCTGCTTAGCGACCTCCAAACGCTGACGGGTCGCCTCCTGGCTCTTGGCGAGCTTGGCGAGCCGCTTGGCCTCCTCCTCCGCGTCCCGAGCCAGTCGGGCAAGACGGTCGGCCGACTCCTGTACGGCCTGGATGCGCTTCATGCGCTCGCGGTTGAAATAGGCGAAATAGGACATGACCCGGCTGGCTTCGGTCGGATCCTGCTGATTGAGCAACAGCCTCAAACGGTCTGCGCGTCCCATGACGTAGGCGGTGCGCACGAGCTCGGCCAGCAGGACCAATTGCTTGTCGAGGGCCTGGCGCTCCTCCGCTTGGCGTGCCCGCAGCTCGGCTGCGATCCGGGTGTGCTCGGCGACGAGACGCTGGAGCTCGCGATTCGCGAGGGCGAGTTCCGCGACGTTGCGCTCACGGGCCTCCAGCTCCAGGATCATGGCGCGCCGATCCTCTCGACGGCCGATCAGATCCTGTCCGATGGACTCCACTTTGCGTTCGATATCCATCAGATCGCGCTGACGTGCATCCAGGCTCGGATCGCTGTCCTCCGCGAGGGTTGCCGAGCAGACGCACAGTGAAACGGCCAGGATGAGGAATCCTTGCGGGAACTGGATGCCAAATCGCCGATGGAGACGATCCAGGCCTGAGTGGAGTCGGGGCTGGGCTTGAGTCCTACGTCGGGAATCGGCGGCATTGCGCATCGCGATAAGCTCCAGATCTTCTCCGCCCGGTGGATCCTAGTGATACTTGGATCGTGCCGGAGCCAAGCCCCGACGCGAACGCTTCGCGGGCGAGCGGAAAAAAGTTTATTATTGTATGGTGATAAGTCGATCAGATGCGATTCAATGGGTAATGACGTGAGCCATCCTCCACGCCCGATTTTGAACCTTTCGGCAACGGACAGCGAGGCGATGGATTTGTTTGCGGACGACGCAGACATCGAGCGCGCCTCGCGGTCGCTCAAGGCGATGTCGCATCCGTTGCGCCTGAAAATCCTCTGCACCTTGGGCGATCAGGAGATCAGCGTCCAAGAAATCGTGGGGCACGTCGGGACGTCACAGAGCAACATCTCTCAGCATCTGGCCATTCTGCGCGACAAGGGCATTCTGGCATCGCGAAAGGATGCCAATCGCGTCTACTACCGCGTCAGCGACGGCCGAACGCTACGCCTGATCGGGATGATGCGTGAGGTCTTCTGTCATCACACGCGCTAGATTTCCCCGCTCGCGCCGCCGAGGCGGGGTGACGCCCGTTCTCGCGATCCTTATACTTCAGCGCCTTTAGAATCCGCTCGGCCTTGTGTATCACCGGGTGGCATGGGCGCACGAGGTTTTCCAGCGTGGTCCGTCGCTGCCGTCATTAACGCGGGGCCGCTACGCTACCTGTTAACGAGACAGCATCAACATGGCGCTATTGAATCAGCTCATCGAATTCGTCGGAAATCATTGGTTTCTCTTTGTGGCGTTGGTCGTGATCGCCGGGTTGCTGATCTACAATCTGATCGTCGGCAGCAAGGGCTCCGCAGGTCCCCTGCAGGCCACCGAGATGATGAATCACAAGGACGCGGTCGTCATCGACGTGCGTCCCGCTGCGGATTTCGCTCAGGGCCACATCATCAACGCCATCAACATCCCGATGAACGGGTTCAAGAACCAGATGGCCACCCTGAACAAATACAAGGGTCGCCCCATCATTGTGAACTGCCGGTCCGGGTCTCAATCCTCGGTTGCCTGCGCTCAGCTTCGCAAGGCGGGTTTCGAGGAGGTCTACAACCTCCAGGGCGGCATCATGGCGTGGGAGACGGCGAGTCTGCCCCTGACCAAGAAGAAGCGTTGACGCCGCCGTCCGCCTCGGACATTTCCTCGCCCTCGATTTCACCGGAAACACCTCACCTCACAGAAACCAGGACATCGAAATATGGCAGAAAACGAACAGCCATCCGCAGAGCGTCAGTTTTCCGTTCAGCGCATCTACACCAAGGACGTCTCCTTCGAGTCTCCGAACGCCCCCCAGATCTTTCGTGGCGAGTGGAACCCGAAGCACGAGATGAATCTCAACACCAAGGTCAATCCGCTCGATAACAACATCTTCGAGGTGGTGCTGTCCGTCACGGTCAATGCGAAGGTCGATGACAAGGTCGCATTCGTCGTCGAGGTGCAGCAGGCAGGCATTTTCAGCGCCAACGGCTTCTCCGAGGAAGAAATGGGACCGCTGCTCGGCGCCTATTGCCCAACCCTGCTCTTCCCCTATGCACGTGAAGTCGTGACGGATCTGGTCGTGAAGGGCAGCTATCCCCAGCTGGTCCTTCAGCACGTGAACTTCGACCTGCTGTACGCTCAGCATCAGAAACAGGCCGCAGAGCAAGGCCAGGCCGGCGGCGCTCAGCCGAGCCACCATTGAGCAAAGAGGTCGGCGTGAACGGCTCGACGAAGGCGACGGTCGCGCTGCTGGGGCCAGGTTCCTGGGGAACCGCCCTGGCTCTCCAACTCTGCCGCAACGGTCATCGGGTCCGTTTGTGGGGGCATGAGGCCGCTCAGGTCGAGGCCATCCGGCGTGACAGCGAGAATCGGCAGTTCCTGCCGGGCTTTCCCCTGCCCTCGGAGCTGATTCCGACCGATTCGCTCGACGAAGCGCTCTCGGATGCGACCGATTGTCTGGTCGTTGTTCCCAGCATGGCCTTCGAGTCGGTCGCTTCGGCCCTAGCGGAGCGCCTTCCCCAGGACATGGGCGTCGCCTGGGCGACCAAGGGTCTGGATTCGCGCTCCGGTCAGTTGCTGCATACGATCGCCCGAGAGTGCCTCGGCGATCGCCCACTTGCCGTCGCGTCCGGTCCCAGCTTCGCTTTGGAGGTCGCGCGGGGCCTGCCCACGGCCATCACGGTCGCCTCCTCGTCCGAGAGCTTCGCCGAGCGGATCGCATTGCTGCTTCACGGCGACCGCTTCCGTGCCTATACGAGCTCGGACATGGTGGGTGTCGAGATGTGCGGTGCCGCCAAGAACGTGCTCGCCATCGCGACCGGCATCGCCGATGGACTGGGCTTTGGCGCCAACACCCGGGCGGCGATCATCACGCGCGGGCTCGCCGAGCTCATTCGGGTTGGAACGGCGCTCGGTGGCCGGACCGAGACCTTCATGGGGCTCGCCGGAATCGGCGATCTGGTTCTGACCTGCACCGATAACCAATCGCGCAATCGGCGCATGGGTTTGGCCCTCGCGAGCGGCAAGGGGATCGAGCAGGCGAAGTCCGAGATCGGTCAGGAGGTTGAGGGGGTCGTGACCGCACTGGCCATTCACCGGCTCTCGGAGCGGCTCGGCATCGAGATGCCGATCAGCGAGCAGGTCTACCGGGTCCTCTACGATGGGATCTCGCCGGAACAGGCCACCAAGGCGCTGCTGGAACGCGACCCGAAACCCGAATTCGGCTGAGATCGAATCCGCGACGCTCGATCAGGGTGTCGCGGTCTCTGGACGTCGCCCCGCCCCCTCGAATCCAAGCTGACGCCAGGCCTCGAACAGGATCACCGCGACCGAGTTCGACAGGTTCAGGCTCCTGTTGTCCGGACGCATCGGGACATAGAGCCGCCGGTCGCCAGCAATCTCCTCTAGAATCTCGCTGGGTAGACCGCGCGTTTCAGGTCCGAACAGAAAGGCATCTCCCTCCCGATAGGTCGGTTCCGTATGGGCGACCGTCCCTCGCGTCGTTGCGGCGAAGATGCGCGACGGGGCGATCTGTTCGAGACAGGCGTCGAGCGAGTCATGCAGCCGCACATCCGCCCATTCGCGATAATCCAGTCCCGCCCTGCGAAGCAGTCGATCGTCGAGCGAAAACCCGAGCGGTCGAGTCAGGTGCAGACGAGCGCCGACATTGACGCTCAAACGCATGATGTTGCCGGTATTGGGCGGAATTTCCGGCTGATAGAGGATGATATCGAACATGGGCGAAGGGGCGGGCTCGTTCGGGATGCGATGTCTTTGAGTTGACTGTTTTTCCGAGTCCCATGATATATTAAAAAATCCGTATCTACCGAAACTGCCTTGCATCTTCGGTTTATTCATGATGGGGGACACATCCATGACCGATATCGCGGCGCTGAAACAAGAAAAGCAAGATCTGATCGACAAGATGCTCGAAATGCAGAAGAAATTCATCGCTTACGAGCACGAGAACGGCGTCTCAGGAAAGGACTACTGGGCATCGACCGAAGGATTGCTGGCGGACTACCGTCAGGAGTATCAGGAGATGGCTACTCGCGTCGTGGATCTCGCCCATGAGATCGTCGGCTCCGCCCGCTTCTGAGCGAGGGGCTCCGCGGCACACGCGGAACGAGACGAGCGAAACGAAAAACCCGCGCCGAGGCGCGGGTTTTTCGTTATTAGGATGGAGATCGGATCAGGCGCTTCCGTTCGATCGGAGATGCTCGATGTATTTGGGCGTCTCGCGCATCAGGAGACGAATGGCGGTTCCCGTTGCGACGAGACGGGATTCGAGACCAGAGAAGCCGAGCTCGCAGCGGACGTGACCACGGCTGTCGAGCGGAATGGGGATCATGTCTCGGTAGGTGTAGATGTTCTCCTCGATGTCGCCTCCGGAGCAGATCAAGGGACAATCGGGCGTTTCCCCCTCTAGAACCGCCCCATCGATCATCAGGCTTCCGGCCTGCCACCAGCGCGTCCGTTCGTGCGAACCCGTCATCGTCTTGATCAGATAGGCGCGCGAGAACTCGATGGTCAACAGACCGTCTCGACAATCGATCGCTGCGATCTCCGAACCCTTCAGCTCGATGCTGATGTTATCCAATAGCGGTCTCCATAAAGTGCCGACCCATCGTGTTGGGTATCAATGTTCGTTCGAGAGGGCCTCGGACGTCTCGTTGTCCGTATCCAGCCCCAGTTCCTTGATCTTGCGTGTCAAGGTGTTGCGCCCCCATCCGAGCAAGCGCGCGGCCTCCTGGCGCCGCCCACCGGTATGCTCCAGCGCGGTCTGGATGAGGACCTGCTCGAAGGCGGGCAATGCGGTGTCCAGGATATTCTCCCTGCCCTGCTTGAGGCTCTGTCTCGCCCAGCGCCGAAAGACGCTCTCCCAGGATTCGTCGGCCACCTGGTTGGGAAAGGAGGCGTTGAGCTCCGGCGGCAGATCCTCGGCATGGATGTGCTTGCTCGATGCCATGACCGTCACCCAGCGAGCCGTATTCTCCAACTGACGCACGTTCCCTGGCCAGTCCAGTCGCTTGAGGTGCTCGATCGCGTCGGCCAGCAGAACCTTTGGTTCGCAGCTCAACTCCTGCGCGGCCTGGGCCAGGAAATGACGCATGAGAAGCGGAACGTCCTCGCGCCGATCGCGCAGCGCAGGGAGATGGATCCGGATCACGTTCAAGCGGTGGAACAGGTCTTCGCGAAAACGGCCCTGTCGAACCAGATCTTCCAAGTTCTGATGAGTCGCCGCGATGATGCGCACATCGACCTTGATGGGGGAGATACCGCCGACACGATAGAATTCGCCATCGGCGAGCACTCGCAGCAGGCGCGTCTGGAGTTCGGCGGGCATGTCGCCGATCTCGTCGAGGAACAGCGTGCCGCCATCGGCCTGCTCGAAACGTCCCTCTCGACGCGCCTGAGCGCCGGTGAAGGAGCCGCGCTCGTGACCGAACAGCTCCGACTCCAACAGATCGCGTGGGATCGCCGCCATGTTCAGGGCGATGAAGGGACAATCGCTGCGCGGGCTGTGACGATGCAGCGCATGCGCGACCAACTCCTTGCCCGTGCCGGACTCCCCGTTGATGAGGACCGTAATGTTGGATCGCGCCAAACGTCCGATGGCGCGAAACACATCCTGCATCGCGGGCGCCTCGCCGATGATGTCCGGCCCCTTCGGCGCACTGATCTCCTCGGTGCGATCCTCGCGGCCGCGTCTGCAGGCCCGCCTGACCTGGGAGACCGCCTCGTCCAGATCGAACGGCTTCGGCAGATATTCGAACGCCCCGCCGTGAAAGGCCGATACGGCGCTGTCCAGATCGGAGTGGGCCGTCATGATAATGACCGGCAGCCCCGGATAGCGGGCGGAGACCTGGCGGAGCAGATCTAGACCATCGACGCCGGGCATGCGGATATCGGTGAGGATGACATCCGGTTGCTCCTGCTGCAGGGCCTCCATGACGCCCACCCCGTTCGAAAAGCAGGTGACGTTCATCTCAGCCTTGCGCATGGCTCGATCCAGCACCCAGCGAATCGAGCGATCGTCATCGATGACCCACACCTTGGGCTCTCTATTCATGGTCGCACTCCAGGGGCAGGTAGACACAAAAGGTCGTCTCTCCGGGTCGACTCTCGCATTCGATGAGCCCACCGTGCTGGTTGATCAGTTCTTGCGCGATCGACAGACCCAGACCGGTTCCGCCCTGGCGCCCGGAAACCATCGGAAAGAAAATCTGATCGCGAATCTCTTCGGGGATTCCCGGTCCGTTGTCACGCATCTGGGTCAGCAGAACCAGGCGGTGACGCCGATTGCCGATCGTGAACTGGCGCAGGACGCGGGTTCGGAATTCGACACAACCGTCGAGCCCGGCCGCTGCTGCGGCATTGCGGGCGAGATTGAGGAACGCCTGGATCAGGCGGTCTTGATCGGCCATGAAATCCGGGATGCTCGGGTCATAGTCGCGCAGCATCACGGGGCCACGCGGGAATTCAGCCAGCAGCAGCCCTCGGACGTGCTCGATGACGTCGTGAATGTTGAGCATTCCGCGACGCGGCATGAGATTCGGACCGATCATCCGGTTCATCAGCGCCTGAAGCCGGTCCGCCTCTTCGATGATGATCCGGGTGTATTCGCGCAATGCGGGGTCTGGCAGTTCCTGTTCGAGTAGCTGAGCCGCTCCACGCAGTCCACCAAGCGGATTTTTGATCTCGTGGGCGAGTCCCTTGATCAGCGCCTGCGCCGCCTGATGCTGGGTCAGCAGTTGCTCCTCGCGGGTGATGCGGAGTTGGCGATCAACTTGATAGAGCTCGACCAGCAGTTCATCGCCTGCATCATCATGATGCAAAGGCAGAACCGTACAGTTCACCGTTTTGGTGCGTCCGTCCGCGACTGTGATGTTGATCTCCCGTTCGGTGAAGGGGTGGCGGGAGTTCAGCGCAGCGGTGAGGCGTTCCAAGGCATGGTTTCCAGGACAGGGCAAAAGCACGCCCGCCGTTTGCCCGATCAGGTGGCGCGAACTGACCTCGAACAGAATTTCGGTCGCCGGATTGATGTACCGAAGGGTTAAGTCCTTGTCAAACAGCATCACTGCCGTATTGAGATGATCCAGAATCATCCTCTCAATGGCCGGTCTGACCGTTGGCGGAATCGTCATGAGGCGTAATCCAGATAGATGTTCGCTGCGTCGTCGCTCGTTGACGAAATCGGTTTCGATCCTGAACCGAAGGTGAGTGGCAACGACGAGGTGATTCGATCATGTCTAAGGATCGGGATCCTGACCTATAAAAGCAATAAGCGAGCCAAGTTTTAGGCTTGGGGGCGATTCCGCATGCTGGAGGATCGGGAGTGCTTTCGCGCCCGAATAGCGACGAAACGCATCGCTGCGAGGGGGCTATCGAGGGACGCCCGGCATATGCAGGCGAACGGAGGGTTTGGTGCAGTCGCCCAGTGTGGCGATAGGACGGGCGGATATTGGGTGCGTCCATGCACCCGGTCATTCTTAATACCGAATGACGATCGATCCGATCAGAGGCTGTAGTACATGTCGAACTCGACGGGGTGCGTCGTCATCCGCAGCCGGGTCACTTCATCCATCTTCAGCTTAATGTAGCTGTCGATCAGGTCGTCGGAGAAGACGCCGCCAGCGGTCAGGAACTCGCGGTCCTTGTCGAGTGCTTCCAGGGCCATGTCGAGCGAGGAGCACACGGTCGGGATAGCCTTCGCCTCTTCGGCCGGCAGGTCGTAGAGGTCCTTGTCCATTGAGTCGCCGGGATGGATCTTGTTCATGATGCCGTCGAGACCGGCCAGCATCATCGCGGAGAACGACAGATAGGGGTTACCGGTCGAGTCGGGAAAACGCACCTCGATGCGACGGCCCTTGGGGCTGGCGCAGTGCGGGATACGGATCGACGCCGAACGGTTGCGAGCCGAGTAGGCCAGCATGACCGGAGCCTCGAAGCCGGGGACCAGACGCTTGTAGGAATTGGTCGAGGCGTTGGTCAGGGCGTTCAGTGCACGGGCGTGCTTGATGATGCCGCCGATGTAGTAGAGCGCGTTGTCGGACAGACCGGCGTACTTGTCGCCTGCGAAGAGGTTCTGGCCATCCTTCGACAGGGACTGGTGGACGTGCATGCCGTTGCCGTTGTCGCCGACCAGCGGCTTGGGCATGAAGGTCACTGTCTTGCCATAGGCGTGAGCGACGTTCTGGATGACGTACTTGAGGATCTGGTTCTGGTCGGCGCGGGCCACCAGGGTGTCGAACTTGGTGCCGATCTCACACTGACCTGCGGTCGCCACTTCGTGGTGATGAACCTCGACCCCAACGCCCATCTCTTCGAGGGTGAGACACATGGCCGCACGCAGATCGTTGAGGGAGTCGACCGGGGGAACCGGGAAGTAACCACCCTTGACGCCAGGACGATGACCCATGTTGCCGTCGGGGAAGACGCGCTCGGAATTCCAGCCGGCCTCTTCGGAGTCGATCTTATAGAAGGAACCCGACATGTCGGAGCCCCAACGGACGTCGTCGAGGACGAAGAATTCCGGCTCGGGCCCGAAATAGGCGGTGTCGGCGATACCGGTGGACTTGAGGTAAGCCTCGGCGCGCTTGGCGACGGAACGCGGATCGCGCTCGTAGCCGATCATGGTGTCCGGTTCGAGGATGTCGCAGCGGATGATCAGGGTGTTCTCGTCGGAGAAGGGGTCGATGACCGCAGTGTCCGCCTCGGGCATGAGCACCATGTCGGATGCCTCGATGCCTTTCCAGCCGGCGATCGACGAACCGTCGAACATCTTGCCGTCCTTGAACATGTCTTCGTCGATGACACTGGCGGGCATGGAGACGTGCTGCTCCTTGCCGCGAGTATCCGTGAAGCGAAGGTCGACGAACTTCACTTCGTTGTCTTTGATCATCTTAATGACATCTGTCATTTGGCAGTCTCCGATGCAGTTTTCTCAAAATCTGTTCCGGCAGACGCGATTCTGGACGCCGAGTCGAGAGACGGGCTCACAGAAGGCATCGCACCCGGCGCCGGAGCGTAACAGGTCGCCGATTGAGTTGCACGAGCCGCTATCGAAATCCCTGAAGAGGTCGGATGGAGCCGTCGGCTCTGTCCGCGAGGGGACTCGGGGTTGGGCGGTTGGCCCACTCAATGGTCTCGCTGGCCGTATGCAATGAATACGCCAAGCATCCGCCTTGTCAGGTGGCTCGGGTTGACCTCATGGTTCGGGGATGGAGGCATGCGCACTAACGGTCTAATAGGATGATTTAATTGGGATATACCTTGCATAAGGTGCCGACGCTACCTGGTTGCGATCCCGTATGGATGAGTGGTCATCAGACGCTGCGGCACATGCGAGCCCAGAATTGCACCAATAACGTACCTGATGACGAGCGAGCGCACCAATATAGCGCATAAAGTCACCCATAGTAGATCCGAACACGCCCGAAGGCCGGTTCTTGGGCCAGGGCGTTCTGGAGCTCGTTCCTCAAACCGGAGGGATCCCAGCCCTTTCTCAGGCAAGCCGATATCGGCAAATAGACGTCGATATCGATTTTGCCTCCCAGATAGTGGAAGACGACACGCTCGCGTTCGCAAGCCGCCGGAATCGCCGACCAGGCCGAGGCGATGATGGCCAGCGCCTCGGCGCGAAGTGGCAGAAGCGGACCGGCCGGAATGGTCTCATCGTCCTCTGGATCGATATGCACCGTGACGTCCGTGATCTCGGCAATCTGACGTTTCAGGCGCTGCTCCACCAGAACGCTGACCATATGCCCCTCCGAAACGCTGACGTAGGGATCGACCAGGACGTGAACGTCGGCCGAGGCCCGCCCGCCGGAGCGCCGGGTTCGCAGCATATGGATGGAACGGACGCCGCCGACCGAACAGATGGTATCCGTGACGTCTTTCAGACGAGAGGCCTCCAGTCCGGTGTCGACCAGTTCGTTGGTTGCCTCCCAGCCGAGCTCCCAGGCGATCTTGGCAATCATGACCGCGACGAGGATGGCGGCGATGGCGTCCAGATAGGGAAGTCCGGCCATGGTGCCGAGAACGCCGATGAAGACCACGATCGAGGAGATGGCGTCGGAGCGATGATGCCAGGCATTGGCTCTCAGCAGATCCGACTTGACCCGCTTGGCATAGCCGAGGGTCCACCAATAGAGCCATTCCTTCACGCCGATCGAAAACAGGCTCACGACCAAGGCGGAGAGTTCTGGGCGAAGGAGTTCTTCGGGCTGAAAGAGTCGCTCGGCGGCATCCCAGCCGATACCGATGGCGACGCCGAACAGCAGGAACCCCAAAGCGAGGGTCGCGACCGTCTCGTAGCGTGCGTGGCCGTAGGGATGATCGCGATCCGCCTCCTGGCTCGCATGGTGGCCGGCGATGAGGACCAGCAGATCGGAGAGCAGATCGGAGAGCGAATGGATGCCGTCGGCGATGAGCGCCTGGGAATGGCCGAGCTGCCCCACGACCACCTTGAGCACCGACAGAAGAAGATTGACGATGGCGCCACCCACAGCCGTGCGGGTCACTGCCTGAGTGCGGTCGATCTGAGTTTGGTTTTCCTTGGACACGGTACTCGGTCGTCGAGACGAATGTTGGAGCGAGCGGCTCAGTATAGCGGAGCCAGGGTGTCACGCGGTGTATGAGACGTGCCTCTCGGGGTGGGTCGACCTTGGCGTGATTCGCGCCGAGGGACGCCTGGAGAACGCGAGACCCGTCTCGACCCAAGAAGTCTTCCCTTGGTCGGCGGTGGGCGCACGGCGCGCGACGCCGAGGGGTATCCTATTGGCTCCAATGCAATGGAACCCGTTTTTCCCCACAGGCCCGCACCGAATTTCCGCCCTGCCGGCACGGACGAATCGGCGACCGAATATACTGCAGGATTTTTCCACATAACCTGGATGAAGGAGACCCCTTTGAATCTAGAATCCGAGGATCTCGGGACCTTTCAAGGTCTCATATTTGCACTGCAACGATACTGGGCCGAGTTGGGCTGCGTCATCGTTCAGCCGCTGGACATGGAGGTCGGAGCCGGCACCTTCCATCCGTCCACCTTTCTGCGCTCGATCGGCCCCGAGCCATGGCGAAGCGCCTACGTTCAACCGTCGCGCCGACCGACCGACGGCCGCTACGGCGAGAACCCAAACCGACTGCAGCACTATTACCAGTTCCAGGTGGTGCTCAAGCCGTCACCGATCGACATCCAGGATCTCTATCTGAGCTCGCTCCGTCGCCTGGGACTGGATCCCTCGGTGCACGATATTCGCTTCGTCGAGGACAACTGGGAATCGCCGACACTCGGTGCCTGGGGTTTGGGCTGGGAGGTCTGGCTCAACGGGATGGAGGTGACTCAGTTCACCTACTTCCAACAGGTCGGCGGTCTGGACTGCCGTCCGGTCACCGGCGAGATCACCTACGGCCTCGAGCGCATCGCCATGTATCTGCAGAACGTGGAGAGCGTCTACGACCTGGTCTGGAGCCGCACGCCCGAGCGCACGGTCACCTATGGCGACGTCTTCCATCAGAACGAGGTCGAGCAGTCGACATACAACTTCGAGCATGCGGATGTCGCCGCACTGTTCGATCTGTTCGATACCTGCGAGCGCGTCAGCACCAGCCTGATCGAGAATGGACTGCCTCTGCCCGCCTACGATCAGGTCCTGAAGGCCTCGCATACCTTCAATCTGCTGGACGCGCGCGGTGCCATCTCGGTCACGGAGCGTCAGCGATTCATCCTTCGGGTGAGGGCGCTGTCTCGGGCGGTCGCACAGGCCTATTACGAAAAACGGGAAGCGCTCGGCTTCCCCATGTTGACGCAGTGATTGGGAGATGATTTTGGATACATTCGCTGACCTCTTGATCGAGATAGGGACGGAGGAACTCCCGCCGATCGCCCTGCCGAAGCTCTCCAAGGCCTTCGCCGATGCGGTGGGATCCCAGTTCGAGGGCTACGGGATTTCGTACCGCGCCATCGAGCGATTCGCGACGCCAAGACGTCTGGCCGTCTTGGTGCGGGACCTCCAGACCCGTCAGGCGGATCAGGAGAGCGTGCGCCGAGGTCCCGCCGTGCGAGCGGCGTTCGACGCTTCGGGAAACCCGACGCCCGCAGCCCAAGGGTTCGCGCGTTCCTGTGGCGTCGAGGTAACGGATCTGGGACGGGAGGTGTCCGAAAAGGGCGAGTGGCTCATCTACAAGAGCCTGATCCCGGGTCAAGACACGGCGACCTTGGTGCCAGACGTCGCAGAAAAGGCACTCGCGGCCCTACCGATCCCCAAGCGCATGCGCTGGGGCGCTGGCAACGAGGAATTCGTGCGTCCGGTGCATTGGGTGTGTCTGGTTATTGGCGCGACCCCGATCGAGGGTTCCGTGCTCGGTCTGACCTCGGCCCCGGTCACCTACGGGCATCGCTTCCATCATCCCGATGCCATCACGATCGAAGAGGCGGCGAGCTACGAAGCGCGTCTAAGCGCCGAGGCTTATGTCGTACCCTCATTCGAGGCCCGTAAGACATCGATCGAAAAGCAAATCCGGACCATGGCCTCCGAGCAGGGGTTGGTTCCACGTATCGATCCGGGTCTGTTGGAGGAGGTCGCTGCGCTGGTCGAATGGCCTCAGACTCTACTCTGTCATTTCGACGAGAAATTTCTGGAGATCCCTCCTGAGGTTCTGATCGAGACGATGCAGACCAACCAGAAATATTTTCCCGTCGAAGATGCCGAGGGGAGACTTCAGTCGGCCTTCATCGTCGTCACCAACCTGGAGAGCCAGGATCCCGATCGGGTCCGCGAAGGCAACGAGCGCGTCATTCGCCCCCGATTCTCCGACGCCGCCTTTTTCTGGTCGCAGGATATCAAGCAGCCGCTTGACGCCTTCGCTCAGCGACTGGAGACGGTCGTCTTTCAAGAGAAGCTGGGAACCATCGCGGACAAGAGCGCCCGCGTCGCCCGTTTGGGGCGTCATCTGGCAGCCAGCGTCCAGGCCGATCCCGAACTGGTGCAGCGCGCGGCCGAACTTGCCAAGTGCGATCTGGTGAGTTCGATGGTCTATGAGTTTCCTGGTCTGCAGGGAATCATGGGGCAGTACTACGCGGCGCATTCCAACGAGGATCCCTGTGTCTGCAGCGCCATGCAGGAGCAGTATCTGCCGCGATTCGCTGGCGATGTCTTGCCTTCCAGTGCTTGCGGTCTAGCCCTGGCGATCGCGGATCGGATCGATACCCTCGTTGGCATCTTCGGTATCGGCTTGCGACCGACGGGGACGAAGGATCCCTATGCGCTCAGACGGGCCTCGATCGCCGTGCTGCGCATTCTCATCGAGACGCCCGTGGACCTCGATCTCAAGGATCTGCTGCAAACCGCAGCGGAGGGTTTCCCGGCGGGCGTCATTGCGGACGACACCTCCAGTACCGTGCTCGAGTATATGCTGGAGCGGCTGCACGGTTATTACGGCGATCGGGAGATTTCGGCCGATGTCGTGGACGCGGTGATCCAGGTCGGGGTAAGCAACGCTTTCGACATCGATCGACGCGTCGCCGCCGTATCCCGCTTCCAAACGCTGTCAGCGGCACCGGAACTCGCCGCCGCCAACAAGCGCATTCGCAACATCCTGGCGAAGGCCGACAGCGGGGCGATTGCGGATACTCGATTGGATTCGGACTTGCTTTCGGATCCAGCCGAAATCGCATTGGCCGACAAGGTCGCCGCTCTGAGGAGCCAGGTCCAGCCCCTGATCGAGAAGGGCAACTATGTGGAAACCTTGGAGTGTCTCGCCGATCTGAGGGCTGACATCGACCGCTTCTTCACCGATGTGATGGTGATGGCGGATGACGAGGCGGTCCGCAACAACCGTATCCGACTCCTGGCATCCGTCGCGGAGCTCTTTCTACAGGTGGCCGACATCTCTCGGCTTCAATGATGCGGTGTCCCGACTTGACCGGCCGGGCCGTCATTTTGGATCGCGATGGTGTCATCAACCAGGACTCCGACCGCTATATCCGCTGTCTGTCCGACTGGAGGCCGATCGCCGGCAGCATCGAAGCCATCGCGCGATTGTCTCGGGCCGGGTTGCGGATCGCGGTCGCGTCCAATCAGTCCGGGTTGGGTCGGGGCTATTTCTCCCTCGTCGATCTGAATGCAATGCACCAGCGGATGCGGGATCTGGTGTCGGCGCAAGGAGGCCGAATCGACATGATCGCCTTCTGTCCCCATACGCCGAGCGATGGGTGCCGCTGTCGGAAACCGGGAATCGCCTTGCTGGAGGAGATTGCCGAGCGACTGAGCCTGGACCTGGCTGGCGTGCCCTTCATCGGAGATTCGCTCTCGGATATTGAAGCGGCACGATCGGCCGGGGCCTTCCCGATCCTCGTTAGGACCGGAAAGGGCGAAAAGACGCTCGTCTCGCTCGACGATGAAAAGAACACCAAATGGGGTGCGAACCTGCCGATCTATCGAGATCTCGCAGCTGCGGCCGATGCCCTTTTGAACAACGAAGGTTGTCTATGATCCTACTTCGCTCGCTGTTATTTCAGATCTTCCTGATCGCTTCCAGTCTCTATTATTCGAGCGTCATCCTGATCCTGGACCTGATTCTTCGCAATCCACCGACCGATCGGCTGGGGAACGCCTGGGGATACGCCAATCTCTGGGCGCTTCGCACGTTCTGTCGTCTCGACTACCGAGTCAAGGGATTCGAGAACCTGCCACAAGAATCGGTCGTGGTGCTGGCGAAGCATCAGTCCGCCTGGGAAACGATCGCGCTGCGGGCGTTTCTGCCGTGCAATCAGACCTGGGTGCTGAAACAGGAACTGACGCAGATCCCGCTTTTCGGCTGGGCGCTGAAGCGTTTCCAATCCATCGCCATTCGACGCTCCGACGGCCGCAGGGCCATGAGCAAGCTGATTCGCGAGGGACAGGTGGCGGCTAAAAAGGGCCGCTGGATCATCGTGTTTCCGGAAGGAACGCGCGTTGCTCCCGGCACCCAGCAGCGTTATGAAATCGGTGGTGCCTTGCTCGCTGAGCGTTGCGACAAAGCGGTGATTCCCATCGCCCATAATGCCGGCGAGTTCTGGGGACGTAGGAGCATCCTGAAATATCCGGGGACCATCGACGTGGTGATCGGTCCACTCATGCAGACGGACGGCAAGAAGGCGACCGAAATCAATGCCGAGGTAGAGCATTGGATCGAGTCCACCGTGGCATCGCTTCCGGATCGGTTCGGTCAGCTGAAGACAGCTGTCTGAGGAGGGTGCGATCCTGCCGGGCGATTGAGTCCGGCAGGATCTATCGTGAGGTGTTGCGCCGAGTCGAGGTCAGACGTCGAGGTTCTCGACGTTCAACGCATTTCTCTCGATGAAAAGGCGCCGAGGCTCGACTTGATCGCCCATGAGGGTGGTGAAGATCTGATCCGCAGCCACGGCGTCCTCGATCGTGACCTGAAGCAAGCGACGAAGCTCGGGATTCATGGTGGTTTCCCAAAGCTGATCCGGATTCATCTCTCCAAGTCCTTTGTATCGCTGAATGTTGTAGGCGCGTTGCGCCTCGGCCAGCAGCCAGCGGATACCGCTTCCCAAATCCTCAATCGTACAGCGACGATCCCCGCGTTTGATGTAGGCACCTGGATGGAGGAGCCCCTCCGTCTTCACGCCGAACTCGACCAACTTGGCATAGTCGGACGTCTGGAAAAACTCGATGGGTACGACGCGCGTCTCCGGAATCCCGTGGATCAGGCGGATGACCTCGATTCCAGCGGATGTCTCGTCCGTCGCCTGTGAATAACGCAGCCGATAGTGTACGGCTGCCTGACCGTCGGTGTTCAAGCCCACCTCGACCGCCTTGCACCATTCGTCCAGCCGCTGGGCATTCGAATGTACCGACTCGTCGAACGGCGCGACTTCGGGAAGGGTCGTCAGGAAGTTCGCATCGTAGCGATGAGCCAGGCGACGAACGATCCCCATGAATAGCTGGTAGTCCTGGGCCAGCGATTCCAATGCGGTTCGCGATAGCGGGGGCGCGTCCTCGTTGACGAAGAGATCCGCGTCCTCAAGCGCCGCCTGAAGCATGGCGCGATTGAGCGCGCCCTCGTCCAGCAGATACTCCTCGTATTTCCCGCGCTTGATCTTGAACAGCGGCGGCTGTGCGATATAGATGTGTCCGCGTTCGACCAGTTCGGGCATCTGGCGGTAGAAGAACGTGAGCAACAGGGTTCGGATGTGGGCGCCATCGACATCGGCATCGGTCATGATGATGATGCGGTGATAGCGGAGATTGTCCGGATTGTATTCCTCTCGACCGATGCCGCATCCCAAGGCCGTGATGAGGGTGCCGACCTCGACGGACGAGAGCATCTTGTCGAAGCGTGCCTTCTCGACATTCAGAATCTTGCCCTTCAGCGGCAGGATGGCCTGAAAGGCTCGATCTCGTCCCTGCTTCGCCGAGCCGCCTGCGGAGTCGCCCTCGACCAGATAGAGTTCGGATTTTGCGGGATCCTTCTCCTGACAATCGGCGAGCTTTCCCGGCAATCCAGCGACATCGAGTACGCCTTTGCGGCGTGTCATCTCACGCGCCTTGCGCGCGGCCTCGCGTGCACGCGCGGCCTCGAGCATTTTGTTGGCGATCACCTTGGCCTCGACCGGTTGCTCCTCAAGGAAGGTGTCGAGCCTTTCCGAGACCAGCGATTCGACGACGCCCTTCACCTCGGACGAGACCAGCTTGTCCTTGGTCTGAGAGGAAAACTTGGGGTCGGGAACCTTGACCGAAAGCACGGCGGTCAGTCCTTCGCGCGCATCGTCGCCGACCGGGCGAACCTTCTGATTACGTTCGAGCCCTTCACGTTCGATATAGGAATTTAGGGTTCGCGTGAGTGCGGCGCGGAGACCCGCAAGATGGGTGCCTCCATCCTTCTGCGGAATCGTATTCGTGTAGCAGAAAATGGTCTCCTGATAACTGGAGTTCCACTGGATAGCGAGCTCGACACTGATCGACTGGTTCTCTGCCGTGAAATAGAACACGGTTGGATGAACCGGATCCTTGTTCTTGTTGAGATGTTCCACGAATGCGCGGATGCCGCCGTGGTACTCGAAGGTATCCGAGCGACCGCTGTCTTCCTCCGTGAGCGAGATCCGAACCCCCGAATTCAGAAAGGACAGCTCGCGCAAGCGGCGGGCCAGGATGTCGTAATGGAATTCCAGGTTGGTGAAGATTTCGCCAGAGGGGTAGAAGCGAATTTCGGTTCCCGTATCCGGCGTATCCCCTGTGATCTCCAGCGGACTCTGGGGCACCCCGAGATGGTACTCCTGCTGATGGATATGACCGCCACGACAGATTCGGAGCAGTAGACGCTCGGACAAGGCGTTGACGACGGAGACGCCGACACCATGGAGTCCGCCGGAAACCTTGTAGGAGTTATCGTCGAATTTTCCACCCGCGTGCAGGACGGTCATGATGACCTCGGCAGCGGAACGGTTTTCCTCCGCGTGCAGATCGACTGGGATCCCTCGACCATTGTCCCGAACGGAGACCGAGCCGTCGCGATGCAGGGTGACGCTCACGCTGGTGCAATATCCGGCGAGCGCCTCGTCGATGGAGTTGTCTACGACCTCGAAGACCATGTGATGTAGTCCGGTGCCGTCGTCGGTATCACCGATGTACATCCCAGGGCGTTTGCGGACCGCGTCCAATCCGCGGAGGACCTTGATGTTGTTGGAGTCGTACGTCATTGGACCTACTTGACTGATGGCGGTAAAAGAATGGAAAGCTGCGCTCGCGCTCGCTGACAGTAAGCGTGAGCGTCGGGAACCTCCCAGCGATTGCGTTCCCCGGTCATTGGTTCGGGCCGAGCGAAGGCCAAGATGGATTTGGAGGAAAAAGAAGGACCTCCTTGATTATAAGTGAAGGGGATATGACGATGTGCGATAGGGGTCTTGAGGAGCTTTGAGGCTCAATCCTGTCTTGTCAGGGCACCATGTTCCACGTGGAACATCGCACGCTGGTGTTGCACATCCAGCACCTTGGATCTCGGATACACTCCGGTCGCGAACAACTGGGATCCTGTCTCGACGAAGAGCGACCAGACCGAACGCGCATTATCCTCGTCCAGGTCCGACTCGATGTCGTCCAAGAGCCAGATCGCGCGTTCCAAGCCCTTCCCGACATGCAATCCCTCGCATGCCAGTTGCAGCAAGCAGACGAGGACCTTCATCTGGCCCCGCGAGAAGGCCGCCCGACGTCCGTCCCTCAAGAGCAGAAGGTCGGCCCGATGTGGTCCGACGACCGAGAAGCCTCTAGCCGTCTCTTGGGATCTGACCGCGTCCAGCGCTTCACCCAAACCCAGGTCCTTTCGCCATCCGCGTTCGTAGACCAGTTCCACGTCGTCCAGGAAGCGAAAGGTCCCCTTCAAGGCGTCGAACGCCGATTGCAACGGGGATACAAAATCGGATCTGAGTGCGTCGACCGTTTCACCGGTTTCGACGAAGGCGCGGTCCCACTCGCCTGAATATCTTCCGCCGCCTTTCAGTGCGGCGTTCCGCTGAGTCAGTACTCGTTGAAATGTCCGTCGGGCCTCCCCGAGTCGGTTGTTCCACAGCAATCCGTTCCAGTCGAGAAACAGGCGTCTAAGTTGAGGATCCCCTTCGATCAGCCCCTGCGGATTGTCGGTCACCAGCTTGAGCGGAAACCACGAGCCCGTCCGCTCCATGCCGAATGCATCGGGAGGAACCGTCTCCCTGTCACTGCCCGTTCCGTCCTGGCGATATCGAATCTCGACCGAGGTCTCGACGTCGACCGAGAAACATCCCCTGATTTGGGTCGACCGCATGTTTCGGTTCACGACTGGACCGAACTTGGTGCCGCGATAGGTTCTGCCACGTGCGAGTAGATAGATCGCCTCCAGGACCGTCGACTTCCCCGCGCCGTTTTTTCCAAACAGCCAAACCAGCGGGGCATCGCCCTCCAGACGAGCGCGCTGGATGTTTCTCAGTCCCTCGACATCGAGTCCGACGAGCCAATTCGACCCCATGTGTCAGCCGTTGCGGTCGTCAACGCCTGTCTCAAAGCCGCATGGGCATGACCACATAGGTCTCGTCTTCCGAGTCCAATCCCCGCCAGATCGAACTGCTGTTCGCGTCCTGGAATTGCACTTGGACCTTCTCCGCGTCGATCGCATTGAGAACATCCATGAGATAGGCGACATTGAAGCCAATCGAAATCGAGGCTCCCGAATAATCCGATTCGATCTCCTCCTCGGCCTCTTCCTGCTCCGGGTTGTGCGCCAGAAGACGCAAAACACCTTCGTCGAAGGCGAGACGGACGCCGCGATATTTCTCGTTGGAGAGGATTGCCGTCCTCGACAGCGCGCTCTTCAACTCGTCCTTGTTCAGGATGGTGGTTTTATCCAGGCTGTGCGGAATCACCCGTTCGTAGTCGGGATAGCGTCCGTCGACCAGCTTCGAAACCATGGTCGTCTGTCCAACGGCGATTCGAACGCTCTTGGTGCCGACCGAGAAATCCACGACCTCCTCGGTATTCCCCAGGAGGCGCTTGAGTTCCAGTACCGTCTTGCTCGGCACGATGACCTGCCGCGCCTCGCCCAGATCGGCATCGCCCAATCGAACGCGATATCGCGCCAGACGATGCCCGTCTGTCGCCACCGCCGTCATGCTGGTGCCCTGGAATTCCACGAGCAGGCCGTTCAGGTAATAGCGCACATCCTGCTGGGCCATGGCGAACGCCGTCTTCTCCAGCAGCCGTTTCAGTACACCCTCGGCCAGCGGAATTCCCCGGCCACCCTGCTCCACCTCCATCAGCGGGTAGTCCGTTGCTGACAGCACTCCCAAAGCGAAGCGACCACGACCCGCCGTCAGGACGCAGCGATCGTTCTTCGTCATGAAGCGGATGTCCGTGCCCTCGTCCAGGCTGCGGCAGATATCTGCAAGCTTCCGACCAGGCACGGTCGTTTCCCCTTCCTCGGACACATCAGCAGCGCATTCGGCGGTGACCTCGACTTCCTGATCCGAGCCTGTGAAACGAACCAGTCCGTCACGAGCCGTCACCATCAGATTTCCGAGTATCGGTAGGGTTTGCCGTCGCTCGACGACGCCGATCACCCTTCCGACGATTGGCCACAAGGTATCTCGGTTGACCACGAATTCCATTAATATCTCCAAAGGGGAAATATATATATTTAAACGTTAATAGTAATGCCTGTGGATAACCGCTGTTTCGCCGAAATATGTTTTTGAAACAGCATGTTGAGAACGTTTTTGCCTCTTGATTATCGGTGATTAAGCTGTGGATAAAATCGTCGCCCTCGGGCCAAATTATTTCATCCAAAACTTATGCACAGGTTCATCACAGGTTTGCTGCGGGTTCTCCACAGCTAAGAGGTCAATATTCTCAACAGGTTTTTGTAATCCTCTTCTATTCCGGCATCGCTGTCACGCAAGCTCTTGATTTTTCTGGTGGCATGAAGAACGGTGGTATGGTCTCGACCGCCGAAGGCGTTACCGATTTCGGGCAGGCTGTGCTTCGTGAGTTCCTTGGCCAGCGTCATCGCGATCTGTCTCGGGCGGGCCAGCGAGCGGCTTCGCTTGGCCGACAACAGATCCGAGGTCCGCAGCTTGAAATACTCGGCGACCGTTTTCTGGATGTTCTCGATGCTGACCTGTTTGTCCTGAGCCGCCAGCACGTCCTTCAAGGCGTGCTTCGCGAACTCCAGCGTGATGGGCTTTCCCGTGAACTGAGAATTCGCCACCAAGCGCCGTAGCGCGCCCTCAAGCTCGCGAATGTTCGACCGGATACGTCTGCCGACGAAGAAGGCCACGTCCTCCGGAAGCTCGATGCCGATTTGGGTCGCCTTGCAGTGGAGGATCGCAACGCTGGTCTCCAGATCCGGCGGATCGATGGAGACGGTCAGCCCCCAACCGAAACGGGACCTCAGACGTTCCTCAAGACCGACCACCTCCTTCGGGAAGCGGTCGCTGGAGAGTACGATCTGCTGGCGTGACTCGAAGAGTGCGTTGAAGGTGTGGAAGAACTCCTCCTGCGAGCGCTCCTTCCCGGCGAAGAACTGCACATCGTCGATCAGCAGGGCGTTGACCGAGCGATAGGTCTTCTTGAACTCATCGATCCGGTTGTGCTGCAGGGCCTTGATCATCTCCGCGACAAAGCGCTCGGAATGCAGATAGACGACACGCGCCGAGGGATTCGAGGCCAGGATGACGTTGCCGACCGCATGCATCAGATGCGTCTTGCCCAGACCCACGCCGCCATAGATGAAGAGCGGGTTGTAGGCCGTTCCGGGGTTCTGCCCGATTTGCATCGAGGCGGCGCGGGCAATCTGATTCGATTTGCCTTCGACGAAGGTGTCGAAGGTGAAGTCCGAGTTGAGATTCGCGCTTGCGCGTCGCTCGCCCAGATCGGGTGCCGGCGCGGGGGGCTCGTAGCGGCTGCGTCCCGCCACCGTGACACCTCCCCGGTCGAGCCCTCCGACCTCGAAGGCAATGTGACTGACGCTTCCGTCGCTGAATTGCGCGCAGAGTTCGATCAATCTGCGCTCATAATGCTTCTGTGTCCACTCGAGGACGAAGCGGTTGGGAGCGAGCAAACGGAGCAGGCCGCCGTCCACGCGGGCCTGAAGCGGTAGAATCCAGGTGTTGAATTCGGCCGATGTCAATTCGCCCTTCAGTTGCTTGACACACTGATCCCACAGACCCACGGCGACTCCAGACAACGGTCGATTCCTAGCGTGATTTGCCACGGCACGCGCTGTTCGCGATACCACCTCATGTCAAGCGCCGAAGACCCTGTGCGCGGTCCCCGCTCTCCCCCACTTCGGTGATCGCGCGACGGACATGGACAAGCAGTCTAGCGTTCCGCGCTAGACTTATCCACAACCTTCGTGCCCAAAATCCGATCTAGTTGATTGACGCGCGTTGGAAAATTGCATATATTTCCGGCCCTTTTATGGCGGCCTTTTTGGCCTCCTCGTCGGCCCTACACCAGTTCATCGTCGGAGTACCGTTCATGAAGCGCACTTTTCAACCCAGCCGCCTGAAGCGGGCTCGTACCCATGGCTACCGCGCGCGCAGCGCGACCCGCAATGGGCGCAAGGTCCTCGCCGCCCGTCGTTCCAAGGGTCGGCTTCGTCTAATCCCCTGAGCGAGTCAACGTCTGGCCGACCTGACCGCAGCCACCCGCGCGGCCGACGATTAACGAACGCGACCCAGTTTCGGCACGTCTTTGCCGAGCCTTTACGGGCAGGAAAATCCGGTTTCGTGGTGCTCTATCGTCCAAACGGATCTGAAGAACCCCGGCTCGGTCTTGCCATCGCCAAAAAGCGTGCGCGGCGTGCTGTGGATCGGAACCGACTCAAACGGATCGTTCGAGAGAGTTTCCGGCTCCATCACGAACAGCTTCCTGGGGTCGACGTCGTCGTACTCTGCTCGCATGACGCTAAGTCGCTTCCGAATCGACGGCTCTTTCAGGCTTTAGCACAAGCTTGGGCCAGCATCAGGAATACAGCATGCGCCCCATCTTGATCGGGTTGATCAGGGTCTATCAGTACCTGATCAGCCCGTTGCTCGGCCCCCATTGCCGCTTCTATCCTTCGTGCTCTCATTACGCTGTCGAGGCCATCGAGCGTCACGGCGTGGTCTATGGCACCTACTTGGCTCTTCGTCGCCTGTCCCGATGCCATCCCTGGCACCCGGGCGGCATCGACCCAGTTCCCCTCGAAAGGCAGACCAAGCTTCATGGATAACCAGCGCCTGATCCTTTTCCTCGCACTCGCCGCAGTGCTTTTCTTGATTTTCGAGTCCTGGCAGCAGGATTACGGGCAGGTTGGCCAGCCGGTCGCCCAGACCGAGCAAAGCCAGTCCTCCACCGCGTCCAGCGCGCCCTTGGCCCTGACGCCGGCAGACCTGCCCGAGGTCGGCCCGCTCGCGGATACCTCGGTTCCCGCTGCCGGATCCGGCCCGACCCCGGCCTCGGAACGACCGATTCTGGTCGAGACCGACGTGCTCAAGGTCGAGATCTCTCCGCATGGCGGCACCATCGCCAGCGCCTGGCTGCTGAACTACCCGGTGGTCCCGGAGAAACCCGAGGACAAATACCGTCTGTTCAAGCCGGTTCCTCCGAACATGCTGATCAGCCAGTCGGGTCTGATCGGCGACAAGGATGCCGGGCTGCCGACCCACGAGGGTCTGTTCCAGAGCGCCAAGCCCAGCTATCGACTGGAGTCGAACGACAGCCAGCTCGACGTCGTTCTGACCTGGAAGAACGCGGCAGGTCTGGAGGTGACCAAGACCTATCGTTTCACGCGCGGCAGCTACCTCATCCATGCCTCGCAAACGTTGACCAACGGTTCCGATAAGCCGATCGTCGCGCGCGAATACACGCAGCTCCAGCGTACGCCTCTGAACGATCCCAATGAGGCGCGCTTTATCCACACCTATACCGGCGGTGTCTATTACAGCCCTGAGGACAAATACAAGAAGGTCTCGTTCGATGACATGACCAAGGGTCCTCTGGACAAGACGGTCTCCGACGGCTGGGTCGCCATGATCCAGCACTACTTCATGGCGGCCTGGATTCCTCCCCAGGGTGCCCAGCAGACCTTCTATACCAACGCCCTCGACAACTCGCGCTACATCATCGGCCAGTACTCGCCTGCGGTGAGTGTCGCGCCCGGTGTCAGCCATACCTTTGAGGATCGTCTCTTCATCGGACCCAAGCTCCAGAACCAGCTGGCTGCCATCGCCCCCGGTCTGGATCTGGCCGTCGACTACGGCTGGCTGACCGTCATCGCCCAGCCCATCTTCTGGGTCATGACCCATATCCACGCGTTGATCGGCAATTGGGGCTGGACCATCATCTTCCTCACCATCCTCATCAAGCTGGCCTTCTACAAGCTGTCCGAGACCAGCTATCGCTCGATGGCCAACATGCGTCAGCTCACGCCGCGCATGCAGGCGCTGAAGGACCGTTACGGTGACGACAAGCAGCGCCTGAATCAGGCGATGATGGAGATGTACAAGACCGAGAAGATCAATCCGCTGGGCGGCTGTTTGCCGATCCTGGTCCAGATTCCGGTCTTCATCTCGCTCTACTGGGTGCTGCTCGACAGCGTCGAGATGCGTCAGGCGCCCTTCATGCTCTGGCTCAACAACCTGTCCGCGCCGGATCCCTACTATGTGCTGCCGCTGATCATGGGCGTCTCCATGTTCGTTCAGCAGAAGCTCAATCCCGCGCCGCCGGATCCGATGCAGGCCAAGATCATGATGAGCCTGCCGTTCGTCTTCACGGTCTTCTTCGCCTTCTTCCCGTCGGGCCTGGTGCTCTACTGGACGGTCAACAACCTGCTGTCGATCGCCCAGCAATGGCACATCACCCGCTCCATCGAGAAGGAAGCCGCCAAGAAGCGTCGCTGAACGCGCCGCTTCACTAGACCGTGGCGGATCTAGAGACCATCGCGGCCGTTGCCACACCCCCGGGAGTCGGGGGTGTCGGCATCGTCCGAGTCAGCGGACCGCGTGTTTCGGCCATCGCCCAGGCCATTACAGGCGCCCTCCCCTCCCCCCGCACCGCCACCTACCGCGTCTTTCGCGATGCCGAAAACGGCTTCATCGACGAAGGAATCGCGCTCTATTTCCCCGGTCCTCGTTCCTTTACCGGCGAGGATGTACTCGAACTCCAGGGACATGGCGGCTCGGTTGTCATGGATCTGCTGCTCGAACGCTGTCTCGGTTTGGGCGCGCGACTGGCCCATCCAGGCGAATTCACCGAGCGGGCCTTCCTCAACGGCAAGCTCGACCTGGTCCAGGCCGAGGCCGTCGCCGACCTGATCGAAAGCTCGACCGCGCTCGGCGTGCGACTCGCCGGACGGACCTTGCAAGGCGAATTCTCGCGGCGCATCCAGGCACTGGTCGAATCGCTCATCCAGCTTCGGATCTTCATCGAGTCCGCGCTCGACTTCCCCGAGGAAGAGATCGACTTCCTGGCCGACTCCAGCGTCGCCGAGGACCTGGATCGGGCCATCGCCATGACCCGCCGAGTTCTGGAAGAGGCGCACCGTGGTCAGGTGCTGCGCGAAGGGCTGGTGGTGGTCATCGCCGGCGCCCCGAATGTCGGCAAGTCGAGCCTCCTGAACGCACTGTCCGACACGGATGCCGCGATCGTCACCCCGATCCCCGGCACGACCCGCGACCTGCTGCGCCAGGACATCCAGATCGACGGACTGCCGATCCGCGTCGTGGATACGGCCGGATTGCGCGCGACCGAGGACCCCGTCGAGCGCGAAGGGGTGCGTCGCGCCCGCAAACAGCTCGATGATGCGGACCTCGTGCTCCTGGTCCATGACGCCCAGAGCGGACCGGATCCGAGCATCGCGGAAACCCTGCCGTCGGGGATTCCGGTCGTGCGCATCCGCAACAAGATCGACCTGCTCGACGAATCACCAGGAATCGTGCAGCGCGACTCGGAGGTCGAAATCTCGCTCTCGGTAGCCACGGCACAGGGGCTCGATCTGCTGCGCGCCCACCTCAAACATCGTGCAGGGCTGGACGCCGGTCACGAAGGCATCTTCATCGCCAGACGTCGCCACCTCGACGCACTGAATCGCGGCCTACAGCATCTGCTGGAGGCCCAACGCAACCTCGAAGGACAGCTCGGTCCCGAACTGGTCGCCGAGGAACTCTTACTCGCCCAGAAGATGCTCGGCGAGATCACCGGTGAGGTGACCTCGGAGGATCTGCTGGGGCGGATCTTCTCTAGTTTCTGCATCGGAAAATAATGCGGATGCCGGGGTATTCCCGAGCCTTCCGTACAGGATGAAGCTGTAGCCCTCCCCAGAAGGATAATCTCGCTGTTGTGAGTCAAACCGCGAGATCGGGAAAGCAGACGTGGGTAGGAGAGCACAGGGAGCGGAAACCGGGCCCTGATCGCCGATGCCGGAAGAGCCATCTACAGCGGACCGCTGGCATACCAACGACAAAACTCAAACGGCGTCGCCCTTGCCGGTTCGTATGGCGCAATAGCGCAGCGTATTGCGCCGAAAGGACATTGGCACAGGTCCATCAGATTGATGGAACAAAGACGCAATTCGACGCGCGAGGGATATGCAGCGTGTGGTGTGTCTTGGGGTAAACAGCCTGCCAAACATGCGGCGCAATACGCTATTGCTATTACGCCCTACGCGGGCTGACCCCGCGACGGCTTTCCGGGCTAGGTTCTCCTTCAACGCATCCCATTACACAGAACTTTGAGTGTACGATGGTGCGTTGTTTTTCCTGAGATATTTTGGAGCAGA
>NZ_JBHUHX010000037.1:0-1851 GCF_042682685.1 Thiorhodococcus fuscus
ACCCTGCTTCGGACAATAAATCTGACCGCCTAAAGGCGGTGGTTTTAACCCTGCTTCGGACAATAAATAAAGCAGGCCGGCTGCTCCAATTGCTAATGAATTTCGCTCAGCCATCCCAATATATTCCGCGCGCGCCCCTCGCGCGACAATATATCTATTGTATTCGCCTAAATCATTTTTTTTATTAAGCCTTTCTCCAATCGAAGCGGCAATGCGTGTTGATACATCTGAATATCTGCTGCGCATGCGACGAACCGCCTCGTCATCTGATTTCAACAGTAAATAGAATGCAGCGAGGTCAGATATTGAAAGAGCGCTAACTCGGTTAGCTACTTCAGCTTCATCCATATTCAGAAATTGCCGCCACTTAACCTCATTCTTATAGGCTTCACCACGTGTCTCTCGCCGACCAGCTCGGGACTGCAAAGCCCGTATCGCTGACCCGACTAACTCCTCAGACACCCCCAAACTAAACTGACTCAGTCGATTCACAACAAACTCTTCAAGAGTTCTTCTCTTAACGGCATCTGGAGCACAACTCTGATAGATAAGATGTGCAAGTACCACAGCGAGCGCAGCAAAAAAAGCTGCAGCAAAGGTCCAAGGCAGAAACATCTCTTGATTCGTCTGCTTTTGAAGGTCGAATTTCCAAGAGTTAAATTCCCAAAGCAAACTAGCGCAACTGTTTTGCAAATCATCCACAAGGATGAGCACTTCCTTCTTCCCTTTTTCCAAGGCGACATCGGAGAAACAGCTGCCAACCGCAGACCTACTAAATGCATCTAAGCTATCAACCAGTGTTTCGTTTATATTCTCAATTTTTGCTACCGCATCTGCAAGACCCTGGTCAGGCTGTATGGAAATAGCACTTACGGCTGGCCAAGTCGCAGCAAGTAGCGGGACGATAAAGAGCGCAATGTAAGAGGCTTTCGTTAAAATTTGCCGTTCACCTAGTGCCCTTATGGCCCGCCAGTTAAGGAATCCTTGTGCCAATAGAACATTTCGCTTGATACTTGCTATCATTTTAATTTTCTTCCCTAAACACGCTAAATTTCAAATTAAGCTTTATTTTTATATTGGCATCTTCTTGAGATTTACCCTTAATTTCGCGATGTCTGAAATCCGTACCTTCCAGCTCAATCTCATTACACACATATTCATAATTCATGAGATTTCCTAGCGAATTTGATCCCCAGGGCGATCGCATCAAAATATTACCGAATACTATTGGATGGGTGGCCGGATCTGCCCCAGACTCGCGCAGTTCAGCATGAAAGCCCAGTAAAATCCGCGCAGAGCCTATTTCAACGTCAGCGGCTTATTTCCTGGTGTAACGCTAGAGTTGAGAATACGCTCACATCTTTCTCTATCGCTAACCATCAGAGCCAATAACTGCTTCTGAATCCTTAACAAAAGTTCAGGATTATCAAAGAAATCCACGGCTTCAAGTGAATTCGATTTCTTGTCCTCAACCCATGTTTTTAGCCGGAAAGTATGCTCGAAGAACGGCTTCATTCCTCCAAAATTCTTGGCTAAATGAGAGAATTCTCTATCCTCAGCGGTTTTCATGTGAATCAAGAAAATAACGACGGTTGGGACGAAAGCTTCTGTGAACTCCGCGCTACGGTTTTGCTCGACGTGATGACCACGAACGACTCCCGTTACCTTGCCACGTGTACTTCCATTACTGAGAAAAGCGACACTTAAAGGTCATCTCATTACACACAACTTCATAATTCATGAGATTCCCTGGCGAATTTAATCCCGGCAGCCACGTCTCTGATATAGCCATCTAATGTGATATCCGGACATTAAAATTGAGCAGCATATCGCGTCTCCGGAAGATGGAAG
>NZ_JBHUHX010000038.1:0-44466 GCF_042682685.1 Thiorhodococcus fuscus
TAGTGTGGGGCTTCCCCATGCGAAAGTAGGTCACCGCCAGGGCCTTATCCCGAAACCCCTTCCTCCTCCGGAGCGAAGGGGTTTCTCCTTTGCGCCCAAGAAATATTTGCTGGTCTCGAAAAACTCGACGTTCCCTCGGTTTTTCGGGGTGCGAGAATTGAGTTTCTCGGCGCTGCAGAATATGCTACGCGATTCTCTTTTTCCCACTGAGGTAAGGCCATGGTCGCCAAGACCCTCTACGACAAACTCTGGGACGAGCATGTCGTCCGTGTCGACGACAATGGCACGGCACTGCTGTACATCGACCGTCAGCTGATCCATGAAGTGACCTCACCGCAGGCCTTCGAAGGTCTGCGGCTGGCCGGTCGCACGCCTTGGCGCACCAGCGCCAACCTGGCGGTTCCGGATCACAACGTCCCCACGACCGATCGCGCCGCCGGTATCGCAGATCCCGTCTCGCGTATCCAGGTCGAGGCGTTGGGCACCAACTGTCTGACCTTCGGCATCACCGAGCTCGGCATGGGCGATAAGCGGCAGGGCGTCGTGCACGTCATTGGTCCCGAGCAGGGCTTCACGCTGCCGGGCAGCACCGTCGTTTGCGGTGATTCGCATACCGCGACCCACGGCGCCTTCGGTGCGCTGGCTTTCGGTATCGGTACCTCCGAGGTCGAGCATGCCTTGGCGACCCAGACCCTGATCCAGCGCAAGTCCAAGTCGATGCTGATCAGCGTCGACGGCGAACTGGGTGCGGGCGTCACCGCAAAGGACATCGTGCTGGCCATCATCGGCAAGATCGGTACTGCGGGTGGTACCGGTTATGTCATCGAATTCGGTGGCGAGGCGATCCGCGCTCTCACCATGGAAGGCCGTATGACCGTCTGCAATATGGCGATCGAGGCGGGTGCGCGTGCCGGTCTGATCGGAGTCGACGACAAGACCGTCGACTACATGCGCGGGCGTCCGTTGGCACCGCAGGGCGAGATGTTCGAGCGTGCCGCCGCTCACTGGCTCACGCTGTCGAGTGACGACGGTGCTCAGTTCGATGCGGTTATCCACATTGATGCCGCCGACATCAAGCCGCAGGTCACCTGGGGAACCTCGCCTGAAATGGTGCTGCCCATCGACGGCAAGGTGCCGAGCCCCGAGGATGCCGACGACGAGGTCAAGGCGAACGGCATTCGTCGCGCGCTCGATTATATGGGCCTGGAGGCTGGTACTCCGCTCACCGAGGTCCGTCCAGACAAGATCTTCATCGGTTCCTGCACCAACTCGCGTATCGAGGATCTGCGTGCCGCAGCCGTGATCGCCAAGGGGCGCAAGGTCGCTGATAGCATCAAGCTGGCGATGGTGGTTCCCGGATCGGGGCTGGTGAAGGAGCAGGCCGAGGCCGAGGGCCTGGACAAGATCTTCGTCGAGGCCGGTTTCGAGTGGCGCGAGCCCGGCTGTTCCATGTGTCTGGCCATGAATGCCGACCGGCTGGAACCGGGCGAGCGCTGCGCTTCGACCTCGAACCGCAACTTCGAGGGACGTCAGGGCCAGGGCGGTCGCACCCATCTGGTCAGTCCGGCTATGGCTGCCGCCGCTGCCGTGACCGGACATTTCGTCGATGTGAGGGAGCTGTGATGGAAGCCTTCAAGAATTTCACCGGCGTCGTCGCTCCGCTCGATCGCGCCAATATCGATACGGATGCCATCATCCCCAAGCAGTTCCTCAAGAGCATCCAGCGGACCGGCTTCGGTCCCTTCCTGTTCGACGAGTGGCGCTATATGGATCATGGCGAGCCGGGTATGGATTGCACCAATCGGCCGCGCAATCCCGAGTTCGTTTTGAACGATCCGCGTTTCGCTCAGGCCCAGATTCTTTTGGCGCGCGAGAACTTCGGTTGCGGCTCTTCGCGCGAACACGCGCCCTGGGCGCTGACCGATTTCGGTTTCCGGGTGATCCTGGCGCCGAGCTTCGCGGACATCTTCTTCAACAACAGCTTCAAGAACGGTCTCCTGCCCATCGTGCTCGATGCCAAGGTGATCGATGCGCTGTTCGCCAAGGCGACCGGTGAGACGCCGCTGTCGATCTCGGTCGATCTGTCCGCGCAGACCCTGACATTGGACGACGGTAGCCTCATTTCCTTCGAGGTGGATGCGGGCAGCAAACATCGTCTGCTCGAAGGGCTCGACGATATCGGCCTAACCCTACAGGAAGTGGATCTCATCCGCGCCTACGAGGAACGCCGCCGGGCCGAGGCGCCTTGGCTGTTTATCTGATTCGCACATCCTGAGTCGGTCGGGGGCGCCTTTGCCGGCGTCTCCGACGGGCTCGCCAAACTGATTTCGAGTTCTTTCCTCCGTCTTGGACCTTGTTCCGGGGAGATGCCCCTTGGCGTGGTGGGGAGGGCTCGACCAATGGGAGATGATCTCTTGAGCAAGAAGATTCTGGTGGTGGCTGGTGATGGTATCGGTCCTGAAATCGTCGCCGAGGCGATCAAGGTCCTGAATGCCCTTCAGGCCGATGGCGCGATCGATGTGACTCTCGAAGAGGCGCTGGTCGGTGGTGCTGCCTATGACGCCGTTGGCAATCCACTGCCGGAGGAAACCCTGACCAAGGCCAAGGCGTCCGATGCCGTGCTGCTCGGTGCGGTTGGCGGGCCCAAGTGGGAGTCGCTGCATATCTCCAAGCGTCCCGAGCGCGGACTGTTGGGACTGCGCGCCGAGCTCGGACTGTTCGCCAATCTGCGTCCGGCCGTCCTCTATCCGCAGCTGGCTGCGGCCTCGACCCTCAAGCCTGAGATCGTTGCCGGCCTCGATATCATGATCGTGCGCGAACTGACCGGCGACATCTATTTCGGTCAGCCGCGCGGTGTCGAGACGCTGCCGTCCGGCGAGCGTCGTGGCATCAACACCATGGTCTACACCGAGTCCGAGGTGGAACGCATCTGCCGCGTCGCCTTCGATATCGCCATGAAGCGCGGCAAGAAGGTCTGCTCGGTCGACAAGGCCAACGTGCTCGAATGCACCGAGATGTGGCGTGAGGTTGCGACCAAGACGGCGGCCGAGTATCCCGAGATTAGCCTCAGCCACATGTATGTCGACAATGCGGCCATGCAGTTGGTGCGCGCACCCAAGCAGTTCGACGTCATGGTGACTGGCAACATTTTCGGCGACATCCTCTCCGACTGTGCCGCCATGCTGACCGGCTCCATCGGCATGCTGCCCTCCGCCTCCCTGAACGAAAAGGGGCAGGGGATGTACGAGCCCATCCACGGCTCGGCGCCGGACATCGCGGGTCGTGGCGTGGCCAATCCGTTGGCGACCATCCTCTCGGTGGGCATGATGTTGCGTTATTCGCTCGACGCCCCCGAGGCGGCGGACCGCATCGATGCCGCCGTGTTCAAGGTGCTCGATCAGGGGCTGCGGACTGCGGATATCATGTCCGAGGGCATGCGTCAGGTGGGGACCGCCGAGATGGGCGACGCGGTCGTCGCGGCCCTTGCTGGCGAATAATCTGTTCGGTTGGATCGTAAATGACGGGGTGAGGTGATGAAGCGAGTCGGTTTCGTCGGTTGGCGTGGCATGGTGGGTTCGGTCCTCATGGACCGGATGCGCGCGGAAGGTGACTTCGCGCGAATCGGCGATCCCGTCTTCTTCACGACCTCTCAGGTCGGACAGCCAGGCCCGGATGTCGGGTCCGGTTCGCGTCCGCTTGAGGATGCCGGATCCTTGGATGCGCTACGCGAGATGGATGTGATCGTTACCTGTCAGGGGGGCGATTACACCAAATCCATGCATCCGCGTTTGAGGGCTGCCGGCTGGGATGGTTACTGGATCGATGCCGCCTCTTCGCTGCGCATGAGTCCCGAGGCCACCATCATCCTCGATCCGGTCAACCGCGACCTGATCGATTCCGCGCTCGATGCCGGGCGGCGCGATTTCGTCGGCGGCAACTGCACCGTGAGTCTCATGCTGATGGCGATCGGTGGACTGTTCCGGGAGGGGCTCGTGGAATGGGTCAGTTCCATGACCTATCAGGCCGCTTCGGGCGCGGGCGCCAAGAACATGCGCGAGCTGTTGTCGCAGATGGGTGTGCTGCGCGATTCGGTCCATGATCTTCTGCAGGATCCGTCCTCCGCGATTCTGGAGATCGATCGCAAGGTGACCGAGACCCTGCGTGGAGCGGACTTCCCGGTCGCGAGCTTTGGCGTGCCTCTGGCGGGTAGCCTGATTCCCTGGATCGACACCCAGCTCGACAACGGCCAGAGCCGCGAGGAATGGAAGGGGCAGGCCGAAACCAACAAAATTCTGGGTCTCGGCGACAACCCCATTCCCATCGACGGTCTGTGCGTGCGCGTCGGATCCATGCGCTGCCACAGTCAGGCGCTGACCATCAAGTTGGCGCGTGATGTCTCGATCGCGGAAATCGAAGCCGTCGTGTCCAGTGCCAACGACTGGGTGAAGTTGGTGCCGAACGATCGGGAGTTCAGTATTCGGGAGCTGTCTCCTGCCGCCGTGACCGGAACTCTTGGCGTTCCGGTCGGCCGTCTGCGCAAGATGAACATGGGCGACCGCTATCTCGCCGCCTTCACCGTCGGCGATCAGCTCCTCTGGGGGGCCGCAGAGCCTTTGCGGCGAATGCTGGCTATCTTGTCGGATGTCTGACGATTCTTCCCTCCCAATTTCCTGGATGTTCTTGGTTAAAGAAGGCTAATCCGATATAGTCTGCCCGTGTTCAGGGTTTCTTGTATCCGGGGCGAAACCGGTGGGCTTCCAGGCTTGGAAATTGGATCGACTTGAACCCTGTCTGTCGGTTGCTTGAGATCGTATCAATCGATTCCAGTCAGACTACTGCTAACGTGATCCGCAGCGAGGAAACCAGGTAATGGTATGGTCCAGGTTTCCCCGTTCTGTTAACAGCTGCTCGCCGTTGCTTGGTGCACGAGGGAGGAGGATGTCTCGCAAGCTCATTCTAGCGTCGGCCATGACCATGGCTCTGGCCGGTACCGATGCCTTCGCCCTTGGGTTGGGGGGACTGAATACACAATCCGCCCTCAACCAGCCATTCCTTGGCGAGATCGAGCTGCAGGATGCCCAGCCCGATGAGATCGATGCCGTCAAGGCGTCGCTTGCGTCGTCTGAGGCATTCGCCAAGGCCGGGGTCGAGCGTTACTACTATCTGACCAAGCTCACCTTCAAGCCGGAGCGCTCGCCGCAGGGTGGGGTGGTGCTGCGCGTCTCCAGCCGCGAGCCCATTCGCGAGCCCTATATGGATTTCCTGGTCGAGGTGACTTGGCCCGCCGGGAAATTGCTGAAGGAATATACCGTGCTGTTGGATCCGCCGGTTCTGGCGAACCGTGGCGCTCCGGCCGTTCGCGGTGCCAGAGCAGGCTCGGCCCGCGCGGGTAATCGTGCGGAGGCTCGGTCGAGCGCGGCGTCTTCGAACTATATTCCAGCCCCAGGCGACGGCTTTCCCATTTATGTCGGTCCGGTCCGATCCGGTGTCGGTCTTTGGCGGATTGCGAACGAAGCGCGTCCATCCGGTGCGACCGTCGCTCAGACGGCGATGGCGCTGTACCGTAACAATCAGCAGGCATTCATTCGCTCCAATATCAATCGCCTGCGAGTCGGTACGACCTTGGTCATTCCAACCGGCGCCGAGCTGTTTGCGCTCGATGCCGCCGAGGCCGAGCGCGAGTATGCCGCCGCCTTGCGAGGCCGTGCGGTCCGTCGCTCGCCGCTCACCGATATTCCTCCTGGTGCGCTCGATTCGCGTCTCAGGGTCGCCGGCGCGACCTCTCCGGGGACGGCGACCGCCCCGGCTTCTATGACCGGAGGGTCTTCGACGGAACCCGGCATTGCAGCGCCCTCTCGGGCAGGCGCCACTCCGCCTGCGGTTCAGCAGGACGTGCTGCTCGCGCTCGAAACCAGCGAGAGCACGCGCCAGGAAACGCTTGAGTTGCGTGAGCGGATCAAGGAGCTCGAAACCCAGCTCTCGGGTATCGAGTCGCTCCTTCAGTTGCGCAACGCCGAGTTGGCGCGTGCCCAGAATCAGCCGGCTCCCGGTGTGCTGGGCGACCAGACGCTTGCCGAGCTTGGCGACGGAGAATTGGCTGCGCTAACCCAGCAGCCGATGGGTACCCCGGAGGGCACTCAAATCGAGCCTCCGCTCGAAGGTGACGAGGCGCAGTCGCCACTGTCGGACGAGGCGTCGTCCGCCGGTGACAGCACCCAGCCGACCGAGGCTGATGCACAGCCCGAAACCTCGGGGCTCCCGCCCACTTCCGATGCGGTGGGAACGGAGGCGCCTGGTTTGATGCCCCTTCCGGTTCCGTCTCCCGCGCCCGAGGATGCCGCGCCGTCCGATCAGACTGCCGAGCAGTCCGACGCGCAAGAGCCTCCGAACCCCGTTCCGACCAAGCCGGTGCCTCCTGTTGCTCCGCCCGTCGAGGCGCCAGCGTCTTCGACCTGGCATTCCTTGCTGCTGCCACTCGCAGGTCTCGCTGCGGTGACGGTGATCGGTATTCTCGTTTTCTCCTGGGTCAGTATTCGGCGCAAGCGTCGGGAGGAGGGCGAGGAAGATCACGAGCACGACAAGGATTTGCTTTTCGCGCCGCTCGACGAAACCACCGAACCTCGCACCATGGCCGCCTCGGAGGCGGACGTTTCGACGGTCGCCTCCCCGAAGGCGCCAGAGGAATCGGCTGCCAGCGGCGAAAGCTCGTCCAGCAGCGGACCGAGGGAAAAGGTAGAGGAGACGGGCGTGACGCTCATGTCTTCTCTAAGCAACTTCGACGCCGAGACCGACGAGGCCGATCCCTTGGCAGAGGCCGATATCTATATCGCCTATGGCCGTCACAGCGAGGCGCAGGACCTTCTGCTCGGCGAGTTGAAGCGCTATCCGGACCGGGCCGATATTAAGTACAAGCTGGCCGAAGCCTATGCCGGGGCCAAGGATCTGCAGGCACTTGGCGAGCTGCTCTCGGAGATCGAGGCAGCCGGAGACGATCAGGTCGATCCGCGTATGTGGAGCCGGTTGCAGGAGGCGCATGCGCGTCTGCGTTCGGCAACCGACAGCCAGGGCGAATCGGGAGGGACGGCGCAAGTACGCGATGCCCTGCAGAGCAGTGGCGGCGATGCCGGGGGTGATTCCATGACCCTGGGTGTCGACGATTCCTTCTCGCTCGACATCAGCGATCTCCAGCAGGCATCGATCGACTCCGCCGATCGTCCCAAGGTCGAGAGCGGCATTGAGCCCGCTACGGCCGACTCCGATTTCGAGGATAACGCCCCCCTGAAGATCAGTGACGATCTATTGGGGGACATCCTGAGCGAGCCGCGCGATGGTTTCGTCCCCGATTCGGAGCAGGACTCCTTTGGGGCGGCTCCGACGGTATCCGTTCCCCCGACCAGCTCGGATCCCGCGCGCGATCCCAGAGAGGATTCCGTTCAGATCGAATCGGAATTGGTCCTGTCGTTGGACGATCGGCGCGTGGAAGTCGTCGAGGACCTGGATTCCATTTTCGATTCAACCGCTGAGGACGAACCGACCCTGGCTCGCAACGAGGCGTCTGGCACGCCTCCCACCGGTCCGCAAAGCGGACAGATGTTGTCCTCGGTCGGATTCGATTCGACCGATTCGGTAGAGCAGGAGAGCACTCCGACCGATCTCTTGTCGTCGCAATGGCAGATGGACTCGGGGATTTGGGACGAGACGGCGACCAAGCTTGATCTGGCGCGTGCCTATATCGAGATGGACGATGCCGAGGCTGCGCGAGAAATTCTCGAAGAGGTCGTCGCCGAGGGGCGTGACGAGCAGCGGAGTGAGGCTCGGGCAATGTTGAGTAAGCTGGGTTAAGTGATCGGTCGGCGGTTTTTCCAAGGTTTCGACCCAGCTCCAGATGTTCGCTCGGCAGGTCGCTCGATCCGCGAGGGCATGGCGTCTTGATCTCGGGTCGGATTGCCATGGGCGTCGAATACGACGGGACGGATTTCCACGGCTGGCAGACGCAGTCTGGGGTCCGTACCGTTCAGGCCACTCTGGAGGCGGCGGTCGGTCGTGTCGCCAATCATCCTGTCACCATTCATTCCGCCGGGCGCACGGATGCGGGCGTGCACGGGCTGGAGCAGATCCTTCATTTCGAGACCTCGGCCGCGCGCTCTGAGCGGTCCTGGGTGCTCGGCACCAATGTGAACCTGCCGCCGGATGTGGCGGTGCGTTGGGCGCATCCGGTTCCAGATGACTTCCACGCGCGTTTCAGTGCGATGGCCCGTCACTATCGCTATCAGATCATGGTGCGTCGGACGCGCTCGGCCTTGCAGCGTTCGAGGGCTGTTTGGGTGCACGAGGCGTTGGATCTCGGGCGCATGCGCGAGGCGGCGTCGGCATTGGTTGGCGAGCATGATTTTTCGAGTTTTCGCGCCGTTTCCTGTCAGGCCAAGAGTCCGGTTCGCCGCATCCATTATCTGGATATCCTGGAGAGGGACGGTCTCATGACCTTGCATGTGGGCGCCAATGGGTTCCTTCACCACATGGTGCGCAATATCGCCGGGGTACTCATCGCCATCGGGCGCCAGGAGGCGTCGGTTGACTGGACCCGCGAGTTGCTCGACCTGCGCGATCGCACCCTGGGTGGCGTGACCGCGCCGCCGCAGGGTCTCTATTTCGTGCGCGCCGACTATCCGGAACGATTCGCGCTTCCCCAGGTCGAGACAACCGATCCCTTGCAGCGCCTGGCCGCCGATTGATGTCCATCCGTTCTTCGCAGATGATCCGAACCCGGGTTAAGATTTGCGGCTTGACTCGCGTCTCGGATGTGGAGGCGGCGGTCGCTGCGGGTGCCGATGCGCTCGGCTTCGTCTTCTATCCGCCGAGTCCGCGCGCGGTGACGCCCGAGCAGGCCGCGCATCTGTGCGCCAATCTGCCGCCGTTCGTCACGGCGGTCGGTCTATTCGTCGATGCCACGCCAGAGGGCGTGCGCGCGACCCTCGACCAGGTGCCGCTCGATCTGCTTCAGTTTCACGGCGACGAGGCTCCCGATTATTGCGCCAGTTTCGGACGGCGCTGGATCAAGGCGCTGCGCATGCGTCCGGGGATCGACCTCATGGCCGAGCGCGCGCGCTATTCCGACGGGGCAGGGCTCCTGCTCGACGCCTATGATCCAGCGCGCGCCGGCGGCACCGGTCAGTGCTTCGATTGGGATCGGATTCCTCCCGAGATTGCGTCTTCGGTCGTCTTGGCCGGCGGACTGGATGCGAACAACGTGGCCGAGGCCGTCGAGCGGGTTCGGCCCTATGGCGTCGATGTCAGCGGTGGTGTCGAGGCCGCCAAGGGCATCAAGGACCAAGACAGAATCAATGCTTTCATGCAAGGGGTGAGAGATGGCGATACACGCCGATAACAGCCATGCGTCGCGCATGGAGCCGGGTCGGAATGCGGCCTACGATATGCCGGATGCCAATGGTCATTTCGGCCCCTACGGCGGGATGTTCGTCGCCGAGACGCTGATGTATCCGCTGGAGGAACTGCTCAAGGCCTACGAGGCCTGCATGGCGGATCCCCAGTTCCAGTCCGAGCTGGATGCCGATCTGCGCGACTATGTGGGCCGTCCCTCGCCGCTCTATCACGCCGAGCGTTGGAGTCGCGAGGTCGGCGGTGCCCAGATCTATCTCAAGCGCGAGGACCTGAATCACACCGGCGCGCACAAGGTCAACAACACCATCGGACAGGCGCTGCTCGCCAAGCGCATGGGCAAAACCCGCATCATCGCCGAGACCGGCGCCGGTCAGCACGGCGTCGCCACCGCGACGGTCGCAGCACGTTTGGGCCTGGAATGCGTCGTCTACATGGGTGAGGTCGATGTCGCACGCCAGGAGGCCAACGTCTACCGCATGCGTTTGCTTGGCGCCCAGGTGGTCGCGGTCAAGTCCGGCTCGCGGACCCTCAAGGACGCTATGAACGAGGCGATGCGCGACTGGGTTACCAATGTCGACAACACCTTCTACATCATCGGCACGGTGGCCGGTCCGCATCCCTATCCCATGCTGGTGCGGGACTTTCAGGCGGTGATCGGGCGCGAGGCGCGCGCGCAGATCCTTGAGCGTACCGAGCGTCTGCCGGACGCCCTGGTCGCCTGCGTGGGCGGCGGCTCCAACGCACTCGGGCTCTTCTATCCTTTTATCGGCGACACTGAGGTGGCCATCTACGGCGTCGAGGCGGCGGGGGACGGGCTTGAGACCGGGCGTCATGCGGCGCCGCTCAATGCCGGTCGTCCCGGCGTGCTGCACGGCAACCGCACCTACCTGATGGAAGACGACGACGGTCAGATCATGGAAACCCATTCGATCTCGGCCGGGCTCGACTATCCAGGCGTGGGTCCCGAGCACTCCTGGCTCAAGGATAGCGGCCGCGCCACCTACGATGCCGTCACCGACGACGAGGCCCTGGCCGCCTTCCATCATCTGACACGGACCGAGGGCATCATCCCGGCGCTCGAGTCCAGTCACGCACTCGCCTACGCACACAAACTCGCGGCGACCATGCGCCCGGATCAGACCATCCTGGTCAATCTGTCCGGCCGCGGTGACAAGGACATGCACACGGTCGCGCGTCACGACGGGTTGGTCCTATGAGCCGTATTGCAGCACGTTTCGAACAGCTTGCCGGTCGGGGGCGCACCGCGCTCATCCCCTTCGTCACTGCCGGCGATCCGAGTCCCGAGGTCACGGTCCCGCTGATGCACGCCATGGTTGCGGCCGGCGCGGATCTGATCGAGTTGGGCGTTCCCTTCTCCGATCCCATGGCCGACGGCCCCGTGATCCAGCGCGCCACCGAGCGCGCACTCGCCCAGGGCATTTCGCTGGGCCAGGTGCTGGAGATGGTCCGTGTGTTTCGCGCCCAGGATCAGGACACGCCGGTCGTTCTCATGGGTTATTTGAATCCGATCGAGGTGATGGGCTATGCCTCCTTCTCCGAGCAGGCCAGCGCAGCCGGCGTAGACGGCGCCCTGATCGTGGATCTGCCGCCCGAGGAGGGGCATGATCTCATTGCCATGATGCGCGACCAGGGGCTGGATCTGGTCAATCTGATCGCCCCGACCTCGACCGAGGCGCGGATCGCCAAGATCGGTCAGGTGGCCTCTGGATTCGTCTATTACGTCTCCATCAAGGGCGTCACGGGCGCAGCCAACCTGGATGTCGGCACCATCGCCGATAAGGTTGGCGAGATTCGCGCTCAGATCCGGCTTCCGGTCGGTGTCGGCTTCGGCATCAAGGATGCCGAGACGGCGGGGCAGGTAGCTCGGGTGGCGGATGCCGTCATCGTCGGCAGCGCTATCGTCGGTCGAATCGAGTCGCTCGCCGAGACCCCCGAGCGGATTCCAGAATCCATCGCCGAATTCCTCGGCGGTTTGCGAGCGGCCATCGACGTCGCCGATGGGAGGGAGCATGGCTCAACTTCCCACTAAGTCGAACAAGGCGAAACCGATCGACCCTGAAGCAGGTGCCACATTGAAGCAGGCGATGGACAAAGGTAAGAGTTGGTTCGAGAAACTCATTCCGAGCCGCATCCGCATCGAGTCCAGCACCAAGCGTGCGGTTCCGGAGGGCGTGTGGGCCAAGTGTCCAGGCTGCAACGCCATTCTCTACCGCGCGGAGCTGGAGCGGAATCTGGAGGTCTGCCCCAAGTGCAGCCATCACAGCCGTCTGACCGCCCGCAAGCGTCTCGAGGCCTTTCTGGATCCCGACTGCCGAGAGGAAATCGGAGCGGATCTGGAGTCGCTGGATCCATTGAAGTTCAAGGATCTGAAGAAGTACAAGGACCGTATCGCCGCAGCTCAGAAGCAGTCCTCCGAGAAGGAGGCGCTGATCGTGATGCGCGGCCGACTGAAGGATGCGCCGATCGTCGCTTCGGCCTTCGAGTTCAACTTCATGGCCGGATCCATGGGCTCGGTGGTCGGCGAGCGTTTCGTGCGTGGCGTCGAGGCCGCCCTGGAGCAGGATTCTCCCTATGTCTGTTTCTCGGCGAGCGGTGGCGCGCGCATGCAGGAGAGCCTCTTCTCGCTGATGCAGATGGCCAAGACCAGCGCCGCTCTGGCCAAGATGCGCGAGCGCTCGCTGCCTTTTATCTCGGTGATGACGGATCCCACCATGGGTGGCGTGTCGGCGAGTCTGGCGATGCTCGGAGATATCAACATCGCTGAGCCCAACGCGCTCATCGGCTTCGCCGGTCCGCGTGTCATCGAACAGACCGTGCACGAGAAGCTGCCCGAGGGTTTTCAGCGCAGCGAGTTCCTGATCGAGAAGGGCGCCCTGGACATGATCATCGATCGTCGTGATCTGCGTGAGCGTATCGCCGATCTGCTCGCCATCCTGAGCCACCGGCCGCGCTATTGCCGGACGGTCGTTCCGGTCTGATTCGCGGGTTCCAATCATGAAGGCTCTTGATCGCCCGGATTCGCTGGAATCCGGGTCTGGTAGCGCGCGTCGTTTCGAGACGCTCGACGCCTGGCTCGACTGGCAGGTCACACTCAATCCGAAACGGATGGAGCTTGGGTTGGAGCGGGTCGGCGAGGTCTGGCGCAGGCTTGGCCACGGCGATCCGCCCTTTCCAGTCATCACGGTGGGCGGAACCAACGGCAAGGGTTCCTGTGTCGCCATGATCGATGCCATCGCCCGTGCGGCGGGCTATCGGTGCGCGAGCTACAGCTCGCCGCATCTGCTGCGCTACAACGAGCGGATCCGTATCGATGGCGATCCCATCGCGGACGCGCCACTGTGCGACAGCTTCGAGCGCATCGACCGGGCCCGTGGCGATGTGCCGCTGACCTATTTCGAGTTCGGTACCCTGGCGGCGATGGACCTGTTCGTCCAGGAGCGGCCCGATCTCGCCGTGTTGGAGGTCGGGCTCGGTGGACGGCTCGATGCGGTCAATCTCTTCGACGCGGATGTCTCCGTGGTCACGACGATTGGGCGCGACCACACCGCCTGGCTCGGGGACACGCTCGACGAGATTGCGATCGAAAAGGCGGGCATCTTCCGGGCCGGGCGACCTGCGGTCATCGGTCAGCGCGATGCCCCGGAGATCCTGCGCGAAGAGGCGATTCGCGTTGGTGCGTTGCCGTTGCAATTGGGGCGCGAGTTCGATCACGCGTCCGCCGAGGCGGGTTGGATCTGGCTGGGTCCGAACGGGCGGCGTTTCGCCTTGCCGCTACCGACGATGCGTGGCGGCTTTCAATTGGATAACGCCTCTGCCGCCATGGTGGCGCTGGATGGCTTGGCCGAGCGTTTGCCGGTTCCGCCAAGCGCCATGCGCACGGGCTTGCAGCGTGCCCGGCTGTCCGGACGTTTCGAGGTTTATCCGGGGCCGGTGACCCGCATCTTCGACGTGGCCCATAACGGTTCCGCCGCCCGCTCGCTCGCCGATAATCTGCGGGCCTTCAAAACGGGTGGGCGCATCAGGGCTGTGCTCGCGGTTCTGGCGGACAAGGACCCGGAGGCGATCGTGGCGCCGCTGTTGCCTCATGTCGATCAATGGTATCTGTCGCAGAGCGATGACGAGCGAGCGCTTTCCGTGGACGCTCTGGCCGAGCGGCTGTCCGGTTTGGTGCCGAATCCGGCGGGGCGTTTCGCCCGTATCGAACAGGCGTTGAATGCCGCCAATAGGGCCTCTGCCGAGGGCGACAGCCTGCTGGTCATGGGATCCTTTACGACGGTCGGACAGGCGCTGCGTTATCCGCGTGGTACCTGTGCCGATTCCTGACGGGCTATACTTTCCTCTCTGCACGAGAGTCGAATCATCGATGTCAACGTGCGGTTGATCGGGCCGCGCAAGACAACCAGGTAGATATCTATGCGAGAAGGGGCCAAAAGACGCTTGGCGGGTGCCGTAGTGATCGTCGCTTTGGCGGTGATTTTCGTGCCCATGCTGTTCGAAGAAGATTCGTTGGCGCCATCATTGGAGCAATCGACCATACCGGATGACCCGGATCTCGGGGATCGCTTTGGCGCCGCGCCGCCCCTGCAGCTTCCTTTAGAGGAGAACGATGGTCTCGCCGGCGATTCGGCGAGCGTCGAGCCGGGTTCGTCGATGGGGGCTGACACAGACGTTCAGCAGCCTGCGAACGCGCCGGGTCAGATCGGTCTTCAGCTGCCTGCGCTGCCCTCTCGGTCTGCTGAGCCGGAGCCAGACCGTCCCGTGCGGCAGGCGGCGCAGAAGCCGGCGGTACCATCCAAGCCGCCGCCTCCGGCCCCGTCGCAGAAGCCGGAGGTCGTGAAACAGAAACCCGTTGCGCCGATCGCTCCGTCCCCACGCGGGCCGAGCGATGGCATGCCCTCTTGGGTGGTTCAGGTGGCGAGCCTCGGCTCGATCGAGAAGGCCAATGGCCTGGCGAGCAAGCTCAAGAATTCCGGCTTCTCGGCCTTCGTCGAGAAGGCCGAGGTGCGCGGCAAGATCTATTACCGCGTGCGCGTGGGGCCCGAGCTGGATCGGGCGAACGCCGAGCGCACGGCCGCCATGCTGCGTCAGCAGCAGAAGCTGGATACCCTGATCCAGCGCTATCCGTCGAACTAATGTCGGCTTGGACATCGGAATGAACTGGGTCGACTACCTCATCATTTCAGTGATCGTTCTGTCCGCTCTGGTCGGGGTGGCGCGTGGTCTGATCCGCGAGATGTTGTCGCTGGGCGTCTGGATCCTGGCGCTGCTCGTCGCCTGGTTCTTCCATCGCGATGTCGCGGATGCGCTGATTCCCTATCTGTCGCAGCCCCCGGTGCGGATCCTCGTGGCGTTCGCCGCTCTGGTCCTGGTCGTGCTATTCGTCGGCGCCATTCTAGGGGCCGTGCTGGTTGCGGTCGTCGACAAGGCCGGGCTCAATGGCCTGGACCGTTTTCTCGGGCTGGGTTTCGGTGCCGCGCGTGGGGCCCTGATCGTCTCCATGGCGATCTTTCTCGCGGCCCTGACTCCCTTGCCCGAGGATCCGGTGTGGACCGGATCCAGTCTGGTCGGCGACTTTCAGGTCTTGGGCGACTGGTTTCTCGGTCTGGTGCCCGAGGATGTTCAGGCGCGATTGAAACAACTCTGAGCAGGAGCTCGGATCCTCTTAGGCCGTTGCGGGGTTGAAGGAATCCTCTTTTCTAGAGTAACCTGATCGGCTTCCAATTATTTGCGTTCGTCTTTCGAGGCGAAGCACGGGCGAGGCCCCCATGTGCGGTATCGTTGGAATCGTCGGCAAGACTCCAGTCAATCAATCACTCTACGACGCGCTCTTGTTGCTTCAGCATCGCGGGCAGGACGCGGCGGGCATCATCACCTGTCAGGGTGACAAGCTTTATCTGCGCAAGGACAAGGGTCTGGCGAGGGATGTGTTCCAAACCCGTCACATGATCCAGCTGCTCGGCAATATCGGCGTCGGTCATGTGCGCTATCCGACCGCCGGCGCCTCTAGTTCGGCGGAAGCTCAGCCCTTCTACGTCAATTCGCCCTACGGCATCGTGCTGGCTCACAACGGCAATCTCACCAACGCCGAGGAGCTCAAACACGACCTGATCGTCGACGATCTGCGTCATCTCAACACCGAGTCAGACTCCGAGATCCTGCTCAACATCTTCGCTCACGAGTTGCAGATCCAGGGCAAGCTGCGTATTGACGAGCAGGACGTCTTCCGCGCGGTTGCCGGCGTGCACCGTCGCTGCCGTGGCGGTTATGCGGCGGTGGCCATGATTCCTGGGTTCGGCGTCTTCGGTTTCCGCGACCCGTTCGGTATCCGTCCGCTGGTCTACGGACGGCGCGAGACCCCCGAGGGCACCGAATACATGATCGCCTCCGAGAGCGTGGCCCTGGACAGCAATGGCTTCGAGGTCATCGCCGACGTGGCCCCGGGCGAGGCCGTGTTCATCACGGTCGACGGCGAGCTCCATAGCCGTCAATGTGCGGCTCAGCCGACCCTCTCGCCCTGTATCTTCGAGTTCGTCTATTTCGCACGGCCCGACTCCATCATCGACAACATCTCGGTGCACAAGGCGCGTTCGCGCATGGGTAAGAAGCTGGCGGCCAAGATCAAGCGCGAATGGTCGAACCACGATATCGATGTCGTCATCCCCATTCCGGACACCAGCCGCACGGCGGCCCTGCAGTTGGCCAACCATCTCGGTATCAGCTATGCCGAGGGCTTCATCAAGAACCGCTATATCGGCCGCACCTTCATCATGCCCGGCCAGAAGGTGCGCAAGAAATCGGTGCATCAGAAGCTCAACGCCATCGATCTGGAGTTCCGCAAGAAGAACGTGCTGCTGGTCGACGATTCCATCGTGCGCGGCACCACCTCGCAGCAGATCATTCAAATGGCGCGGGATGCGGGCGCGCATCGGGTCTATTTCGCCTCGGCGGCTCCGCCGGTGCGCTATCCCAACGTCTATGGAATCGACATGCCGGCTGCCAGCGAACTGATCGCTTCGGGACGCACCGAGGACGAGGTCGCGCGTGAATTGGGCGCAGACGGCCTTATCTTTCAGGATCTGCCGGATCTCATCGATGCCGTCCAGAAGAAGGGCAAGAGTCATGTCGATCGTTTCGACACGGCCGTCTTCGATGGGGTCTATGTGACGGGCGACGTGACTCCGGAGTATCTCCAAGCCTTGGAGGCTCGGCGCAACGATGTTGCCAAGGAGACGCGCCAACCACCCAACGAGAGCGCCATTGACCTCCACAACAACTACTGATCCATCCCAATCGGAGTCCGAGCGGCTCTTCGCCGCTCCCGATGCCGGTTTCGCCACGCGCGCAATTCGCACCGGCCACCAGCGCACCTCAGAGAACGAGCACAGTGAGCCAGTCTTCGCGACCTCCAGCTTCGTCTTCTCCAGTGCTGCCGAGGCGGCTGCGCGCTTCGCGGGCGACGTGCCGGGAAACATCTATTCGCGCTTCACCAACCCGACGGTCCGCGCCTTCGAGGAGCGTCTTGCCGCGTTGGAAGGTGGCGAATCCTGTGTCGCGACTGCGTCCGGGATGGCGGCCATCCTCGCCGTTTGCATGGCGCTGCTCAAGCAGGGCGACCGTATCGTCTCGTCGCGCAGCGTATTCGGCAGCACCACCATGCTGTTCAACAAATACCTGGCGCGCTTCGGCATCGAGACCTGCTTCGTTCCGTTGAGCGATACGGATGCCTGGGAAGCGGCGATCGACGACCGCACGCGGATGCTCTTCTGCGAGACCCCGTCCAATCCGCTCACCGAGATGGGCGACCTGGCGCGTCTGGCCGAGATCGCCCACCGTCATGGCTGTCTGCTGGTGGTCGACAACTGCTTCTGCACCCCCGCGTTGCAGCGTCCGCTCGAACTGGGTGCGGATATCGTCGTCCACTCGGCGACCAAATATCTGGACGGGCAGGGACGTTGTGTCGGCGGGGCGGTCGTCGGGGACCGCAAACGTGTGGGCGAGGAGGTCTTCGGCGTGCTGCGCACCGCCGGACCGACCATGAGTCCATTCAATGCCTGGGTGTTCCTGAAGGGGCTGGAGACGCTGGAGCTGCGCATGCTGGCCCACTCCGAGCGCGCGCTCCGACTCGCCGAGTGGCTGCTGGAGCAGTCCGCCGTGGAACGGGTCTACTATCCCGGGCTCGCCGATCATCCGCAGCATGGACTCGTCGGACCCCAGCAGCGTACCGGCGGCGGTATCGTCTCCTTCGACGTGCGCGGCGGCAAGCAGGCCGCTTGGGATCTGATCGACGCGACGCGACTCATCTCTATTACCGCCAACCTGGGCGACGTCAAGACCACCATCACCCATCCCGCGACCACGACCCACGGACGGCTGAAGCCCGAGGAGCGCGCCGCGTCCGGGATCGGCGACGGGCTCATCCGGATTGCGGTCGGACTGGAGAACGTCGAAGACATCCAGGCCGACTTGGCACCCGGTCTGGTCGGACGCTGACCTCGGCTCGGTCCCAGTTCGTCTGACCCGAGAATCCGCATCCAAGCGACAGATGACCGCGCCAGCCAGTCTCCAGCTCATCTGTCCCGGTCTGCTCGGCCCAGTCCCGGCACTACCGCAACCCATGCCGCCGACGGGCGCGGTCGAGCGTCTGCTGGGGCGCGCCGATTCCCGTCGGGATGACTGGAGCGATCCTTTCTCGGCCCTGTTCGGGGTCTTCGGTCTGTCCTATGCCGATGAACGCGATCTTCCGAGCGCCCCCATCTCTTTGCTGGGTGAGGGCGCTGATGTCGATCCAGACGCCTATTGGCTGCATGCCGACCCCATCCATCTGCGCCCGGATCGCGATCGGCTTCTACTCTTCGCCGGCGAATCGGTTGCGCCGGATCGGGTCGAGGCCGATGCGCTGCTCGCGGCCTTCAATGACCATTTCGCCGACGAGCGTCTGCGGCTGGTCGCGCCCACACCGAACCGCTGGTATCTGCGCATCGAGGTCGAGCCGCCACCGTCGGCGGTGCCGCTCCATCGTATGCTCGGCCAGCCGCTCGAAGCCGTTCGCTCCGCGACTCTCGACGCGCGACGCTGGTCGAGCCTGCTCAACGAGATCCAGATGCTCTTCCATGCCCACCCGGTCAATCGGGTGCGTATGGATTGCGGCTACCCGGCCATCAGCGGACTCTGGGTCTGGGGCGGGGGACGGTTGCCCAAGGGTGTCGACACTGATCTGAGATGCGTCATCGCCGACCATCCGCTTGCGCTCGGTCTGGCGCGTCTGGCCGGTCTCGACAGTATGGCGCTGGCGCGTTCGGCGTTCGAGCTGCCGGTGGAGAAGGGCAGAGCGCTGGTGTTCTGGGATGCCCTCTGGCATGCGCTGGAGGCGCACGATCTCGATGCCTGGGGCGCGGCGCTGGGCGATCTCGACGCCTGGATGGGCCGGATCGAGACCGAATTGCGTCACGGTACCCTATCGGCCCTCGACATCCAGACCGGCGACGGCCAAGCCCTTTCGATCGGTCGCCGCCACCTGCGCCGTTTCTGGCGCAAGGGAGGATTCAGCGCCCGATTGCGGGTCGGCTAGGAATCCGATTGTCGTAGGTGCGAATTCATTCGCGCCTCAAACCGCCATCTCGACCAGCGTCGGCTGCAGCAGACGCAGTGCATCCTGGGTGTCGAGCGAGATGATGTAGCCGCGTTTGCCGCCGTTGATATAGATGCGCGGCAGCGTGGCGATCCCCTGCTCGCAATAGACAGGCATCGCATGTCGGGTGCCGAACGGCGAGGTGCCGCCGACCTGGTAGCCCGAGTGTCGGTCGGCGACCTTGGGATCGCAGGGCGCGATGCGTTTGACCCCGACGGTGCGCGCCAGAGCCTGGGTCGAGACCTGGCGGTCGCCGTGCATCAGCACGATCAGCGGATTGCCCTTTTCGTCCTCCATGATGAGTGTCTTGATGACGAGATGTTCGTCCACCCCCATCTCTTCGGCGAACTGGGCCGTGCCTCCGCCATCGACGTATTTGTAGGGATGTCCCTCGAACGGGACCTTGGCGGCGCGTAGGACACGGATGGCTTGGGTGACGGGTTCTTTGGCGGGTTTCATGTGAATTGGCTATCAGACTCCAGCGGGCGGCTTCCAGCTGGATGCGCTGTGTTATCGAGGTATCCGTTCGCGGCAGCCCTTGGCTGAAAGCGGGTCGCTGAGCGTCGGCTGCAGAACCATGCATTTAGGTCGTTATCATACGCCTTTGGTGGCGACAAGCAGAGGAGGGGGCGTGTTGCGCAAGCTGTTGCGGTGGACTGGATGGTTGGTGGGGCTTTTCCTGGCCCTTTCGGTGCTGTCGGTCGGGACACTGCGTTGGCTGGATCCGCCGACCTCTTCGTTCATGCTGCAGCATTGGCTGGCTGGGCGGATGGGGACGATCGAGGACGCTCGGGTTCGCTATGAATGGGTCGATTGGTCCCGCATTCCGCCTGAAATGGCCCTGGCCGTCATTGCGGCCGAGGATCAGCGCTTTCCTCGGCATCACGGATTCGATCTGGTCGAGATCCGCCGCGCACTGGAGCGTTTCGAGTCGGGCGGCACATTGCGCGGAGCCAGCACCATCAGCCAGCAGACCGCCAAGAATCTCTTCCTTTGGTCCGGTCGCGACTATGTGCGCAAGGGGTTGGAGGCTTGGTTCACCTTCCTCATCGAGACCCTCTGGTCGAAACAGCGCATTCTCGAGGTCTATCTCAACATTGCCCAATTCGGACCGAACACCTTCGGCGTCGGTGCCGCCAGTTGGCAGTATTTCGACCGCCCGGCTCAGGCGATCGGCGCCCAGCAGGCCTCCCTGCTCGCCGCCGTACTGCCCAATCCCGTTCGCTATCGTGTCGACCGGCCGAGCGCCTGGGTCGAGAAGCGCGCCGGTTGGATCCGTCGTCAAATGAACAACCTGGGCGGCCCGCGTTATCTCTCCACGCTTTGACGGCGCGATCCTGTCCAGCACCTGTGGTGCGGGTGTTAGGATGGATGAAAACAGAGCGTGTCGGCCCAGGCCAGTCACTACACCAGATTCGGAGGTCGCCGCGATGCAAGAGGCCCGCTTCTACGATCGACTCGAACAGGCTCGGGTGCAGTGTCGGCTCTGTCCGCACGACTGCGTGATCGCCGAGGGTGGACGTGGTGTCTGTGCGGTGCGCTACAACAGCGGCGGTCGGCTTTACAGCCTGGTCGCCGACCGTGTCATTGCCCGCACACTGGACCCGATCGAGAAAAAGCCGCTCTTTCATTTCTATCCGGGTTCGACCGCCTATTCAGTCGCCGCCCTGGGTTGCAATCTGCGCTGTAATTTCTGTCAGAACTGGGAGATCTCGCAATGGCCGCGCGAGGCGCTGCCGACGCGGATTGGGTCTGAGAGAGAGAAATCCGGGGATTTGGATGTCATCTGCCCGGATGTCGCGCGGCTGACCGATCGGATTCCGGGAGATGGGGTGACGCCAGCGCAAGTCGTGCGGGCGGCCCGCAACGCGGGCGCGCGCACCATCGCCTATACCTTCACCGAGCCGACCATCTACTACGAGCTGGCCCATGCGATCGCTTGCGAGGCGCGAGTGGCGGGGCTCTTCAATGCCGTCGTGACCAACGGATACATCAACGAGGCGCCGCAACGCGAGCTGTGCCGGGTGATCGACGCGGTGAATGTCGATCTCAAGTTCTTCCGCGAGGAGAGCTACCGACATTTCAGTCGGGTCAAGATGGCGCCCGTGCTGGATGCGATTCGGCGTTATCACGCGCTAGGCGTCTGGTTGGAGATCACGACCCTGGTGATTCCTGGCGTCAATGACTCGGATGAAGAGCTTCGTGAAATCGCTGCATTCATCGCCTCGCTGTCTCCTGACATTCCCTGGCACGTCTCGCGCTTCCATGCGGCCTATGAATTGCAGCGGGTTCCCCCGACGCCGATCGCCAGGCTCCAGCGCGCGGTCGAGATCGGCCGTCATGCCGGACTGCGCTATGTCTATACCGGCAATCTGCCGGGCGATGGTGGGGAGCATACCCAATGCCACCGTTGCGGTAAGCGGTTGGTTCAGCGTCACGGCTTTCACCTTCTCGCCAATCACGTCCGCCACGGCGACTGCCCAGACTGCGCGACTCCGATCGCCGGCGTGGGGATGGGGTAGATCCTTGGCCGTCTGCGGTTCGAAGCGACTCAGGCGATATTCAGAAAAGAATCCCCCCGTAGGATGCGGTGAGTATGCGAGCCGCATCTTTCGCAACCGATGCGGTGCGTTCCTCACCAAATAGGTATATCCGTTCGCAGGAACCGCCTCAGCGATCCGCGCAGAAGTCCTTCAGTCGGGATTCGGACGGCGATGTCTCCTCGCCGGATGGCAGCTCGCCGCTTGGATCGAGGAGCCAGGCGACGATGTCGGCTCGCACGCGGGCGCCTTGGCGGTCGCGCGGAAGCATGTGCCAGCCGTTGCGGTAGAGCGCCAGCCGAATCCGCTTTCGGTTCGGCAACTCGCGGACCATGCCGCAGAAGGCCGGCTTGGGGATGATCTCGTCTCGCGCTCCGTAGAGCAGGAGCGTCGGTAGCGCCAGGCTCGGCGCCTGCGCCCGTGCAGAGTCCATCAGCTCGGTCACGCCCCAGAGTGCATCGACGCGAGCCCCTTTGATGACCAGCGGGTCGGCCGACATGGCGTACAACAGGGCACGATTGTCGGTTGGACGAATGCGGATTCCCTGTCCGGTGAGCACCATGGATGGAACCGTATGGACGGCTGCGGTCAGAGCGAGACGCTGGTACCAGGGCATCGAATCGCGCGACCAGACGGCTGGGGCGATGAGAATCAGTCCGGCAATGTCGTCCGGGCAGCGCGCGGAGGCGAGCATCGCGACCGCGCCTCCCATGCTTTCCCCTGCGATGTAGATCCCCGCTTGCGGGTGGCGGCGGTGTAGGAGATCGACGAGGGTGCAGGCGTCCTCGACCAACCGTTCGCTCCCATGCCAGCGACCGGCCAGTCGGGTGGCCCCGAATCCGCGCTGATCGACCGCATAGGTCGTGATCTCCTGCTTGGCCAGGTCGACTCCGAGCGGCTCGATGGCGTGGCTGTAGTCGTTGAAGCCATGGAGCCCCAGCACCAGGATCGATGGCGATGCCGATCCGGACCAGATCTGCAAAGGCAGCTGGTAGCCATCGGGCATAACGGCATGCTGCGCCTGCAGCACGGGCAAGCGCTCACGGGCACTGGGCTCGATCGCTTGGGGGCCGGCGCATCCGCTCAGGAGCAGTGCGGTGGCGATCAGGCGCTGACCCCAAAGGCGGCCGGTCGATCCGTCATCTCGCATGAAGGGCACCAGATCAGGCCGTGAGCGGCATGGGGCCTTGCTGGAGCAGGCGGGTGAAGTCATGCGATGGGATCGGCGGGCTGAAGAAATAGCCTTGTATGGCATCGCACCCCTCGCAGCTGAGAAACTCCAGATGCTCTTGAGTCTCGACGCCCTCGGCAATGACGCTGAACTGGAGGCTGTGCGCCAGTGTGATGATGGAGCGGACGATGGCGGCGTCCTTATCGCTGGTGCTGAGATTGCGGATGAAGGATTGGTCGATCTTGAGCGTATGGACCGGGAAGCGCTTGAGATAGCTGAGCGAGGAATGGCCCGTTCCGAAATCGTCGATACTGATATGGATGCCCATCTCCTTGAAGGTGTTCAGGGTGCGGATGGTCTTCTCCATGTCCTCCATCGCCCCCGATTCGGTGACCTCGAATTCGAGCTGCGCCGGGTCAATGCCGGTATTTTCCAGCGTCTCGGCGACCTTGACGATCAGGTCGGGCTGGCGGAACTGTAACGGCGAGAGATTGATGGCGATGCGGAGGTCCACGTACCCCTGCCGGCTCCAGTCCAGGGTCTGCAGACAGGCGGTTCGGATGATCCAGTCTCCGATTGGGATGATGAGACCAGTTTCCTCGCACAACGGGATGAACTGGGCGGGCGAGACGCGTCCTCTCTCGGGATGATTCCAGCGCAGGAGGGCCTCGGCCCCCAGGATACGCCCGGTTCGGGTGGCCACCTTGGGCTGGTAGTAGAGTTCGAATTCGCCGCGTTCGAGCGCTCGGCGCAGTCCGTTCTCCATGTCCAGCCGCTCGGTCGCCTCCGCGTTCAGCACCTTGGAATAGAACTGATAGTTGTTCTTCCCGATCGCCTTGGCGTGATACATGGCCGTGTCCGCATTCTTCAGCAGATCGTTCGCCGTTTCGCCATCGGTCGGGTAGCAGGCGATACCGATGCTTGCGGATGTGAAGATCTCGCGGTCGTTGATCTGGAAGGGGCGCTCGAGAGCCGTGATGATCTTGCCTGCGATCGCGCTGGTCAGCGCGACCGATTCTCTTGGAGTGGCGCCTTGCTGGATCAGTACGACGAATTCGTCCCCGCCGATCCGCGAGATGGTGTCCTCCGTTCTGACCAGGCTGGCGAATCGCTCCCCGACCTGGCGCAGCAAGAGGTCGCCCGAGAGATGTCCGAGCGAGTCATTGACCGTCTTGAAACGGTCGAGGTCGATGAAGAGCAGCGCGACGAACGAATGTTCGCGCTCGGCGCGGGCGAGCGCCAGATGGAGACGGTCGCGGAGCATCAAGCGGTTCGGCAGTCCGGTCAGCGTGTCGTAGTGCGCCATGTAATAGAGCTGTTCCTCCCAGCTCGCGTTGGTGAGCGCCACTGCGACGCGATTGGCGAAGTCGCAGGCGAGCTGGATGTCCTCGTTCGATGGCCCCGGTGCGTGCGTGTATCCCAACGAGATGACCGCCGAGATCTCCTGCTTGATGACGACGGGCAGCAGCAGGAACAGTGAGGCTCCCTGGCGCTTGAGCGGAATCAGCTGTTCGGGCAGCTCCTCGTGATCGGAGACCAGGAGATATTTCTGAGCCGCGAGTCTTCGATGCCATGCGGGGGAGGCCGGATGCCGTTCCAGACTGAGTTCGTCGCGCAAGCGTTCGTCTCGGATATAGGTCTTGAGGTCTTTCTCGTCCGTTGCGACCAGGGTCATGGCGATCCGGTCGTGCGGCACCACCTCGTGCATGCGGGCTAGGACGATCCTCACGATGTCCTCGATCTTGAGGGTCGAGAGAATGAGCCGATCGATGTCCGCCATGGTCGAGAGCGTGCCGATCTGCCGGTCGATGGTGACGGCCATTCGGTTGAGCGAGTGCGCGAGCGCCTCGAACTCGTCGCCGCTCTCGACGCGTACGGGCTGGTCGAAGATCCTGCGTGAGATGCGTTGCACCCCCTCCATGAGCTGCTCCACTGGGATCAGGCTCTTGCGGATCTGGTGCAGGCTGAGCAGTGCCACGACCGCAATCGTTAGCGGGATGATGAAGACGAAAATGGTGCCGAATCGCTCGACCGGAACAAGGGCGACGTTCCGGGGCAGGGAGTGGAAGATGGTCCATCCGGAGATATCGAATTCGGGCTTGAGGAAGAGCCGCCAAGACATGACGAGGGTCGCCTTGTCCAAGTGCTCGTCTTGTCCCCAGGCGTTGGGACGATCGATGGCCCGAAGTTGTTCGGGGGAGGGCGGGTGCCTTGGATCGGAGCAGAAGAGCGGTTGGCTCGATGGATCGATAACACAGAGTTGAGCCTCCAGGTTCAACGCCTGTGGCGCCCCGAAGAGATAGTCTGGATCGATGGTCCCGATCAGTATTCCGCGCTCGGGATGGCGGGTGTCGAGCAAACGGATCAGAGTGATGAGAGGCGGTCTGTCGTGACGCGGCTGGGTGCGTAGAACGGCCTTTCCGGCGGCCAGGTGGTCGGTGTGTTCAGCCGCGAAGGGGGTGAGCGCGTCGCTCTCTGGGGCCGTGCCGCTTGCGGATTGGTCCTTCAGCAGCGAGAGGCGCTCGAAGCCGTGCGGTGTATCCAGCGACCTCCACGGGCGTGTGCCGGTGTCTGTCAGCGATCCGGGGCCATCGGTGTGCGTCCTCATCCAGTCGAGCTGCTTGTCGAGCAACACCAGGCGGTCGAACAATGCGAGTCCGTACTCCTTGTTCGACTGTCGAAGCTGCTCGTATCGCTGCTCGGTGAGGAGCGACAGGATCTGATCGTAGGCGAGAATGGACAGTGAGACCACCGGAACCAGGGCCGAGACGATGAACAGGAAAAAGACCCTGCGGGCGACCCGGCTACGCAGGAACTCCATTTCGATCTTCATGGCCGCTCAGTAATCCGAAGCCAATCCCAAATATCCGCCGTTGTTGGCCCGCACGATGTCGTCCCGGCTGATCTTGGCGGTCAGCGGAGAGGCGCTGCGACCGTCCGCGCCCATGCTATAGAGGTCGTAGTCCGTGTTGAGCGGGACCAGGTTGTGATCCTTGCGGAGCTTTCCCTTCCCCTTGGTCTTGGCGATGTTGAGGTACTGATACGGATTGCCCCAGGGATCGAGCAGGCTGTCGAATCCGCCACCGAGTTCGGCGAGATCGTCCGGATAACGCTGGTTGGCGACGTAGAAGCGCTCCATGGCCGATTCGATCTGCACCATGTCCGATTTGGCCTGCTCGAATTGCGTCTTCTGCATGAGATGCGAGTAGGAGGCCATGGCAATGGAGGTCAGGATGGCGACGATCAGAACGGTGAGCATCAGTTCGACCAGTGTGAAACCATGGCTGCGTGCACGGATGAGAGGGATGATCAGAAACCCCAGGAACGCGGTCTGTGGTAAGTCGTTTGGCATCGGGTTTACTGCTGGGATCTGAGGTTGCGGAACTGTACGGCATTGTTACGGGTTGTCGATGCGTGGTCGTTCACGGATCCACGCTCGGTTTCCGTTATTTTCCTCAATGCGTGGCGGCAGAGCGGCTCAAGCGGCGCGGCCCCCGAAGGATTCGGTGCCGTAGCGCGAGACCTGGATGTCGGCCGACCAGTATCCGAGCGGCAGTCCGGCCTTGCGTTTGAGATGCGCGAGAAAGTCGGCGGGGTCGGGAAGCTGCTCCCAGACCGAGGGCAGGAAGGTCCCGTGATGACCGTTTGCTGTCAGGATGAGCCCGTCGCGGCCGGGCCGGATCCGGCGCAGCAGGTCGTATTCGGAGTCGAATGCGAGCGGCTCGGGCGGCGTCAGGACGGAGATGTGGAGCTCCAGCTGGGCGAATTCGCTGGGGCGCAGACGGGTAAAGCGCGGATCCTCGAAGGCGGCGGCGAAGGCGTTGTGGGCCACGTCGACGACCAGCGGACGACGCGCCTCCAGCGCCCCGATGCAGCCGCGCAGATCCCCCGCGATCTGCAGTGTGACGAAGGTGGCGCGCGGTTCGCGCAATGCCTCGGGATAGGCTTCCGGCTCCGGCCGCAGCGCGACGCCCTGTTCCAGTCCATGGGCGATGGAATGCGCGGCCACTCCGAGCAGCGATGCCCGCAGGTCGGCGTCGTAGCGGTTCGATTCGCCTTCGGGGTGCTGTGGATCAGTTGAGTGCATAGGCGCCATATCCCACCACCTGGTCGCGTGAGCCGGCCGTATCGCCCGAGTTGCGCAGATCCAGGGTCTCGGCCCGCAGTCCGTGTCGTTTGGCGAGGGTGAGAAGCCCCCGCAATGGAGCGTGGCCGCAGGCCCGGTCTGGGCCGATCCCGTTCGGGTCGAGCGCTTCGATCGCGGTCGATGTCTGGTGGTCCAGTCGGTTTGCGGTCTCGTAATCCAGATAATGGCTCAGGTCCGAGCTGACGAGAATCAGTGTCTCTGGACCACCCCAAAGAGCGTCCAGCACCTCGGCGACCGATTCCGGGGTCGCCTCGCCGACCACGAAGGGCGCCAGCGTGAAATCGCCGAGCGCCCGCTGCAGAAAGGGGAGCTGGACTTCCAGGCTGTGCTCGAAGGTGTGGGCGGCCTCCAGCGGTTGGACTTGGGACAGCTCCAGTGCGGCGTCGATCGCCGCGCGATCGAGTCGGACGAGACCGATAGGGGTCGCGAAATCGCTGGCCATGCTGGCCGCCAGCCCTCGAAACGGTAGGCGATGGCTTGGACCTAGGAGTACCACGCGCCGTATGGCGTCGCGGACGGGCCTGAGCGTCGCGTAGGCGCTGGCCGCGATAGGGCCGGAGTAGATGTAGCCCGCATGCGGGACGACCAATGCCTTTGGCGGCTGGGCACCGGCTCGGTCGCTGGACAGGTAAGCATCCAGCATGACGCCCAACTCTTGGGCGTCACCTGGATAGAAGCGGTTGGCCACCGCAGGTTGCCGAATCTGGGACATGGATTTCGCCTCCAGCTTGGACTTGTGATCGATGCGCTCGCGTGGGTTCCTGGGGTTCTGATCTGTGTGGAGAGGTCGGCTGCTGCAGGATCCGACTACTCGGGTCTTGGCTTGGGGCCGTCCGAGAATTTGTCGAGGAGCGTTGCGCAACCCTCTGCGTCCTTGATCCACTCCATTCCAGCCTCGTTGGGAACTGCGGCCGCCTTGGTCCGGATGGCGGCGATCGACTGCATGATGATTGCGTTCAGTGCCTCGGGATCGCCCAGGCCCTGTTTCTTGGCGGTGTCTGCGGCGAGGCAGACGCCGGCCTGGGCGCCCATCACCAGACCACCCGCCGCGCCCATGCCGGCGCCGAACCCGATCGCGAGCACGCCGCCGACGGCCGCGCCGACTAAAAGAAAAACCAGTGCGATAATGGTCGTTCGCATGGGTTGCACCCTCCTGTCTTAACCTGAGTCTTGATCTTGCCGTGAGTCTTCGACGCCGTGACATGCTACCCCTTGTGCTGGCCTGCGTCTCGATCTTCGTCGCCGGGTTGGCCCGGGCCGATCAGCGCCAGGATTTCCTCGCCGCCGAGTCGGCCCTGAAGCGCGGCGATCGGGCCGAGTTCGCGCGTCTGTCCGATACGCTCAAGACCTATCCGCTCTATCCCTACCTGCGCTTCGCCGAGCTTACGCGCGATCTCGACGGCGCCTCGGACGCCGACATCGAGTCCTTTCTGGAGGCGTATCCGGATACCCAGTTGGCCGAGCGGTTGCGTCGCGCCTATCTGGCACGGCTGGCCAAGGCCGATCGCTGGTCGGACTATGTCCGGGTCTATCGGTCCGAGGACTCCGTGGCGCGCCAGTGTCTCTATCTGCGCGCGCTCGTCGAGGTCGGGCGGGTCGGGGAGACCCGACCCGCGGTCGACCGAGTCTGGGGCTTCGGCGATTCGCGCCCATCCGAGTGCGACCCCGTCTTCGCTGCCTGGAGCGATGCGGGTTGGCTGACCCCCGAGCGCATTCGACAGCGTCTGACCCTGGCGATGGTGGCCGGGAATCGCGGCCTGGTGCGCTATCTCGCCGGATTGCTGCCGGAAGCGGAACGCGTCTGGCCGCAGCAATGGTTGGAGGTCGATCGCGATCCGAGTCGGATTCTGGATCCCGCGTGGAGTCCGGCCGAGCGGGCATCTTCGGTTTCCATTCTGGTTCGGGGCATCCTCCGCTTGGTGAAATCCTCGCCGCGCGACGCAGCACGGGCGATCGATCGCTGGCGCGCGTTGCTCGACGCCGATCCGGCATCGGCCGCCTCGGCCTATGCCGCTGTCGGCCGTGCGCTCGCCAGCCAAGGGGATCGGCTAGGACTTCTCTATTGGGACCACCTCGTCGCGACGACATCCAACCTGTCCCAGCAGGAAGCGCGACTGCGTGCCGCCCTCGCTCTGAGGGCCTGGGACTGGTTGGCCAAATGGGTCGCGCGCATGCCGGACAGCGAGGTCAAGCGCGATCGCTGGCTCTATTGGCAGGCGCGGGCGGACGCGCAGCTCGGACGCACGGAGGCGGCCTTGGCCGGCTTCCGTCAGGCGGCGCGCCAGCGCAGTCTCTGGGGATTCCTGGCTGCCGATCGGGTCGGGGAGTCCTACAATCTGTCGCACCGACCGACGCCGGCCGAGCCGGAACGCATTCGCCGCATCCTGCTGACTCCGGCCTATCGACGGATCAGCGAACTGGAACGACTCGGTCGCGAGACCGACATTCGTCGCGAATGGCGTACCCTAACGGCGGACATGGACGAGGCGGACCTGATGGCCGCAGCCTTCATCGCCGATGTCAGGCGCTGGCACGACCAGGCCGTCTTCACGCTCGCCCGCACCGGATACTGGGACGATTTGGAGCTGCGCTTTCCGCTCGAATACCGCGAGGAGGTGCTGGACCAGTCCTGGCAGATCGGCATCGAGCCGGACTGGGTCTTCGCCATTTTGCGCCAGGAGAGCGTCTTCGCCCGAACCGTGGCCTCTCCGGTCGGCGCCATCGGATTGATGCAGCTGATGCCCGAGACGGCGGGCGAGGTCGCCGCCTCGCTGGAGCTGGATGCGCCCTCGCGTTGGGATCTACTCGATCCGGCCCTCAACATCGTTTTGGGCAGCACCTATCTGGCTCAGATGCGCGATCGTTTCGGTCATCCGGCCCTGGCGACGGCGGCCTACAATGCCGGACCTCGGCGCGTCGCCCAGTGGCTGCCTGAGTCTTGCATGGACGCCGACCTTTGGATCATGGAGATCCCATTCGCCGAGACCCGAGGCTACGTCGAACGCGTGCTGACCTACCGGATCATCTACGCCGCCCGTCTGGGCCTCGACATCAGGCGTGCGAGCGATCTCCTGCCGCCAATACCCGGCGCCGCGTTTCGGCGGAACTCCAGCCGCTGAATGACTGGGATCCTGGTCCCATCTGCTAGACTTCGTCCTCCGCGCTCGCGTCCGCTGGGCGATCGATGCCGCACCCCTGACCTCTCGCTTTCTGGTTCCATCCTGATGATCATCCCGCGTCTCGCTCACCGGTTTCGGCCCCATCTGCTCTTGGCCTGTCTCTTTGGGCTGGGTGCGACCGGTTGGGTGGCGGCGGACGAGACGCCAGCCCAGGCGATGGCCCATGCCATCGCGCGCATGATGGAAAGCATGGGGTTCAACGATGCGGCCGGTGGGGCACGAACGCCTGGCTACCCGACGCCGCCCAGCGTCGACGGATGGCCGTCCGCGTTCGGTTCCTGGCCTGGGAGCGGCAACCCGGCGCAGGGCGCGGCGGCCAACATGACGCGGATGGCGGATCGCGCCTATCGGGGCATGATGACGTCGGGACAAGAAGCCGGCTCGAATTGGACGCCTGGCCCCCTGGAGGGGGTGTGGGAGGACAATCAGGGCGGGCTCCTGATCGTGCAGGGAGCCCTCTATCGGATCTATTCCGTCTGCAACCCACACATCGACGGCGATATCCGCGTTCTCGACGGGCGCGTCGAGCTGACCAACCGGCAGCAGAATTTCACTCAGACCTTCGAGTACGCGCTCGACCAGGGCCGCTTGGCGCTACGCGATCCGAGCGGCCAGGTCTTTCTCTATCGGCGTTTGCTGCTTGGGCATTGATTATCCAGCCGCCAGCCGCCAGCCGCCAGCCGCCAGCCGCTATCCTCATGCTGGTAGCTGGTAGCTGGTAGCTGGTAGCTGGTAGCTGGTAGCTGGTAGCTGCCTTACCCGAAGGCGAGGTCCGTCGCGATCAGTAGCAGCAGCACGCCGAACAGCCGTTTCAGCGTCTTGACCGGGAGCCGGTGGGCCAGTCGCGCGCCCCAGGGTGCCGTGGGCATGCTGGCGAGCAGCATCCCGAGGACCGCCGGCCAATAGACGAATCCGGTGGCCAGCGGCGGCAGCCCCTCACGTCCCCATCCGGCCAGTACGAATCCGATAGCCCCAGCGATGGCGATCGGTAGACCGCAGGCCGCCGAGGTGCCGACCGCCTGACGCATGTCGATCCCCCGGCTGTTCAAAAAGGGGACGGTCAGGGTCCCTCCGCCGATGCCGACCAGCGATGAGAACAGACCGATACCGCCTCCGGCGGCCAGGAGTCCGGGCATGCCGGGCATTGGGCGGGTCTGAGCGTTTTTCGATTGGCTCAGCAGCATGCGGCTTCCCACCAGGGCGAGAAAAACGGCGAAGAGCCGTTTGAGCCAGTCGGCTGGAATCCAGGAAACCACCGCCGCGCCGATCCAGACGCCGATCACGATGCCGGGAACCAGTTTGGCGAAGAGCTCCCAGCGGACGCCTCCGCGCCGATGATGGGCGCGTGCCGAGGCCGCGCCGGTGCCGATGATGGTCGCGAGCGAAGTGCCGACGGCGAGATGCGGGACCCAGTCGCCACCGATGGCGATATGGCCGAAGACGAGGATCAGCGCCGGAACGATGACGGCACCGCCGCCGACCCCGAAGAGGCCGGCGAGGAGTCCGGAGAATGCGCCGATGAGAATGTAGGCGGAAAGTTCGATGGGGGACATGTTTCAGAGACGATCGAGCCTTAGGGTTCGGACGGATGAGGGTGGTTTGCGAGCTGGTGGCTATAATACGCGACACTTCGCAATCGAGCGCCTCATCTGGGGGGTGTCCCTAGGCCGGTCGGGTATCCATCTGATGGGTGAAAAAGGCGATCGGAAACAGCATCCATCGATAACAGAATCCAATGAATCACACGAATCGCGTCTTTGTTCTTGGCGGGACCGGCTTCGTCGGTCAACATCTGTTGAACCGTCTATCGCGTGCCGGCATTCGATCTCGGGTCGCAACGGCACACCCCCATCGTTTTCGGGCGTTGCGTCTGATTCCGAACTGCGAGATCGTCGAGCTTCGGGATTGGTCGAGCGAGGGTCTGGCCCGCTCGATGGACGGGTGCGGTACCCTGATCAATCTGGTCGGAATCCTCAATCCGGGCTCTGGGCGCGGTTTCGAGGCGTCGCACGTCAGGCTCGTCGAGCACGCGACCCAGGCCGCCCTCGATGCCGGTGTCGGTCGCTTTCTGCAGATGAGCGCGCTCAATGCCGATGCCGAGAAAGGACCGAGCGAGTATCTGCGCACCAAGGGGCGCGGCGAGGCCATGGCGCACGCCGCCGCCGCTCGGGGCCTGGCCGTCACGAGTTTTCGACCCTCGGTGATCTTTGGACGCGGCGACAGCTTCTTCAATCGTTTCGCGCGTCTTCTGCATCTGTTGCCCGGACCCTTTCCCTTGGCCTGCGCCGAATCCAGATTCGCCCCCGTCTATGTCGGTGACGTGATCGAGGCCATGGTCAAATCGCTCGACGATCCGTCCACCTACGGCAAGTTCTATGAACTCTGCGGTCCGCGCGTCTTCTCACTGCGCGATCTGGTCGTCTATACCGGAGAGCGGATCGGCCGCCCGGTTCGAGTGATTCCGTTGAGCGATGGTGCGGCCCGGATTCAGGCCAAGGTCTTCCAGGTTCTGCCCGGCAAGCCCTTTACCATGGACAACTATCTTTCGCTCCAGGTGGATAGCGTCTGCCGCACCAAGGGTTTGGCCGAGCTCGGATTGACGGCGACCGACATCGACGCGGTGGTGCCCGCTTATCTCAAATGATGGGTCAGGGGCGCGCGATCATCGATCGTGCCGGTCATCGCTGGTTTCTTTCTCCTCGGCCGTGTCGTCTTCGCTGAAGGCGCGGCTGTACCGGATGATGAGGATGGCCATGCTCACCAGCACGATGGCGCCGCTCTCGTAGAGTAGGTTCTCGGGGGCGATGTTCTTGCCTTGCAGCACGATGAGCCGGGAGAGCGCGGTCACGGCGATGAACATGGGGTAGGTGAAGGGCACGGCGCGGCGGACGAAATAGACGTTTGCCATCGCCATGATCTCGATGAAGATGAACATGAGCAACAGGTCTTCGAGCCTGACCTCGCCATGCTGATAGATCCCGAACATGAGCTGCCCGATACCGACGAGCGCCAGACCGCCGACGATGACCAGGACGAACTTCTCGATGTAATGGAAGAGAATGGACAGCCAGCGGTCGATTCTGGGTCGTGATTGCATCGCGCGGCTCCTCGTCGTCGATTCAAGGACGATGGCTCGTTAGAGATGGAAGGACCGAAGCTCGGATTCTCGATCCATCCTGTCGATCCTGAACCGTCCTGTCTATCGCTTTCGAGCCCCGTTCGGGGGTTCGATTCATCGGTGGGCATCCATGCCCCTATCCCTTATTCCTGGGGGCGGAGCGTCGGGTTTGCCTTTTCGATCGCGTCCGTCGCCCGCTGCTGGGCCGGCGAGAGCAGCAGATAGAAGGCCGGGACCACGAAGAGCGTGAAGACGGTGCCGATGCCGAGCCCGGTGATGATCACCAGACCGATGTCGAAGCGGCTCACGGCTCCAGGTCCGCCCGCAGTCAGGAGCGGCACCATCGCTACCAGCATGGCGACCGTGGTCATGAGGATGGGGCGCAGCCGGGTCTCCGAGGCCTGCTCGATCGCCTCGTGCTTGGACAGCCCTTCCTTCTCGCGCAGCTGATTGGCGAACTCGACGATGAGAATGCCATTCTTGGCGATGAGTCCGATGAGGGTGATGAGCCCGACCTGGGTGTAGATGTTGACGCTTGCGAACCCGAGGAAGAGGAAGGCCATGGCCCCGGCGATGGAGAGCGGCACCGACATGAGGATGACGAAGGGATCGCGCCAGCTCTCGAACTGGGCGGCGAGCACCAGATAGATGACCAGAATCGAGAGGAAGAAGGTCACCTCCAGGGCGGAGCCTTCGGTCTTGTATTGGCGCGACTCTCCCTTGTAGTCGATGCGTGTGCCGCGCGGAAAGATGTCTCTGGCCTCCTGTTCCAGATAGCTCAGGGCGTCGCCAAGGGTCATGCCGGGCGTCATGACGCCCGAGAGGGTCACCGCGTTGAGCTGCTGGAACTGGGTCCGCTTAGAGGGTTCGACCAGATCATGGGTGTCGATCAGGGCGCTGAGCGGGACCAGATCGCCGCTGGCGGTGCGGATCTGATAGTCCAGCACCCGCTTGATGTCGCCGCGATAGTCCTGCTTCACCTGCGGGATCACCTTGTAGCTGCGTCCCTCCAGACTGAACCAGTTGACGTAATCGCCGTTGAGCATCGACGAGAGGCTGGTGCCCAGGGTCCGCATGTCGATGCCGAGGTCGCCCGCCAGGTCGCGGTTCACATCCAAGACGGTTCGGGGACGCTCCAGCTTGACGTCCTTCATCAGGAACATGAATTTCCCGCTTCCCATCGCCTTGCCGAGCAGCTGGTCCGAAAGCTCACCGAGCTCGTCGAAGCTGCGATCGGACAGGATGACGAACTCGATCGGCATGCCGCTTCCGGGAGTCGGCAGGCTCGGCAGCGGAAAGACCACCGTGTCGAGTCCCGTGATCTGGGACATGGCCCCCTGCAGCTGGGGCTGGACCTCCATCTGCGAGCGGCTGCGCTTGTCGGACGGCGGCATCTTGAAGCCGCCGAAGGTCGTGGTCGAATCGCCGAAGCCGACCAGGATGAAGCTCTCGTAGTATTCCGGGAAGGACTCGAAGATCGGCCGCATCTGACCGACGTAACGCTGGTTGTAGTCGATGGTGGCGGTTTGCGGCGAGGTCGCCATGAAGAAGAGGATGCTCTGGTCCTCGGTCGGGGCCAGTTCCTTCTGGGTCATGGTGTACATGCCATAGATGGCCAGCAGCACGACGATCGCGACCAGGATGGTGGCGCTGGGAAATTTGAGCCAGCCGTGGAGCAGGCGCCGGTAGCCGTTGGACAACCCATGGAAGAAACGCTCGACCGCCTGTTCGAAGCGCCCCTGCTGACCGCTGCCGCGCAGCGCTGCGGCCGAGAGCATGGGCGAGAGTGTGAGCGCGACGATCCCGGAAACCAGAACGGCTCCGGCGAGTGTGAAGGCGAATTCGATGAAGAGCGAGCCCACCAGACCGCCCATGAAGCCGATCGGGGCATAGACCGCGATCAGCGTGGTGGTCATGGCGATGATGGGCAGTGCCAGCTCGCGTGCCGCATCGATCGCCGCTTGGTGTTTGGATTTGCCCATCTCCAGATGGCGATGCACGTTCTCGACCACGACGATGGCGTCATCCACCACCAGGCCGATCGCCAGCACCATCGCCAGCAGGGTCAGCAGGTTGATGGAGAAGCCCATCAGCAGCATCAGGAATCCGGCGCCGATGATCGACAGCGGCACCGCAACCGAGGGAATGAGCGCCGCACGCAGCGAGCCGAGCGAGAGGAAGATCACCAGCAGCACGATCAGCACCGCCTCGGCGAGGGTCTTGAAAACCTCGTCGATGGATTGCTGGATGAATTCGCTGGCGTCGTAGGCGACGGAGGCCTTCAACCCTTCGGGGAAGCCGGCCTCCAGCGTGGGCATGAGGTCGTGGACGCGTTTGGCGACATCGAGCGGGTTGGACCCCGGGGCCGGCTCGATGCCGATGAAGATGGCGGGGATGCTCTTGTAGAGGGTGGTCGAGTCGTAATCGGCCGCGCCCATTTCGATGTCGGCGATGTCTTCCAGCCGCACCAGCGCGCCGCCTTCCTCGCGGATCACCAGTCGACGGAAGTCCTCGACCTGGCTGACGTCGGTCGTCGCCGAAAGATCGATCTGGACCATGTTGCTCTGGGTATGTCCGAGGCCCGCCAGATAGTTGTTGGTCTGCAGGACCTCGGCGACCTCCTGTCCGGTCACCTTGAACGCGGCCATGCGTGCCGGGTCCAGCCAGATGCGCATGGCAAAGGTCTTGTTGCCGAACAGCTCGGCCTTGGCCACGCCCTGGGCCGCCTGCAACTGGGGCTGGACCACGCGGATCAGATAGTCCGTGATCTGGGGCAGCTCCATCTCCTCGCTGTAGAAGGCCAGGTACATGAGCGCCGTGCTGTCGCCCGTGGTCGAGTCGATCACCGGGTTCTGGGCGGCCTCGGGCAGGACGTTGAGCTGGCTGGCGACCTTGGCCTGGATCTCGGCGACGGCGGCGTTGGGGTCGTAGTTGAGGCGCATGTTGGCCTCGATGACCGAGACGCCCGCCGAGCTGGTGGATGAGAGAAAGTCGATGCCGTCGGCCTCGGCGATCGCCTGCTGCAGTGGCTGGGTGATGAAGCCCTGGACCAGGTCGCTGCTCGCACCGGGATAGGCGGTGGTGACGGTGACGACCGTGTTCTTGGTCTCGGGATACTGGCGAACCTCCAGGTCGAGGAAGGAGCGAATGCCGAGCACTAGAATCAGCAGGCTCACCACGCTCGCCAGTACGGGGCGATGGACGAAGATGTCGGTGAATTTCATCGCGTTCGGCTACGGCTGCTGGGGTTGATCGGCCGCGCTGGGCGCGGTCTCGTCCTGGATCGCGATCTCCTGGCCGTTGGTCAGCTTGACCTGACCGGCCGAGACGACGCGATCGCCTTCCGCGAGTCCGTCGAGGATCACGACCTCGTCGTCGCGGACCGCGCCGGTACGGATCTGGCGACGCTGTACCTTGGGCTTGCCGTCCGTGTCCTGAATCAGGAAGACCGAGTCGCCGTAGGTGTTGAAGGTCACGGCCTGGCGCGGGATCACGAGCGTGCGTTTCTCGGCCGGCAGCACCGTGGTGGTGCGGGCGAACATCCCCGGGCGCAGCAGATGCTCCGGGTTGTCGAAGCGCGCCCGGATCGAGACGTTGCGGGTCATCTTGTCGAGGCTGGGGCTGATCGCCTCGATGCGACCCGTGAAGACATGGTCGGGCTGGGCGGCGACCTGGATGCGTACCGATTGTCCGAGCACGAGTTGCGGCAGGTCGCGCTCGGGCAGTGCGTAGTCGACATAGACGACATCGAGCGCCACCAGCGAGACGATCGTCGATCCCTCTGCGAGATACTGTCCGAGGTCGATTTGACGAATGCCGAGCTGACCGGCGAAGGGCGCACGGATCTGCTTCTGATCGATGACTGCCTGTTTGGCCTTGACGAGCGCCCGCGCCTGGTCGAGCTGCGCGGTGGTCTCGTCCACATCGCCTTGGGCCACGGCGCGGTCGCGGAGCAGACTGGTGTTGCGCTTCAGCTTGATCTCGGCGAGGCGCTCGGCGGCGACCAGTCCCTCCAGGTCGGCCCGGTCGACGTCGTCGTCGAGCTGAACCAGGAGTGTACCTTTCTCGACCTCGGCGCCGGACGCGAACAGGATCGACTTGACCTGTCCGGCGACCTCATTGTTGACTGAGACACCCTGCACGGCCTTCACCGTGCCGACGGCGCTCAGGGTCGGTTCCCAGGTCTTGGCCACGACCGTCGCGGCGGATACCGTCGGGGGCGGCATCGGCGTCGAGAATTGGGCCATCTGTTTCTGGATCTGGGTGTATTTCAGAAAGGACAGACCGCCGACAAGTGCGGCCAGAAGGATCAGAACGAGCGAGAGCCGGGCAAACATGCGTGCTCAGTGCCTCTGGATGCGGTGAAGAGTGGGGGGCGAGTCGACTTGGCAGGGCTCGATGCCGGGGCGGCGTGAGCCTTGGCTGGCGGGCGGACGCGAAATGCGAATGGTGGGACACTGTCCGAGTTCTCGTCATGAGCCCGCGTGGCATGGGTGTGGCCAAGTCGCCGATCCCTGCGAAAGAGGCCATAGTATAAGGCTTAGATTCGCGGGCTGTCTTGGTCGAGCGAAGGGCGATGGCCACGGCGGGGACATCGGCTGGTTTCAAACGATTGGAGACGCCTGTGATGCGAATCAACGACCCGATGGCCTATCGCCGTTGCGATGAGGCGGATGTCATGGAAGAACTGGTGGATGTGCGTGGACGCCGAATTCTGGAGCTGGGATGCGGCGCGGCTTGGATGACTCGGATGCTTGCCACCCGATTCGGGGCCGGCGACATCACGGCGACCGAGGTGGACCGCATTCAGCTCGAAAAGAATTTGGCCGTTGCGGATCTTCCCAACGTGACATTCCGCTATGGCGGGGCCGAGGCGATCGCCGATCCGGATGGCAGCTACGATCTGGTGTTCATGTTCAAATCGCTGCATCACGTTCCTTGCGCGCTCATGGACCGGGCGCTTGCCGAGATTCATCGGGTGCTGGTTCCGGGCGGGCTGCTCTATGTCACAGAACCCGTTTATGCCGGCGATTTCAATCAACTGATGCGATTGGTCAACGACGAACGCGAAGTCCGGGAGGCGGCGTTCGGGGCCTTGACGGGCGCGGTCGAACGGGGGCTCTTTGCCTCGGAGCGTGAAGTCTTTTACGAGGCCGAGGGCGTTTACGCGGATTGGGATGCCTTCGCCGCTCGCTTTATCCAGGTCACGCACAGCGACTTCAATCTCGATGAGGCCCGGATCGCCGAAGTGCGCGCTGCCTTCGAGCGCCATCTCACCCCAGCGGGCGCACGCTTCCTCAAACCGCACCGGGTGGATCTGCTGCGCCGGATCGGTTGATACGCTTCGGTCCGGTGCCTCTGTAGGGGCCGGGTGCGGCGATCTCCATCAGGTCGGTTCAACAACCGCCGTCACGATTAATCCGTAATCGATCAGGAAACGTCCCGCGATCTTGGTCCCTAAGGAGAACCCAGGGACCTCTTCGCGGAAGATGGCGTCGAATCGATCGCGAGCGATGTCCACCTCGACGTTGAGCGTCTCGAAGCCGAAAAGGGTTCGGCTGTGGGGGTATTGGGCCTTGTAGACCGATTCCTTGGCGCTGAAGATCAACTTGGCGTAACGACCCGGCATGGTTTTCGTGGCCAACCAGGTTCGCTCTGCATCCGTGCAGACCATGGGCACGAGATCGCTTTCAAGCGGCCGATCCGGCTCGACGTCAAGTCCAAGCAATCGGATGTCGGAGTCCCATGCGGCGGCTGCCAGGCAGGTGTCCGAAGAATGCGTAATGGATCCTCGGATGCCGGGTGGCCATATCGGTGCGCGGTCGGAACCCATCGGTATCGTGGTGGCCGGAACGCCGAGTTCCGAGAGCGCAAGACGGGCTGCAGCACGTCCAGCAGAGAACTCGTTCACCCTTTTGGGAACCGCATGGCGGATGGCCGCGCGCTCGGGGTGGAAGAGCGCGTAACGTTGACGCGGATCGGCTGCCGCAAGAGCCACTTTGCCGTCGACGAGGGCATCCGCCAGTCTGAGGGCAAGGGCGTGGGCGCTAGGCAGTGTGGGCATGGTCGAAAAAAATGTGCTCTTTTTTGGTTTGAAAGACTAATAGAATCATGTTTTTGTGAAGTCGCTATGCGTTTTGGTGATGCATTGGTCCGCGCTGCGGTCATCGGTCGTTTTACAGGACTTGGCCGTCGCGGTCACACACGAAAAGACGGGCGAATTAGGCCGCCAAAAATATTCCCACTGCTATACTCCCGACTGACCCAGCCCAGTTCATTCATCCCAGTCATTCCGCCGAGAGGTTCCGCCAATGGTTACCGCAGCGAATCCGACCACTGAAGATGTCCAGGCTGAAACGCCAGAGAATGTCAGTCATCAAGACCGCGTATCCAAGATCATTTCGTCCTCGGTGAGCTGGTCTGCTGCGGCGGCCGTCGTCCCCGTTCCCTATCTCGATCTGCTCGCCATCGGCGCGGTTCAGGTCGAGATGGTGCGCCGCCTGGCCGCCGCCTACGGAGAGGACGCGGACAAGGAGACCCTGAAGGGCCTGATCTCGGCCTTGCTCGGCACCCTGGCCCCGGCCGCGATCAGCGCCAGCCTGCTGGGCTCTTCGCTGAAGGTGATCCCCATGTCGGGCACGCTGCTCGGCAGCGCCGGTCTGGCCGCCTTCGCCGCCGCCGCGACCTATGCGATCGGCAAGATATTCGTCCGCCACTTCGAGGGCGGTGGCTCGATCGGCGATTTCAGCGTCGATGCCGTCAAGGACGATCTCAAGAAGGAGTTCGACTCCGCCAAGTCCAAGTAGCCGCCCGGACCATGTATCTGATCCTGGTCATCCTCTATGTCGCATTCTGCGTCTATGTCGGTGTCTTGGGCCGGGATCGGATCATTGGCTTCTCAGGAACCTTTCTGCTGTCGCTGATGATCTCCCCGATCGTGATGGCATTGGTGGTATTGCTCACGAGCCCGAAGGATATGCAGGGAAGTGCCAAGTCGCCGATGCCCCCTCGTCAAGCCCGCAAACGATAGGCGCCGGATCGCCTCGGTGGTGACCAGGCGATCGCCGAGCGTCCATCTCTCCAGCGCAGGGTCGACGGCCGATCGGCCGACGAACCCTTCGAGATCCGTCCCCATGATCGAATTCAGCGCAACGGCTGGTCCGCGGCATGCGCCGGGAAGATAGGGCCGAAGGCTCGGCCTCACTCGGTGACCGCCTGCTCGCACTCTTCGGCGAGGTGGGGACGCGCGCCCGGAAGCGACGTCCCGGGGTCTGGCGGGGTCTGATCGGCGGACTGGACGATGGCGGTATCCTGAATCTCTCCCTGGTCGCGCTGCTGTCCGCGGTCTGCGGGACCACCGTTCTGCTGCTGCTCAATGCCGAGGCGCGCGAGGTCGAATACCACGGCTATTCGGACCTGATCGCCTTCGGCTTCCTGGCACTGCTCGTCATCTATCGCTGGTCCCAGAACTACCTGATCCGCGAGGCGACCCAGGCGATCGAACTCGCCCTGCACGAGCGTCGTCTGTCGACGACCCGGAACGTACTGCGCCTCTCGCTCGAAGACGTCCAGGCGCTCGGTCTGCGGAGCGTCATCGACGGGATCGGCGCCCACTACGGAACCCTGTCGCAGACGCTCGTCCCGATCGTCGCCGGCGTCGAGGGCGTCGTCCTCCTGGTGTTCATGTTTGGATACCTGGTGATCCTCTCGCCGATGGCCGCGGCCCTGACCACCATCGTGGTCGCCGTGACGGTGATGGGTTTTCTGGCGAGCCGGAGTCGTCTCGACGAGGATCTGTCGCTGGCCGTCCGCTCGGAGGAGGCCTTTCGCGACCTGGCCGAAGGTCTGGTGCGGGGCAAGAAGGAACTTCGCCTCAATCCCGACAAGCGCTCGGCGTTCCAGAACGACATGATCGAGCGCTCCGAGGAACTGGCCATGTGCCGCAGCAACGCGGCGGCCCATTTCGCATCCATGCTGGCGACCGGCAACTCGGCCTCCTATCTGATGGCCGGCGCCGTCGTCTTCGTCCTACCCCTCATCACCGGCGTGGAGCAGACCGATATCTCTCGCATCGTCGTTGCGGTCATCTTCCTGCTGGGGCCGATCAGCAGCGTCGTCCAGACCTTTCAGCAGGTCACCACGGCACGCTTCGCGCTCGCCGAGATCGGCGCCTTTCAGGACCGAGTCGAGGCGCTCGCCGATCGGCACGATTCCGATCGCTCCAACGGCCGCGTTCCCGCGTTCCAGGAACTGAGGCTCGAATCCCTGTCCTATTCGCATGCCGGCGAGAACGGCTTTTCGATCCGCGACATCGATCTGCAATTGCAAAAGGGCGAGATCCTCTTCGTCACCGGCGGCAACGGCTCCGGAAAGACGACGCTGCTGCGGATCATCACGGGTCTCTATCCGCGTCACGAGGGCGCCATGCGGCTCAATGGCGAACGTCTGGCGCACTATCCACCGCAGTCCTACCGCAATCTCTTCGCGAGCGTCTTCTCCGATTTCCATGTCTTCCAGCATCCCTATGGCCTGGACGATGCCGGTCTCGAACGCCTGGAGCAGTGGCTGGTCGAGTTCGACATTCGTCACAAGCTCGGCGACGATCTCGGCTTCATCGACGCCAATGCACTCTCGACCGGCCAGAAGAAACGCGTGGGGCTGGCCCTGGCGCTCGCCGAGCAGCGTCAGATCCTGGTGCTCGACGAATGGGCGGCGGATCAGGATCCCGCGACACGCCGACGCTTCTATCATGAGATCCTGCCCCGCCTGAAGGCGGAAGGTCTGACGATACTGGCGGTCACGCACGACGACAGCTATTTCGACTGCTGCGACCGCCGGCTGCATATGGCCGAAGGACGCATCACCGAGGACGGCGAAGCATGGCGACAGTGAGCAAGCGAAGACGACGTCTGACCAACGGGATGGCCTTTACCGTCCTGGTCATGGTCTTCGCCGTCATCATCCTCTGGAACCGGATGGTCTTCACGACGCCGGTCGGACACGCGAGCATCGTCTGGCACCGTCTGTTCTGGGGGGGCGAGCGCCGTTCGCTCGGCCCCATGTCCGAAGGTCTGCACATCATCCTGCCGTGGGACAAGTTCTACACCTATGACGTCAGGCTGCAGTCGAGCGATCAGGCCTACGAGGTGGTGTCGCGCGACGGCCTGCACCTGGAGATCACCCTGACCTTCCGCTGGCGCGCGCAACGGGCCGGAATCGTCGAGCTCAACGAGAACATCGGGCCGAACTATCTGAATACGCTCCTGATTCCAGTCGTCGGATCGGTGGCCCGGGAGGTGATCGCGCGGCACGACGCGGACAAGCTGTTCAGCGTCGAGCGCGGCTCGGTTCAGGACGAGATCTACCGGGATATCGTGTCTCAGAACCATCCGAACGGCATCGGATCGCACCGGGCGACCGAGGCCGACGACGACAATCTCATCAATCTCGAGGATGTCCTCATCAAGCGCGTCAAGCTGCCGCCTCAGTTGCGCGCCGCGATCGAACAGAAGCTGGAGCAGGCGCAGAAGGTCCAGGAGTATGCCTTTCGCGCCCAGCGCGAAAAGTACGAGAGCGACCGCAAGGCCATCGAGGCCCAGGGTATCCGTCGCTTCCAGGAGATCGTCACACCGGCCATTTCCGAGAGCTATCTGCGCTGGAGAGGGATCGAGGCGACGCTCAAGCTGGCCGAGTCCAACAACACCAAGGTGGTGGTCATCGGCAACTCGGCGAACGGTCTGCCTCTGATCCTCGACACCAGGACCGAACTCCCAGCGGAGATGGGGCCAGATCAAGCGGCGGTTCCCGATATCTTCGATGGGAAGATCCCGGATCCATCCCTGCCGGAGACGCGAGAGGCACCAGATCCCAGCCAGCCGGTCTCGAATCCCGATGGTTCCGATCTCGGGACCGGGAATCCTCCGGCCACTCCCACGGACCCGGCGGATCGGGCCGGCGATATTCCGTCCGAGAAGAGCCAGCCGACTCAATCCCGAGGTGTACCGATCGAGCAGCCATGATCGATTTGATTTGTCTGCCCTATGCCGGAGGGGGCGCCAATGTGTTCCGGCCCTGGGAGAAGGAGGCTCCCCGGATGGGTGTCCGTCTGCATGCCGTCTGTCCCCCGGGACGCGAGACGCGATTCAACGAGACGCCGTTTCGCGAGATGGATCCCATGCTCGACTGGCTCGAGGCTGCCCTGCCGGATGTGCTGCGCCGTCCCTATGCACTGTTCGGCCATTCGCTCGGCGGATGCGTCGCCTACGCGCTCGCTCGACGCCGTTTCCTGGAGGGCCGATCCCTACCGGTCTGCCTCTTCGTCTCGGCCACCTTGCCCGCGTGGCGCGAACGCACCCATCCATTGCATCGCCTCGACGAGGCCGCCATGCGCGAGCGGCTGCGGGCCTACGATCCGCACCGATTCCCCTTCGATCAGCATCCCGAACTCTGGGAGACCTTCCTGCCGGTGCTGAGGGCGGATTTCCGCCTGGTCGAAACCTATTCGCCTCCCGAGGAGGGCAGGACCTTGCCCGTGCCGCTGGTGGTTCTGTCCGGCCGCCAGGATCCGGTCGCGACTCCTCCGGCGATGAGCGAGTGGCGGCAGGCCACGGAGGAGAGCTTCGAGCAGATCCTGATCGACGACGGTCATTTCTTTCTCCGCGATCAGCCGATGGCCGTGCTCGCTGCCGTCGAGAAAGGTCTGCGCAAGGTGTTGGATGGATCGGCGGTTGGCGCAAAGGCTCTGTGAAACCAACTCATTGACGGCCGATGCCAGGGGACTGCAGCATGTGGGTAGCGGAGAGCCGGCCTGCACTGCAAAGCTAGGGCGGAAGGGGCGGGCAGATTCCCCTTTCTGTGTTCACAGTCTCGGAAGCAGGATAAACGGAAGATATGGTTCCAAGTGATGGGTAAGTGCGTCAACTTCTCTCGAAACGTGGTAATTTACACGGAAACGGTATAATCAATTGTTAGTGTAATTAAGGATGACGATATTTGATGACCAATATTTGGAGGATACATTAGAAAAAGCTCTTGGTGACCCCGAGAACTTTCATATACCTATGGGTATAACAAGATACGATTATTCTAAGATGCATGGTTGGTGGGTACGGGTTCACAGAGACGAGGTGCAATTTCAAGAGTTATTTTATGACTCGCAATACCCTTCTGCTGCTGAAAGTTTGAGAGCTGCAATTTATTGTCCGAAGCAGGGTTAAAACCACCGCCTTTAGGCGGTCAGATTTATCTTTGAAGCCTTTTGCAA